>JAGRPC010000540.1 GCA_020439925.1 Verrucomicrobiia bacterium | reverse complement strand
GACGGCGACCGCGCCCCGCCCCACCCCGGCGAGTCTCTTCGAGAGTCCGGCGGCGCTGAAGGCGGAGAGCCGCATCGACCAACTCGTGATGGCCCGGCTGAAGCCGCTCGGGGCGCGACCGGCCCTTTGTTCGGATGCCGTCTTCGTGCGGCGCGCCTACCTCGACGTCACCGGCACGCTGCCCACCGCGGCCGAGGCGAAGGCCTTCATCGACGATCCTGACACGGCCACCAAACGGAAGCGTCTCGTCGACCGGCTTCTCGCGAGCGACGAGTTCGCGGTCTACTGGGGCATGAAGTGGGGCGACCTCCTCCGCATCAAGGCCGAGTTCCCGGTGAACCTCTGGCCGAACGCAGCCCAACTCTACCATCGCTGGGTCGTTTCCTCCATCCAGGAAAACAAGCCCTATGATCAGTTCGTCCGCGAGATGCTCACCTCGAGCGGCAGCAATTTCCGCGTCGGCCCGGTCAACTTCTACCGCGCCATGCCCGACCGCAGTCCCGAAGGGATCGCCTCCGTCGTCGCCCTCACCTTTTTGGGCACCCGCACCGAATCCTGGCCGAAAGACAAGCTCTCGGGGATGTCGGCCTTCTTCGCCCAGATCGGCTACAAGCCGACGAGCGAGTGGAAGGAGGAATATGTCTTCTGGGATCCCATTGGCACGCACACCATCGCCGGGAATGTCGCCCCGGGCCGCGCCAAGGTGGAGGAAATCGGCACCCCCCAGGCGACCGACGTCGCCGCGGTCACGCCGCGATCCTTTCCCACGACGGCAGTGTTTCCCGATGGCAAGTCGGTCAAATTGTCCCCCGACCGCGATCCCCGGGAGGTCTTCGCCGACTGGCTCCTCGCCCCGGGTAATCCCTGGTTCGCCCGCAGCATCTCCAACCGCGTCTGGTCGTGGTTTGTCGGACGCGGCATCGTTCACGAGCCCGACGACCTGCGCCCTGACAATCCTCCCTCGAACCCCGAGTTGCTCGCCTACCTCGAGCAGGAGTTCGTCGCCTCGAAATACGACCTGCGCCAGCTCTACCGCCTCATCCTGAACTCGGAGACCTACCAGTTTTCCTCCATCGCCAAATCCACGAAACCCGAGGTCGCGGCGCAGTTCGGGAGCTACCCGTTGCGACGGCTCGAGGCCGAAGTCCTCATCGACGCGATCAACCGCATCACCGAAACCTCCGAGCTCTACACCAGCCCGATTCCCGAGCCCTTCACCTACATCCCCCAGGGCCAGCCCTCGGTTGCGATCGGCGACGGCAGCATCACGAGCCCCTTCCTGGCCCTCTTCGGCCGCTCCGCCCGCGCCACCGGCACCGAGGACGAACGTCCCAACCAGGTCGTCGCCGCGCAATGGCTGCACCTGCTCAACTCCAGCCACATCCAGGAAAAGTTGGACCGTGGCGCGGGGATCAAGTCCATCCTCCAATCAAAGCGGCCGCCGCGCGAGATGATCGCGGACCTCTATCTCACCATCCTCTCGCGCTACCCCACGCCGGATGAAATCTCGCTGGCCAAGACCTACTGCGGCATCGGGACCGACGACAAACCCGGCAAGGGAACTCGGGCCGAGCATTGGAACGACCTCGGCTGGGCGCTGCTCAACAGCAACGAATTCCTTTTCCGCCACTGACGCGAAGCAAACCCGAAGCCAACACGATCATGAATTCCCAGGATCTCCTTCGCCACCTCGCCACCGACCCGAAACAGTTCGGGCTGAACCTGTCCCGCCCGATCGACCGCCGCGGCGCGATCCAGGCCGGGCTCTTCGGCACCCTCGGCATGGCCGGTTCCTCCCTCCTCGGCGCGGACGGCGCCAAACCCGCCGCGACCGTCGCCAAAGCCGCGACACCGGGTCCCGCGGCTCCCAAGCCCGCCGCGAAGGCGCGCAGCGTCATCCAGATCTTCCTCTGGGGCGGCATGTCCCACTCCGACACCTGGGATCCCAAGCCCGACGCGGGCTACGATTACAACGGACCGCTCAAGAAATTCCTCTCCACCAACGTGCCGGGCATCCAGCTGAGTGAATGGTTCCCGAATCTCGCGAAGCAGGCGGACAAATATTC
>JAGRPC010000004.1 GCA_020439925.1 Verrucomicrobiia bacterium | reverse complement strand
CGGTGAGCCGCGAGGAAATGGCGGCAATGATGGCCGGTCGTGGAGGTCCTGGTGGAGGACCTGGCCGTCCCGGAGCAGGAGGTCCCGGAGGAGGACCGATGGATATGATCTCTCGCTACGATTCGGACAAGGATGGCAAGCTGTCCAAGACCGAGGCTCCCGCTGAACTGTGGGAGCGGCTGTCGAAAGCGGATGAAAACGCCGATGGCCTCGTGAGCAAGGAAGAACTCGAGTCGGTGTTGCGGCGCGACGGGAAGGGTGGTCCTGGCGGCGGTGCCCCGGGGAAAGGGGCTCCCAAGCCCGCCCCGAAAGAGGAGAAGGCCTCTGCCTGATTTCGCCCGGAGATCCTCTTGTTCGCGGATTTTCCGAGACAGTTCCATTCAGAAAAGCCCGGCAATCTCGCCGGGCTTTTTCTTTTCACTCACTCGTGGCGAAGCGCCTCGACGGGATTCATGCCGGCTGCACGGAAGGCCGGATAAATGCCGAAGAGCACCCCTGTCATCACGGAAATGGAGAACGCGAGAATCGGCGCCCAAAGCTGGATGATCGTCTCCATCTGGGCAAAGTGGGTGATGATGATAGGGATGAGGAGTCCCAGGGCAACTCCGAGGAGTCCTCCAGCGCCGGAAAGCATCACGGTTTCGATGAGGAACTGCATCACGATGTCCTTTTTCTTCGCGCCAAGGGCACGGCGGATGCCGATCTCTCGGGTGCGTTCGGTCACCGTCGCCAGCATGATGTTCATGATGCCAATGCCGCCCACGACAAGGGAAATAGCGGCGATGGAGCCGAGGACGATGTTGAAGATCTGCTTGGTGCGTTCGGCTCTCCGGAGCAGGTCGAGCGGCACGACCATGGTGTAGTCCACGTCCTTGTGATTGCGCTCGAGAATGTGTCGGATGGCTTCGGCCGCGGGCATGACCCGATCCGGCGTGTCAATGCGCACGGTGGCCTCGTGAAGCTCCACTTTTTCCGCTTCGAAGCTGCCCGACCGATACTTGAAAAGCACTTCGCCGAAGTGATCCTCGAGCGTGGTGATGGGAATGAGCATCTCCATGGCAGCGCCCTGGTCGGTCGCCCCCGTGGCGCCTTTTTCCTCGGAGGAATTGGCCACGGCAGGATCGTCCTGGATCACGCCGATGACGCGGAAATAGCTCGACTGGATGCGCACGGTATCCCCGATCGGTTCGCTGAGGGGAAACAGGTGGCGGGCGAGGCTTCTCGAAAGGACACAGATCGGGGCGCGGGTGTCCATCTCGATCTGGGTGAAAAACCTCCCCCGCTGTACCTTGCGGTTCCTCATATCCGGAAACCAGGGAACCGTGCCGCGGGTGGATCCGTCGATACTGAGGGCCTCGTTCCAGATGAAGTCCTTCAGCTCGCGGGCGGGAATGGTGACAAGCACTCCCGGGACGGTCGCCTGGATCTGCGAGATGTCCCGGTAGGTGATGCCATATTCAAGGATGAGGGACCGTTCCTGCTCCCCGGCAGTGGTTTTGTTGGTCGGTTTCACCGAGCGCAGGATCACGTTCTGGCTGCCGAGCTCCTTGATCTGCTGCTGCGCCTCGTGGCTGGCGCCTTCGCCGATGGCGAGCATGGCGATGACCGAGCAGACGCCGAAGACGATGCCCATGGCGGTGAGGAGGGAGCGGAGCTTGTGGAGCCAGAGGCTCTTCAGCCCGAGGAGAACGGAGCGCTTCAGCCGGAAGAATGAGAGCTCGCGGATGAGGACGGGCACGCTCATGCCGTCACCTCCTCCCGTCGGCTGTCGAAGGCGATCTCGCCGTCCTTGAGCCGGATCGTCCGCGAAGTGCGTTTGGACATGCCCTCGTCGTGGGTGATGAGAATGAGCGTCTTTCCGTCCGCGTTGAGCTGGTCGAAGATCTCGAGGATATCCCCGCCCGACTTGGAGTCGAGGTTGCCGGTTGCTTCGTCCGCAAGGATCACCGCGGGGTCGTTGGAGAGGGCACGGGCGATCGCGACGCGCTGCTGCTGTCCGCCGGACAGTTCGGTGGGTTTGTGGTCGAGTCGCTTGGAAAGGCCGACGCGGCAGGCGAGATCGACCGCGATTTCCCGGCTTTCCTTCTCGGATAGGCCCTGATAGTAGAGGGGAACCTCGATGTTCTCGACCACGGTCAGCTGCTGAATGAGGTTGTAGCTCTGGAAGATGAATCCGAGCTTCTTTCCCCTCACCTGCGAGAGATTGTCATCCGAGAGTTTCGAGACATCGATGCCGTCGAGGAAATACTGGCCCACGGAGGGTTGGTCGAGGCATCCGAGAATGTTGAGCATCGTCGACTTGCCGCAACCGGAAGGGCCGAGGATCGAGATATAGTCCCCAGGGTAGATCCTGAGGTCGACTCCGCGCAAGGCCTTCACCAAGGTGTCGCCCATCTGATAGTGCTTTTCCACACCCCGGAGCTCAATGACCGGCTCGAGAGATGTGGACGACACCATGACGGGAGTGGATAGCGGCACGGAATGCCGCGGGGATCAGGCGTTCTTGTCCGTCCCGGGCTTGCGCTCATCGCTTGAAACGGTGGGAGCCTTGGACTTTTTGGCTTCGGGAACCACCGGTTCCGGGAGGTTGCGGCGGGCAAGACGGGACTTGTCGACCTGGGCGGGCTCGTAATCGTCCGGCATCTTCAGGAGGACCTCTTCGCCGGCCTCGATACCTCCCTGCAATTCGATGAAGTCGTTGTTGTGCGAACCAATCTTGACGACACGCCGCTCGTAGCCGCCCAGGGTCTTGCGGAAGACGAAGTGTTCGCCGTTTTCGACGAAGACCGACTGAACGGGGACGTAGGTGACATCGGCAAGTTCGTCGACGATGATTTCCACCTTCGCGCTCATGCCAGGCTTGAGAAACTCGTGGGTGCCGTCGATTTCGACAGTGGCGGGGTAAACCTTGAGGGAGGGGTTGTAGCGCGAGGCATTGGAGTCGGGCAACACCGCGACCTTGGCGATCCGACCCACGAGGGTTTTGTCCGGAACGGATTCGGCGGTGATGTAAACCTTTTGCCCCAGCAGGATCTTCTTGATGTGGGACTCGTGGATCTTGACCTCGACGCCGAGTTTCGACATGTCGGGGATGGTGATGATGGGTTGGCCGACCTTCAGGGTGGCGCCGGCGGAGATACCCTCGTAGTAGCGGGAGGTGTAGTAGTCGGTGTTGGCGCCGCCGTAGGCGACAAGGCCGGTTTGCGACGCACGGATAATGCAACTGGCGAGCTGTCCTTCGAGGTTCTCGCGCTTTTTCAACTCCAGTTCGTAGCGGCGCTTCACCGAGCGGTATTTGGCGTAGATCTGGGACATCAGGGCGAGCTTCTGGCGCTTCGTGCGGATGAGCTCGAGAAGGGCTTCCTCGTAGAGCGAGAGCATCTTTTCCGCCTCCTTGGGAAACTCGTAGTCGCGGAAAAGCTCGAGTTCGGTCTGGCTGCGCTGCACCGCGAGCTTCGCCTTGTCGAGGCCGACGAGTTCGTTTTCGAGCGTCTGCTTGGTGATGAACTCACGCTGGTGGAGGCGTTTCGCCCCTTCCACCGATTCCTCGACGAGGGCGAGTTCCGAGGTGGCAAGGAGCGCTTCATCGCGCATCCGGCGGATGGTCTGCTCGGCCTCCCCGTCGCCAAGTTCCGCCTCGTTGAGGAAGGATGAGAAATTCACGTTGGCGGCAAGGCTGTCGTTGGCGACGAGGGCGAAGGAGGCCACCTCGGTGCCTTCCTCGGAGTCGGCGGGATTACCGTCACCGCGCCGGGTCTCGAATGCCTTCACGATGAGGTCGGTGGCCTCTTTCTCGTAGATGGCGAGGGTGTCGTTGTCGTAGGGAAGACCAAGTTTCTTGAGGGTCTCGCGGGCGGCGTCGGCTCCCACGAATTTCTGGAAGTCAAGGAGGGCAAAACGCAGCTTCTGCCGTTCGGACTTGATCTCGGAGAGCGATTCGCTCTCCTGGATCTCGATGTTCTGCTTCGCTTCGGCGTAGAGTGCCTCGGTTTGCTGGAACTCGACGTCGTGGTCGACGATTTCTTCCTCAAGTTCGGATTGGTCCAGACGCACGAGGATCTTGCCTTTGGCGACATCTTCCTCGGTGACATAATAGCCCTCCTCGATGATTTCGAGAATCTTGATCCCGTTGGGAAGCTTCACCTCATTGCGATACTCGAGGAAATTCAGGGCCTGGATATTCCCGCCCTCGAGCACGTCGATGACGAGGTCGCCCTGCTGCGCAACGGCGACCGGCATTTCGTCGTCTCCGCCTTTTTTTCCTGATGTGCGAACGATAGAGACAATCGCTGTGATGACTGCCACGCCCACACCCGTGATGATCCACTTCTTCATGCCTACGGGGGAGTTGATCCTCAGGGCGTTTCTTTTTGGAGTTTTTCCGCCCAGGATCCGTCGTGGTTAATATAAAGGATGCCCATGTCCCTCCAAAGGCGCAACCGCGCCAAGGTGTGGTCGATCAGGGTGGCGGTTCTCTGGTTCTGGGCGTCAACGAGGTCTTCCTGGGCATCGACCAGGTCACGCGCCTCTCCTCGTCCGAGTTCGAAGAGGAGAAGCTGCTCTTCGAGGCGCCGGGCCGCGAGGGCCACGCCCTGTTCGGAAATGTCGAAGCTGAGACGCTCTTGCTCGAGCGTTCGCCATGCCTCGAAAATCTCGAGGCGGGCGCGATCGCGGGACAACTCATTGGAGCGTTTGGCGCGCTCGAGCTCGATGAAGGTGGCCCGATAGATGTTTCGCTCGGCCTTCCTGTCGAGGGGCAAGTCCAGGTCGACGGAGCCGGCCCACCTGCGACGGTCCCAGTTGATCGCGGGTGTGGTGTCGTCGGGATCGCTGACGGAGTTGTAATCGAGAGCCACATCGAGTTTCGGCAGCAGGCCATTCTTCGCCACCTTAACGCGGCGCTCGGCGTCGGCGACGAGGTCGGCGGAGGTGGCGAGATCGGGACGGGTCACGAGGGCTACCTCGACGGACTGATCGCGGGTGATCCCCGGTGCCTCGATGCCGAGCTTCCGCAACTCGCTGTCGTCGAGGACGAGCTTGGTCTCGACAGGGACTCCGAGCGTGATCTTGAACTCGTCGAGGCGCGAAAGGTAGACGCGGATTGCCGAAATCCAGCGGCTCTCGGACTGGAGTTTGGCCTGGCGGAGGCGGCCAAGCTGGTTTTGCGTGCGGCGATCCTCCTCGGCGAGCGCCTCCTCTCGTTCGACGTTCTTGAGGAAGCCCTCGTAGGCTACGTAGTTGTTTTTGACGAGATCTCGGGCAAGGAGCACCGAATAATAATCGCTTACCAGATCAACGATGAAGGACCTGCGGAAATCGGCGAAGTCCCGCAGGTCGTAGAGAACATTGCGTTCTTCCTGGGTGAGCGCTTCGAGCGTGACCGTGGTTCCTCCGCCTTGGAGGAGAGGCTGGACGATAGAGACGGCAAGGTCGGAATCGTTGATCGACTGGTTGCCGGTCATGATGCGCAGGAAGTCCTGCGTGAAATCCGTGGAGACCCGCGCGCCGGTCTTGAGGAGCCAGTTGAAGCCTCCGGATTGCGTGCGCGAGAACGTGTTCGTCGCGACGATTTCCGTCATGCCCTCCTCCAGTTTGAAATTCCGGGAGTCGGATGCCCGGGTCCCCGTTCCGTTGGCGAAAAAGATGGGGGAAAGTCGGTGCCGGGCGAGAGTCAGGTCCAAGGCGGAAAGGTAAAGGTTTTCCTTCGCACTTCGGTATTCCCGGCTGTGGCGGATGCCCGTCTCGAGGGCTTCATCGAGACCGAGAACCTTGGCACCGCGCTCGTAGTGGGCAAAGTCACCGAGGAAATCGGCGCCCTTGGGATTGGGCATGAGCTTCGAAAGATCGGGTCCCGAGTCCGGTTCGGAATCGGTGAGTGCAACATCCTCCGGGGAGACGTTCTCGACGTCGTTGGCCTTGTCGAAAAGGATCGTGTAGGTCTCCCGGTCGGCCCGGTTGCGGTAAAGCTCCGGTGAACACGAACTCGCCATCGAAGCGAGGAAAACCGTCACAGCGAACACGCGGAGGGGACGTCTATCCTCTCTCCGTCTCCTCAGTGGGGACGCAGTTCGCTCCTTCTCGTCTCTGTGCATTCGTGTCGCTCCTTTTTCGGACATCGGCCGCCTGCCTGCAAGGACGCCAACAAGCCATAGATTTCGGACGACAAGGGGGAGCAAGGGGTTGGGAAGAAAGAAGCCAACCCGGAAGAAGGTCTTGGAACGGGCCGCCGTAAGCCGGATTCTGTTCATCCGGGCCGTGTTCGACCGGGGTGGACGATCATTTCTCTAGTCTCCGTCCCCTGTGAGGCGGAAACTCCCCGCCGAAGCGGGGTGCGACTAATACCCGGGTGTATCCCTCGGCCGGAGCCTCGGGGCCGGACCGGCTGCCCGTTTACCCTGTTCTGTCTTGCACCGCATGGGGTTTGTCCTGCCCCCTCGGTCACCCTCGGGGCGGTGAGCTCTTACCTCGCCTTTTCACCCTTGCCATCCTTCTCCCGGGGGATCCGGAGGGCGGTATGTTTTCTGCGACACTTTCCGTCGCTCCGCCATTACAGCGGAACGCCCCGGCTTTCACCGGGCATGCTGCCGTTCGGTGTCCGGACTTTCCTCTCCCTTCCGAAGAAGGCAGCGATCATCTCCGGCCCGTTCCAAGAAGAGGAATCTAGTCGATTCCGGTCAAGCTTGCCACGGGAAAGCGCTTCCATTTCCGGGCACCGGATTTCCTCGAAGCCGTAAGGGTTCCAAGGGGGCGGCATGATTGACTTTCCCGGTCGAAACCTTACAATTTGCCCTCGCTTCGACCTTTCCGGCAACCAACGGTGCAGGTCCTTGCGCGATCCTTCAGAATGAAACCACCCCGTTCCGTCTCCTCTGTGGTGTTGCTCCCTCTCGGTTTCACCTTCGCCTTGGCCACTTTTCTTCCCGCCCAGCAGGGAGCGCAACCAGGCCCGCGCCTTCTTCCTCCCGGTCAAACTCCTCCGGCGACGCCGGGAGAGGAACCTCTGGAAGTGCCGCCTCCGGAGTCGGTCCAGACCGACATTTCCGAGATCGAACTCGACGCCATCGTGCGTGTCGAGGTCGATACAAAGCAGCCGAATTACCGGGTGCCTTGGAACGTGGGGGGCATGGGAAGCGGAAACGGCACCGGATTTCTCGTAGGCCCGAACCGTTTTCTCACGAATGCCCACGTCGTCAGCGACAGTCGTCTCATCTACATCAAGAATGTGAGCGATCCCGAGCCCTACAAGGCCAGGGTCGTGAATGTGGCCCATGACTGCGACCTCGCGCTGTTGGAACTGGAGTCCGATGCCGACTTCGAGGCGGGTTTCAAGGGCGTCCGTCCGCTCCTCATCGGCGGGATTCCGAAACTCAACACCACCGTGATTGCCGTGGGATATCCTATCGGTGGAGATCGCATCTCGGTAACACGGGGCGTTGTCTCGCGCATCGACTTCCGTGGTTACAGCCATTCAGGCGTCGACAACCACCTTGCCATCCAGATCGATGCGGCGATCAACCCGGGCAATTCGGGAGGCCCCGTACTGCAGAGCAATCAGGTCGTGGGCGTGGCCTTTCAGGGTTACAGCGGAGATGTCGCCCAGAATACAGGCTACATGATTCCCGTGCCCGTGATTTCCCGTTTTCTCAAGGACGTGGAGGATGGCGAGTATGACCGATACGTCGATCTCGCGACGAGTTTCCTGAATCTTCTCAACCCGGCGCAGCGGCGAGCTCTCGGTCTACCCAACGACGGGGTCGGAGTGATGGTTGTTCAGGCGGACGCGGCGGGATCCGGCGGTGGGATTCTCAAGACCCGGGACGTTCTTCTTTCCATCGACGGCCACCCCATTGCTTCGGACGGGTTCATCGAGATCGAGGGCGAGCGGGTCGATCTCAATGAGATCATCGAACGCAAGTTCTCCGGTGACATCGTCGCGCTGGAGATCTGGCGCGACGGCAAACGCGAGGAGGTCACCGTGACTCTCAAGCGTTTCATCCCCTACCTGATCCAGGCAGTCCATTACGACAAGCAGCCGAACTTCGTCCTGTATTCGGGGCTCCAGTTCCAGCCTCTGGACCGCAATGTCATGGCAGCTCACAATATCACCGACCTTCGCACCCGTTATTTCTACGGATTCTACGGGGAGCACGAGATCTACCGCGAGCGGCCGCAGGTGATCGTTCTTACCGAGGTCCTGCCTGACTCCACCAACACCCACATCCAGACCTTCAAGCATCTGGTCGTCGATTCCATCAACGGGAAAAAGATCACCCTTCTGCAGGATGTTTACGATGCTTTCTACGGAGATTTCCACGAGGAAGGGCACGAGGCCTATCACGTCATCCGCCTTGTCGGTGAGGAACGGCCCCTGGTCCTGAAGCGAAAGGAAGCTGAGATCGCGCACGATCGGATCAAGGCACAGTACAATGTGGGGCTCGATCACTTCATCGAGCGTCCCGAGATTCTTCAGTTGGAAGGTCTTTTTGACCTGCCTGAGGGAGAAAAGGCCGAGGAGAAGCCCGCCGGGGCAGAGGACCCGGGAAGTGCGGAAAAAGAGAAACCCGCGAAGAAGGCTGCCTGAAGCTGGCGCCGTTCCCTACCCGATTCGAATTTTCGCCCCCTGACTCCAAGATGACTTTCCCGATGATCCTCCGCCGTTTCCCGGTCGCCATGGCGGCCGTTCTGCTCACCCTCTTCTCCATGCCCGGAGCGCTTCGTGCGCAGAAAGCGAGCCCCGAAAAATCCATTATCCGCGTCAATTCGACTCTGCAGGATTACAGTTTCCTGCGTCCCTGGGAAAAAGGGGCTCCGACGCCGCGCCGGGGTCTTGGAGCGCTGCTCGAAGGCAAGCGCGTCCTGACCACAGCCGAGATGTGCGTCAATGCGACCTATCTTGAACTCGAGCATCCTTCGAGCGGCGCCCGCGTCACCGCCCGCATCGCCGGTATCGACTACGAAGCCAACCTCGCCGTGCTCGAGCCCGCCGACTCCAACTCGAAGGTCTTCGACGGTCTCGATCCCCTGCAGATCGATGATTCGGTGGTGGCCGGAGAGACCCTCCATGTCTGGCAGGTCGAGGACAACGGTGACGGAGTCTCCACGGATGTCGAAGTCCTTCGTGTCGACGTGGGCCGCTACTTCATTCCCGGATCGGTCTTCCTGCTCTATCAGGTGAAGGGTTCCCTGCAGGCCCGTACCAACAGTTTCACCCTTCCCGTCGTGAAGAATGGCAAGCTCGTCGGCCTGCTCCTGAGCTATTCCTCAAAAGAGCAAACGGCGAGTGTGCTTCCGGCTCCGGTGATCAACGCCTTTCTCGCCGATCTCAAGGACGGCCATTACGAGGGGTTTCCGAACCTCGGAATCTCCTTCGCGCAAACTCTCGACGAGACGCTGCGCGACTTCACGGGGATCTCCGACAAGGAGGGGGGAATCTTCGTGCGCGAAGTCGGGCGAGGCAGTTCGGCCGAGCAGGCGGGCTTGAAAGACGGAGATGTGATTCTCTCCATCGCAGGCCAGGCGATCGATTCCCGGGGCAACTACAACCATCCGAAGTATGGCAAGCTGAGCTTTTCCCATCTCGTCAGGGGCGGCGTCAAGGTGGGCGATACGGTCAAGCTCGAGATCATCCGGGAAGGCAAGCCCCTCTCCATCGACGTGAAACTCGCAAGGAAACCGGCCGAGGATTTCCTCATCGATCCCTACATGTTCGATCGGGGTCCCAAGTACCTGATTTTCGGCGGTCTCATTTTTCAGGAGTTGACCCTCCCCTATCTGCAGAGCTGGGGGGACGACTGGACCAACCGGGCCCCATTCAACCTTGTGTATGCGAACGCCGATCCCGCCTCCTTTGAGGAAGAGGGGAGGGAAAAGCTCGTCTTTCTCAGCAACGTGCTCAAGACGCCGAGCACCCTCGGCTACGAATCGGTGAACTCCGTGATCGTGACCGAGGTGAACGGGAAGTTCATCAAGAACATCAAGGATCTCGCCGCCGCGCTCGCGGCGGTCCCCGAAGACGGTCTCCACACGATCGAGTTCAACGACTTTCCCAAGGTCATCTTCGTCGACGATCGTGTCTCCAAGATGGTCAACCAGCAGCTCCTCCAGTA
>JAGRPC010000539.1 GCA_020439925.1 Verrucomicrobiia bacterium | reverse complement strand
GGCACCAGCGAGTCGGCGTCGGCATGCGAGGCGACGTGTTCAAGAAACGCCCCCCGAAACGCCTCGAGATTCTCCTCGCGCACACTGACGCCGGCTGCCATCTCGTGCCCTCCGCCCGCGACGATGAGTTCTCGGCAGGAATCGAGGGCCTCGACGAGCGAGACCCCGGGAATACTGCGCCCGCTCCCCTTTCCGAGCCCGCTCTCGTCGATGCCGATGATGAAGGTGGGACGGTGGTACTGCTTTGAGATGCGCGAAGCGACGATGCCGACGACCCCTGGATGCCAACCGCGCGAGCCCACCACGATCCCATGGCTGCGCTGAGAAGGCTTGAGGTTCTCGATGAGGCGCTCGGCATCCTCCCTTGTGGCGAGCTCCAGCTCCTGCCGCTCGCGGTTCTGGCGATCGAGAGACTCAGCGAGAATCCGGGCCGTCCCCGTGTCCTGACATAGCAACAGTTCAAGTGAGGCCAGGGCAGTGTCGAGGCGGCCCGAAGCATTGAGTCGGGGACCCAGCTTGAATCCGACGTCGTGGGTCCGGATCGGGGTGGTAACCCCGGCGACCGACTTCAGGGCCACCAGGCCCGGATGAATCGTTCTTTCCAACTGAGCGAGGCCACGACGCGCGAAGAGTCGGTTTTCCTTCTCCAGCGGAACGATGTCGGCAATGGTGCCGAGGGCCACGATATCGAGATAGTCCTTCAAATCGAATCCCGAAACCGGCCTCGCACGGAGAAGCGCATGGGCGACCTTGAATGCCACACCCGCCGTGCACAGATAATGGAAATCCTCACCCAATTTCGGATTCACCAGCGCCACACATTCGGCCACCCCCTCCGGTGAGGGCTCGTGGTGGTCAAGAATGATGAGATCGACGCCCATTTCGCGCAGCATTCGGGCTTCCTCGCGGGAATTCGTGCCACAATCCGCCGCGATGAGGAGTCCCGGCGGCACGTCTTCGATGCAATTTTCAATGCCCTTGACGCTCAGTCCGTAGCCTTCCTCGAGTCGGGTTGGCAGGAACGGGCGGGGATTGAGCCCGTAGGCGGACAGAACCGCATGCAGGACCGTCAGGGAGCTCACCCCGTCGACGTCGTAGTCCCCGTAAAGCACAACGTCTTCCTGCCTGTCGACGGCTTCGAGAATGCGGCGCACTGCCGTCTCGACTCCGGGAAGCGAATGGGGATCGCTGAGGTCCTTGAGCCGGGGATAGAAAAACTGCTCGAGCTGCTCGCGGTCCCGGTAGCCCCGCTGCAGGGCGAGAGCGACGACAACCGGAGCAAGTCCGAAAGCAGCCGCGTATTCGCGGACTAGTTCGGGCTCGGGAGGTGGCAGGACCACCCATCTGGGTTTCGCGGGCATCGCGGCACCTTAGAGAAATAGGTCCGGCTGTAAAGACCGCCGTCTTTTTCCGGATCAACTTCTCGCTTCAACCTATCAGGACTCCGCCAGGAGACGACGTATGACGGAAAGCACCGCCCCGGCCCAGATCGAGTAACCCTTCTCCGAGAGATGCAGCTTGTCCGGCATGATCTCGGGCGGCAGGGTTCCGTCCGCGTTCATGAACTCATCCCAGATCCGGAGGCGGGTCACTCCGGGATGCTTCCCTCCGTAGTCTTCGAGAAGTCGATTCGCCTCAGTCACTTTCGTGCGAAGGGGGTCGCCGGGGTTTCCGCGGGGAAAGATGTCGAGCAGGAGGACCTTCGCCTCCGGGCATGCGCTCCCCAGCGCCTCAATGATCGCATCGATGCCGCGAAGAACCGCGGCGGGTTCATCGCCGTTCAGGCCGAAGTTGTTGGTCCCGATCATCAAGACAACGACCCGAGGGTTCACGCCCTTCAACGCCCCCCCTTCGGTGATGCGCCAGAGCACGTTCTGCGTGGTATCGCCCCCGATGCCGAAATTGGCGGCGTGGAGCGGGGCGAAGTTGGACTCCCAGACTTTCGCACCGTTCTTGTCCCACGCCTCGGTGATCGAGTCGCCAAGAAAGAGCACATCGATGCGACCTTCTTTTGCCCGGGCGAGGTCACCCGCGTGAAACTCCCTCCACTTTTCCAAGGTCATCCAGGGATAAACCTTCGTGCGCGGGGCCGCCACGTCGGGAGGCTCGGCCAGGAGCGTGCCCGCCACGGAACAAACAAGTGCGAGAGTGAGCTTTAAACAGTTCATGTGCCGAGGGAAGCCGATCCCCGGGACCTTGGCAATCCCAAAGCGTCGAGATCCCCTTCGCCCTCACACTTCCGCCACCGTAGCCGGCGCGTCGATCCAACGCCCGTGCTCCCTGATCAGGTCGACGAGCCGTGCGACCGCTTCGTCCTCGGGAATGTTGAATTTCACCGGCTCCTTCCCGACATAGAGATTGATCTTGCCGGGTGCCCCACCAACGTAGCCGAAATCGGCGTCCGCCATTTCCCCGGGACCATTGACGATGCATCCCATCACTGCGATGCGCACGCCCTTGAGATGTCCCGTCGCCTCGCGAATCTTCTGCGTGGTCGACTGGAGGTTGAAGAGAGTGCGGCCGCAGCTCGGGCAAGCGACGTAGTCGGTTTTAAAAATGCGGGTACCCGCCGCCTGGAGGATGTTGTAACTCATCCGCAGCGACTGGCCCGGCGCCTCCTCTCCCTGAACGATGACGGCGTCGCCGATGCCGTCGCAGAGGAGCGAGCCGATGTTCATCGCGGCATTCAGGAGGGACGTGAGAAAGTCCGCACCCTCCTTGGTCGCGGGGAAAAGGGTGTCCTTCAGGAGGATGGGATGCCTCGGATCGGCCTTGGCCGCGAGCAGCCGGAAGGCGGGAATCAGCGGCAGTTCAAGATCGTCCGCAACCGTGATCAAACGGGGACTCTCCGACGCATTGAGGGAGGCCATTGCGGCATCGTCGCGCGGATCGATCTCAAGCACGCCGGAAGTCTCGAGAACGATCTCCGGCTGGTAGTCGCCAAGCTTGTCGAGCTTGTGGGCGAGGGCGTCCCACTTCTGCTGGCTCGTGAAAACCCGCACCGTCTCGTCGCCGCCGACGGCTACTCCCTGGATTTCCAGTTTCGAGGAAGGGCGCCGCCGGTATTCGAAGGGATCCCAAGGCACCTCGTCCCAGGAAAGCGTCGCGATCGGCTCCGGGAATTTCTCCCGCAAAGAGGTCACCAGATCGACCAAAGCGCGGGCCACGGGGATCTCGTAAACCGCGTCCTCGGTGAGGCTCACTCGAATCGTGTCGCCGATGCCGTCGCTGAGCAGCGAACCGATCCCGATGGCACTCTTGATGCGGCCGTCCTCGCCGTCGCCGGCCTCGGTCACGCCGAGATGGATGGGGTAGTTCCAGTCGTCGCCGAGTTCGGCAAGGCGGGCGACGAGGAGGCGGTAGGCCTCGATCATCACCTTCGGATTGCTCGCTTTCATCGAGAAGACAAAGTCATGATAACCACGCGCTCGGGCGATGCGGGCGAATTCGAGGGCACTCTCGACCATGCCGAGGGGAGTGTCGCCGAAGCGATTCATGATCCGGTCGCTCAGGGAACCATGATTCGTCCCGATGCGCATGGCGGCACCACGCGCCTTGGCCTCCTCGACGAGAGGACCGAACTCTTCCTCGATACGACCGAGCTCCGCGGCATACTCCTCGTCGGTATATTCGCGGACCTGGAACTTCTTCTTGTCGGCGTAGTTGCCGG
>JAGRPC010000538.1:4025-4363 GCA_020439925.1 Verrucomicrobiia bacterium | reverse complement strand
CCCTGGTAATAGTACATCGTCTCGCGCGGGCTCGGCCCCTTGCCGAAAAGGACGGGAGATAGATCGTATCCGTCGAGGATGCGGTCCTCTGGAGGGGTGCCTCCGGCGAGGGAAACGAAGGTGGGAAGAAGGTCGAGGGTGCTTCCCATCTCATGAACGATGCCCGGCGCAAGCCGCCCCGGCCAAGACATCACCGTCGGCACGCGCTGCCCGCCCTCCCAGGTGCTTCCTTTGCCGTCGCGAAGAAGCCCGGCCGAACCGCCGTGGGTCTCGAAGGTGAGCCAGGGACCATTGTCGGAGGTGAAGACCACGAGGGTGCGTTCCTCGATCCCGCCTTC
>JAGRPC010000538.1:0-3963 GCA_020439925.1 Verrucomicrobiia bacterium | reverse complement strand
GATCCTTGAAGGCCGCCGAACGGAAGAGCGGAATGTGCGGGAGATTGTGGGCGAGATAGATGAAAAACGGACCCTCCTTCAGCTGGCGAATCTGTTTCACCGCCTCCTCGGTGTAGCGTTTCGTGATGGAACGCTGGTCGGCGGGGCGTTCGACCTCCTCCTCACCCCGGATCAGGGGTACGTCGTAGGCCTCGAACTTCTCCTCCTCGGCGAGAACGAGCTGGCTCGTTTCCCGGTCGATGCGGTTCATGTCATTCGAGTAGGGAATTCCGAAATAACTGTCGAAACCGTGGCTCGTCGGCAGGTATTCGGGAAGGTGACCGAGGTGCCATTTTCCGATGCAGGCGGTGGCATAACCCAGTTCCTTCAGGGCCTCGGGAATCGTGATCTCGGAAGCCGGCAACCCTCCCGCGGAGTCGGGAAAAAGAACGCGTCGCTGATCCGAAGCCATCCCGCTCCGGATGGGAAACCGCCCCGTGAGCAGTCCGGTCCGGCTCGGAGTACAGACATTGTCGGCGGCGTAGAAACTGGTCCATTTCTGCCCGGCGGCAGCGAGACGGTCGAGATTGGGTGTGCGGATGTTGGGATGACCAAAGCTCGAAAGATCTCCGTAACCGAGATCGTCGCAGAAGATGACAATGAAGTTCGGTTTTTCCTCGGCGGCACCCGCGAAGGGAGAGGCGGCGACGAGAAAAAACAGGGCAAAGAGGGTGCGGTGCATGAGTCAGGAGGGTTGGGTGACGAGTTCCGCGGGTTGAGAACAAGCCGGCCCCCAAGCCGCTTCCCCGGACCGGCGACCCGCGTCTTTCAGGGCAAAACAGGCTTCAGGCGGGTCTTGCCATCCTCGGCGACGGGATAACGAGCTGCATGAGCCTCGGCCTGCGCGATCAGCCCCTCCATGAGCCTGCGCAGGTCCGCGGGACGCGAGGGGGCCAGATCGTTCTGCTCGAAGGGGTCCTCGGCGAGATTGAAGAGCTGGTATCGAGCGCCCCCCGACTGGATGGCATTGCCGTGAGTGGGCACGTCGGGAAGGTAGTGGTAGATCACCTTCCAATCCCCGTCGCGCCATACCGTGAAGTAGTTGCTGCGGTGCGGAGCGTGCGGGTAGTGCATGAGAAACTGCTCCGGACGCGACGCATCGGCTTTGCCCGTGAGGAGCGTCTGGAGGGGGCGGCCGTCGACCGCGTGATCTCCGGGCGCCTTCACACCGGCAATCTGGAGGAGCGTGGGGAAGATGTCGGTGACGTTCGCAACCTGCGACTGGATCGCACCGGCCGGGATGGGCAGGGCCTGCTGATGCGGATTCGCGGGATCGGGCTTGGCCCAGGCGGCGATGAAGGGAACCCGCATGCCTCCCTCGTAGTGAGCGCCCTTCTTCCCTCTCAGGGGGGCGGCGCAGGCGACCGCGTGCTGGTCACCCAGGGGAGCATCGGAGCCGTTGTCCCCGAGGAACACCACGAGCGTGTCCTCGGCAACACCCAGCGCGTCGAGATGATCGAGAACATCGCCGAGGGATTTGTCCATGCCCTCGATGAGGGTCGCGAAGGCCTGGGCCGGCACCGGCTTGCCCGAGTCCTGGTAATGCGGCGCAAAACGCGGATCGGACTCGAAGGGGGCGTGCACGGCGTATTGGGCGAAATAGAGGTAGAACGGCTGCCCCTTGTCGGTCGCTTCCTTCAGCGCCGCGTTGGCCTCGATCGTGAGGGCCTCGGTGAGAAAGGTATCGGTGCCGTGATATTTCTCCAGACCCGGCACTGCACTGCTCGTGCGTTTGCCGATGCCGCCGTAGTTCTTCTCGCCGTAGTAGCTGCCGGGCGACCCGAAGGAAGCTCCCGCGATATTGCGGTCGAATCCGATCTTCGAAGGGTCGGCGCCCGGGAAATTACGGGGAGCAAAATGCCCCTTGCCCACGTGGATGGTGCGATAGCCGCTGCCTCCGAGCAGGCCCGGAAGGGTGACATCTCCCGGCTCGAGGCCTTCCCAGTCCCAGTCGGGGGCGCCCTGGGGACCGGCGTTGTTGTTGTCCGGGTTGATCCAGTTCGTGGCGCCGTGGCGTGCCGCGTTCTGCCCGGTCATGATGGAAATCCGGGTCGGCGAACAGACGCTCATCGCGTAGAACTGATTGAAACGGATCCCCTGCGCCGCGAGACGCTCCATCGACGGGGTGCGGTAGTAATCGTTGAGAGGATAACGTTTCGGTTTGCCAGTCTCGTCCGTGAGGAAAGGAACCGAGGTGTCCATCACGCCCATGTCGTCGACGAGAAAAACCACGAGGTTGGGGCGGTCCGCGGCGGAAGCGTTTTGAAAAAGCGCGAAGAGCGCGGCGAAAGCGACAAGGAGGCGGGAAGAACGGGGGCTCATGGGATCAGGTGGTTATCGGAACCTGCCGGGAGGAAAATGTCAAGGCACGGCAAGCACTCATGGGGGAGACAGCAGCGCGGAGAGACGGGCGACCGCTTCGGGATTTTCCGGGGCGAGATTCCTTGTTTCGTCGGGATCGACGCGGTGATCGTAGAGCTCACGGGCGACCACGGCTCCTCCTTCCTTTTCGGTCCACTCGACGTAGCGGAATTCGGAAGTGCGAACGGCCCGCCCGAGATGGCTCTTGAAGCGGGAAAAGCGACTTTGCGCCGCCTCGCGGACCGCCCTCGACGGATCCTGCAGCACGGGAAGGAGACTGCGTCCCTCGCAGTGAGACGGCACCTCCAGGCCGGCGAGATCACAGAGTGTCGGATACAGGTCGATCAGTTCCGCGAGGGATGCGGTGCGACCACCCCGGGTCAATCCGGGCGCGGCGACGAGCAGCGGCACGCGGGTGGCCACCTCGTAGTTCGTCATCTTGCTCCAGGCCCCGTGCTCGCCGAAGTGCCAGCCATGATCCGACCAGAGCACCACGACGGTCCGCGACCAGGCGTCGCCTTCGTCGAGGGCATCGAGCAGTTTCCCGATCTGGGCGTCGACGTAGCTGATGCACGCGAAATAGGCATGAAGAAGGGAAAGCTGGATATCGTCGGAAAGCGCCCCCTCCCTCGGAACGCCCCGATAGCTGCGCAGTTCGAAGCCATTCCAGCGCAGGGCTTCCGCCTCGTCGGTCGGGGGATAGGACACCGCCAGGCCGAGGCGTTTGGCCAGGCCCTGGTAGCCATCGGAATTGAACCAGGCCATGAGCGGCGCTCCTTCCGCCGGCTCGCGATGAAGGGAAAGCCACCCGGGATCGGGCCGGTAAAGATCGAAATACCGTTTCGGCGCCACGAAGGGAAGATGGGGACGGCGATACCCGACGGCGAGGAAGAGCGGCCTTTCGCGAGACTCCCGGAGGACCTTCACCGCGGCCCTCGTCATGCGTCCGGCAAAAAGCGCCTCGTCCGGGACGTCGGGACTCTGCATCACCGGGCAGTCATCGCGGGGTGCAATGAGCGTCGGCACTTTCGCGCGCTCCTCGAAGGAAAGCCCTTCCATCGCCGCGAGGTCGGCAATCTCCAGGATCTCCCCTTCCCTCCCTGCCTCGAAGGGTTCGCTCCAGTCGCGGGGTTCGGTCCAACCGTCATGCTGGATCTTCCCGAAACCGAGGGTCAGGTAACCCGATTCCCGAAAATACCGGGGCAGGTTCGGCACTTCCCCGTTCCGCTCGCGGTAGGAGGCGATATCGCGCTCGCCATGCCCCTCCACGCCCACTTTTGCCGCACCGAGTCCGCTCAGGACCGACAATCTCGAGGGCCCGCACTTCGCGACCTGGCAGTAGGCCCGTTCAAAGACGAGGCCCTTCTCCGCGAGCCGGTCGAGATTCGGAGTGATCGCGCGCGTGTCGCCGTAGCAGGAGAGAAACGGCCGGAGATCATCCACGGCAATGAAGAGCACGTCGGGACGAGCCGCTTCCGCCGCCGGAGCCCCTGACAAAACCCCCAAAACCAGGTGCAGGGCCGGAACGGCGAACGATGAAATCGAATCCCTCATCCCCGGAAA
>JAGRPC010000537.1 GCA_020439925.1 Verrucomicrobiia bacterium | reverse complement strand
CGAGGAGGACATCACGAAGCCCCCAGCCCTCGCCCTGGTATCGTTCCTCGGGTTTGATACCTTCACCCTTGAAGTTCACATAGTCGATCAGAGCATAGAGACCGTTTCGGCTCGAAGCCATGAGGTAGAAATTCTGCCGGAGGCGTTCCTTGTCAGTCGCGGCGCTGGTGGCCTTCTGCATTTCCGGGAGGGAGAGTTCCAGTCGCCTGACGATGAAACCCGTCTGCACCGACACGGTGTTCGCGAGGAACTGGCGCAACTCTTTCATCCGCGGTGACTGCTGCTCCTTGAGGAATTCGGAGCGACTGGTCCAGGGACATCCCTTGGCCGATGCAAGCCACGACGGAACGGCGGTTCCCTTCTCCCCCATGTAGGCGAGCAGTTGGGGAAAGCTTTCCTGGAACGGACCCGGCCGCCCCGGCACATACCAGATGAAGTGCCCGATCCCCAACGAGGGGAAATCCTCCCCGGCATTCCATGAGGTCAGCCCTTCGACGGTCCCTCCACATTCGTTTTGCCAGATTTTCCGGCCAATGGCGGCTGCATCGGCGTCGTTCAGACGGATCGCCGCCCCGCCCGGGGCGGGGGGAGGTGCCGAGTCGACCGTCATGCACCCCTGCACGCCAAACACGAGCAACAGGATCAGAAAGTGGGGAAAGCGCAGCATTCCCAAAGGTCGTTAATAAGTACGAAAAATCAAATTTCGGCCAAAAAACCTTTTGATAATTTCTAGAAATTATACTAATTTTTATAAACATCGACTCACGAAACACGAAACTTGCAGAAATTTTATGAATCCGGATTTCGACATCACTTTGAAGGACGGGGCGGGAAACGCCCCTTCATCGAAGGATGCTTTCCTTGAAACATTGGGGCTCGACGAGCAAAGCCTGTTGGGAGATACCGCTCAGATTCCGGCAAAAGAGAGGGAATCGAGCGCCGATGAAGACCTCATCCTTTCCTCTCTTCCCGACGATCTCGGGATCTCCGGTCCCGGCATCGCCCCTCAGCGTGGATTCAACATCACTACTTCGATCAAGATCCAGCGGCCGACGGTCGAAGGCGTTTCCTCGTCCGAAGAGGTGGAGCCCGATCAGGAAGTGTCAAATACCACTTCCCGGTCTGCGGTCGAGGAAACCAGGGTCGAATCTCAAGACGATCAGGATCCCGAGGAAACCCTTCATCTCCACTGCCCGCAATGTCGCGGTGCCCTGGTCCTGCAACGCCGACACCTGGGCGTCGAAGGCGCCTGCGTTTGGTGCCACGTCCCTATCGTAGCCGCCGAATCTCCCGGAGAAGGCCGCGTTCGGGTGTTCCCCATTCTCGCCGCCGGAGCGACCTCGTTGCTCCCGACCCCTCCGACACCGGAAGAGACAGCCGATCCATCAGCGAAGGAAATCGAATCTGAAATACCGGTGTCCATCGCCCCCGCGACGATCTCACCAACGAAAAGCGATGGGGTTGAAAAGGTTCAGCCAAAGACCGCGGAGCACTCCCCTGATGCGGTCCAACCGGAATCTCCCTCCGGATTCAGTTCCGCCTTCCCGGAGATCTCTCCCCGTAGCGAAGTGACGGCTCCCTCCGCGAAGGCCTCCCTTCCTTCTCCGGAAATCCCGCAAGACCTGCCCGAGATCGCCTTCCAGGACTACTCCGGATTTGCTCCGGTCGAATCGAAATCTTCCGCAACCTCTGAATCGGCTCCCTCCGAAATTCCCTCCGGTTTCTCCGGCTTCGCCCAGGTCGAATCGAAGCCTTCCGCTCCAGAAGAAACCGCTCCCGCAGAAGCACTCTCCGACTTCTCCGGTGGATTTACCACTCCCACATCGGACGTGAGTTTCGGTCAGACTCCGGCATCCGCCGCCAGGACCGAAGGAGAACCATCCATCCCTGCAACGCCCGATCTCGACGAGCTCTACAGCGTCGGAGGGTTTCTTGAGGCCTCCGCTCCCGAGACCTCCCTCGAGGCAAAGCCGGTTCCAGCCTCCGCCGCCGCGAAGCCGATCGAAGAACCGACGGCACCTTCCCCGTCCTCCGGTTTTGCCTCTGGATTCGCCGAACCCGCTGCGGCGGACGCGTTTGCCGGACCCACTCCATGGGGACCGCCCACTCTGGCCCCGGCGGCACCGCCCGCTGCCAAAACCAAGCCGGAAGCCGAAGCCACACCCGTTCCTGCAGGATTCATGACCGCGGGGATGCCTGACGACGCCCCTCCTTCGGCCATCCCGGATGGATTCGGTGCTCCGTCCGCCACCTCCGCGGCACCGGAACCGACTCCCTCATGGGAAGAAGCGTTCGGTACCCCCGCTCCGGCTCCATCACCCTCCGGTTTTGGCGCCATCGCCGGCCCTGCCGAAGAAATGGAGGAAGCTCCCTCGTTTTTGAGCGAACTGAAAACCGCGTCTCCAGAAGTGGGAAGCACGGCGAATCACGAAGCCAGCCCCACGTGGATGTCTTCGCCCGAGAAATCCGATTCCCTCGACTCCTTCGCTCCCCCCGCCCACGGCTTTTCGACCGGCAGCTCGGAGCTCTTCGAAGAAACGAAGGACTCCCCCGTCCTTTTCGGGGACCCCGGATTCAGCGCTCCCATGCCCTGGGATGACAAGAGCCCCGACGACGCTCCTTCGGCCCTCGCCCCCGTCGGTCCGACACCGCCCAAACCCGAACTGCCCGAACCCGCCGGACTCGGCGAATCGCTCTTCGGGGCCGCTCCCGCCTCTCCCAACCTGTTTACCTCGGCTCCGGAAGCGCCGCCCCAGCCCTCCGCCCCGGTCGAACCCGCTCCTTCGATCGCTCCCGTCGGAGAAGGTCCC
>JAGRPC010000069.1 GCA_020439925.1 Verrucomicrobiia bacterium | reverse complement strand
CCTCGGTTTCCCTTGCCCTTCTCGCACACGTTGCGCTGCTCGTGCTACTGAGCCTGGTCGCGATTCAGATCTACCGACCGGAACCTCCCCAACTGGTTGTCTCCGTGCTTCATGAGCGCGAGGCAGAACTTGTCACGACGAAGCTTTCCCGCCCCACGACGGAAGTGAAACCCTCGGCCGCTTCGGCCCAGGCAATTGATGTCATCAGTTCCCTGTCCGCTTCCTCGACGTTCCAGATTCCCGATGTCGAAAACTCGACGGATCTGGTCGTTTCCTCGACACTCCCCGGCGTCGCTCCCGCAGGCACCGGAATGAGCTTTTCCACCGAGGCCGTGGACAGCTCGGATGTGAATTTTTTCGGTCTCTCGGGTAGCGGTCGCAAAATCGTCTTCATCATCGACGCCACGCCCGAAATGCTTGTCGACGAGAAGGGCGGCATGAGCGCCTACAACAAGGTGAAGCAGGAAGTCGGGATCATGCTCGCGAACCTGAACCGGGGGACCCATTTCAATCTTCTTCTCTATCAGGGCAAGGATCTCGTCGCGTTTCGCCCCGACCTCGTTCCAGGGCTCCCTTCGAATCTCCGCCAGGCCATCGAATGGCTCGATCCGCTCAACCGGGACTACGATTCCCTCGGTCTCCGGGGGGACTTCGGCCCGCGCCTGTCGGTGGAGGACCGCGAGAGCCTCCCTATCTCGGCCACCGATGTCGCGCACTACACCAAGGCGGTCCAGAAAGCCCTGGAATGGCAGGCCAGCGCTGTATTCTGCATCACCGCAGGCTACCGCGCGATGACCCGTGCTCCGACTCCCGAGATGCTGAAAAAGATGGCGGAGGCACCGCTTGGAACCCCCGGAACCATTGATCCACGGGAACAGGAGGCCTGGCAGAAGGCAGTCGCGAAAACAAGGGAATGGCTTGCAAATGAAAACGCCGCGAGGACGGAGAAGGGTCTCGATCCCAAGGTGGTGGTGAACTTCAATCAGCTGGTCCGTGAAATCACCGGGGCAACCCCACCAAGACGCACGGGGGGGACCCCGGGAGGTTCGGCCATGCCCACGATGCCGGCGGTCACGCCCGAGGATATCGAAGAGCAGGTCGCCATGCTCGTAAAAGAGCGGTTCAAGGCCGAAGGACTGGATACCCCGAGCGTACACATGGTCCTCTTCCTTGGGGAGGACGAGGAACTTGCGGATGCAGGCGAAGATCACTTCAAGAACCTCACCCGGAAAAACCGGGGGAAGCTGAAGATCCTCCGCGGGCTCGCCGCCCTGCAGAACGTGACCCGTCCCGGAGGGGAGTGATTCCACGTTTTCTCAGATCCGCTTGTTCTTCCGGGCGAGGATTTCCCTGACCGTGATCACCGAAAGGGTCAACAGGGTGATGGGGAAAACCAACCAGACCATCGCCTCTCGCAGAGTGGCGAGCCCCTCGTGATTCGTCGCCGTGAAGATGAGGTAAACCACGTAGACTGCGTAAAAAAAGAGAAAGGCCGCGCCATTGAAGCGGCTGATGCGATTACCGGAGAAGAAGACGGGCAGGCAGGCGACAGCCACCGCTATCATCACGGGAACATCGAAATGCAAGGCCGCTTCCGAAACCCGGATCCCGGCGGGAGCAACCAGCGAGCTGAGCCCGAGAACACAGACAATGTTGAAAATATTAGAGCCGACGACGTTGCCCACAGCAATATCCCGTTCTCCTTTCATGGCCGCGACCACCGAGGTAGCGACTTCCGGCATCGAAGTTCCAGCGGCAACAATCGTGAGTCCAATCACCAACTCCGAGACTCCGAAGGCTTCGGCGATGGATACGGCACTTGAGACAAGCCACTTGGAACCTAGCATCAAACCCGCAAGCCCCAACACAATGAGGGCGATGTTTTTTGCCCACGTCCCTGTCCTCGTTCCGCCGAAGGCCCCGGCATATTCCGCCTGGATCTCCTCGTTCTCTTCCCGCCGACTCTGTCGAATGAGGAACACCGTATAGGCGACCGCCCCCGCGAAAAGAATCGCTCCGTCGAGGCGACCGATGCTCCCATCCCAGCCCATCGGGAGCACGAGGAGGGAGGCAAGAATCATCACCGGCACGTCAAAGCGCACCAGCTGCTGGGCCACCACAAGGGGAACGATCAGGGCGGAGATTCCCAGGATGAAAAGGACGTTAAAGAGGTTGCTCCCCACGACGTTGCCCAAGGCAAGATCAGCCTGCCCCTTGAAGGCGGACATCACGCTCACCGCCAGCTCCGGAGAACTGGTTCCGAAAGCGACCACGGTGAGTCCGATGACCAGCGGGGAGATCCCCGCGGCCGCCGCGACACGGGAAGCGCCGCGGACCAGCCACTCGGCGCCTCCAATCATCAAAACCAGCCCGAGAACAAGAAAGAGGGCGACGGAAAAGGTCATAGGGTGATCTCCGGCGGAAGGACGGCTTTGGCCGCCCGATCGCAACGGAAATCTTCGGGACGAGGGAGACTCTTTCGAGCTCCCTCAGCAGGAACGGCCTCCCTCCGTCGCCACCTTGCCGTCGGCCCGGGAAGGAAGCGGCGGCAACGCGGGCTCGACGACCCCCTTGACCTTGGGCCAGAGCAGCACGGCCTCGATCACCAGCCAGACCTCGAGCGCAAAGATGAGGAGAGCGACCCCGACCAGCAGGAACTGGCCCTTGTCCCACCATTTCACGACGTCGGTGAACATGGCGATACCCGGAAGCACGAGCATGAAGACCATCGGAATGACGGTGAAAACAATCGGAATTCCCCTCCTCCAGAGCCAGAAAGACACCACGAGAAAGGCGAGACCTCCGAGAAGCTGGTTGGTCGCACCGAAAAGCGGCCAGAGTATGAGCCCGCCCGTCCCGATCGTCTCCCAGGTCCAGGGATCTCCGGGTTTCGGAAAGAGCGCGAGAACAAAGGCACTGGTGACGGCAAAGAGCGTTGCCCCGTGGCGGTTCGTTAGCCACACGAGTGGATTCAGCGAAAAACTTTTCCCCACCTGCCCGCTTTCGAACTCCGTGTCGTATCCCTCCGCGGCGAGGGCCGACGGAGAAACTTTCGGGGCGAAGGTCGCCGCGAGTTCCTGCACGACATAACGCTGGAGACGGGTGGCGGTGTCGAGTGTGGTTCCCGCGAAGGAAGCCACCAGCACCCCCATCAGGGCCGTTGCCATGACATGATTGACTCCGAGCGCCTCGAGGAAATTGGCCGATCCGACCACGAAGGCTCCGATGGCCGTTCCCGTCGCCGTGTTCCAGTCGGAATAAAGCTGGTTCCAGAGAACCGCTCCGGAAGCGTCCCCGAACTTCGCCGGCCAGCCGAAACCGATCCCCGCCGCCACTGCGAGGATCACGAGGGTGGCAAGGAAGCCCTCGAGAAGCATCGAACCGTAACCGACAAATTGTGCGTCACTCTCACACTTGAGCTGCTTGCTGCTCGTGCCGCTGCTGACGAGGCAGTGGAAACCACTGATGGCACCGCAGGCAATCGTCACGAAGAGGAAGGGAAAGATCGGGGGAGCGTTGAGCGGATTCTTGTTGAACGCCGGGGCGACAAACTCGAGGGGCATGCGCCCACCGCCCTCGACCGGTGAAATCCCACCGAGAAAGGCCGCTACCGCCAGCCCCACGATGATGAGCGCGAGGGAGGAGATCAACTGGAGGCTGTTGATGTAGTCACGCGGCTGAAGCAAAACCCAGACGGGCATGACGCTCGCCGCGTAGCAGTAGGCCAGCAGGACCGCCACCCAGGCCCATACCGGCCAGGCCGCGAGCGAGGCATTGAGGCCTTGAATGGCGCCACCGAGGGCACCGCCTGACCAGGCGAGCCCGGGACAAGCCGCACCGAACCAGACGGTGAGATACATCAGCGACAAGGCGATGATCGAGGGAACAAGCAGTTTCTTCCCCTTGCGGTGCACCATCACCCCGATCCAGATGGCGATGGGAATCTGGAGAAAGACAGGCAGGATGGACTCCGGAAACTGGGTGAAGACCCTTGCGATAACCCATCCGAAAATCGCCAGCACCACCCAGAGGGCGAACAGGAGGATGAACAGGAAGAGGAGTCGGGCCCGGGGATTGATGACCCGTCCGGCAATCTCGCCCACGGTCATGCCCCGATTGCGCAAGCTTACCACGAGCGTGCCGAAGTCGTGGACCGCCCCGATCAGGATGGATCCGAAGAGGACCCAGAGCAAGGCCGGCACCCAGCCCCACATGATCGCGAGGGCGGGCCCCACGATGGGTCCGGTGCCCGCAATGGAGGTGAAATGGTGCCCGAAAACGATGCCCCGCGAGGTCGGCACGTAGTCGCGGTCGTCGTTGATCTCGACGCTGGGCGTCAAGGCTTTCGCGTCGAGACGAAAGATTTTTCGGGCCAACCATCGACCGTAGGTGTGGTAGGCGATGAGATAGAGAACAAGGGCGCCGAGGGCGATCGCGAGGGTTTCCATGATACCGGGCCAAGACTATGCACGGAAGCGGCCCGCATCCAAGGTGATTCTTTGCGCCCGACGTTCCCCGCATCGAACCTCGTCGCACCTACGCCTTTTGTCCTATGGCGGAGGCGGCATTTTCGCACGAGTAGTGGATCATGCGATTCCGTCACAACGACTTTTTTGCTGTTCCAGCCCTTCTTTTCGCGATGACCCTCGGGTTTGCCCTCAGGGTTGATGCCCAGGACACCATCGTGGCCTTCGGCAAGATCATCAGCGGCGGGACACTCGCCGCAGCCGCTAGTCCGACCGGAGTTATCGCGGGTAGCATCCCTAACGGGACTGGAAGCTACAATCTCTCGTTATTCAAAACCGAAGCCTTCACCGGCACCACCGCCGGGGACTACGTCGTGGAAACGTCGATCAGTTCGGTCAATCACGGTGATTCCATCTGCAACGCCTCCGTGGTCTCCATCTCCAACGACATTCTCACCATCCGCATCCGGATCATGGACCTGGAGGACTCCGCTTTCCCCGCCCTCGCCGCGGCGGTGAACTCCGATATCATGTTTGTCGTCCGACGAATCGACGGAATCGCCTCGGGCACCCCGATTGGAAGTCGACACCTCGTCGCAGCGGGCAACGTCCGCAGCAGCGGGGATCTGGATTCGGGGTTCGGCGTTGACGGAGTTTCCGTCCAGACAGGCCGCGGCGGCGTCGGCGAATACTCCGTGCTGCTCTCGAAAACGGGTGCCTTTACCACGGATTCTCACAATGACTACGTGATGATCGTCTCCCCGAGGAACGTGGGCACTCCAGACGTCGCCGTGAGGGGAGGGAGTTATTATCTGATCTCGGACGATAACGCGACCTTCTATGTGCGCAGCGACGACGTCCAGTCGGCTACCCCATCGAACTCGCCCGTCGCCGCAGATACCGCCTTCGCTTTCGCCATCTACCGAATGGGATCCGAAGATGCCGCGGGGTCACCCTCCTCCAACCTCATCGCCGCCATCGCCTCGGTCGACGGGGCGACCGGCACCCTGGAGGCAGGCCGGGCCGCTTTCCCCGGCGCGGTCGTCTCCTCCACGCGAAGCTCTGAGGGACGCTACGACATCTTCATCGATGCACCCGGGGCCTTTGCCGGAAAGGACCCCGCCCAATATGTTTCCCTCGTCACCCTCAATTCAATCGGCCAGATAGACAAACTCGCCAAAACCCGGGTCGCCATCGAGAACGCGGGGCGCCTGCGAATCGACGTCAATGTTGACGACGTGGAACACGACACTTCCGACGTAGGGACTCCCGACGACATGTCATTTTTTGTCACCGTCTACGACGCCGCACCTCTCCTGAGTCATGATCTGCGTGTCGGCCCGAAGTCCAGCGGTGCGAAAGCGAAAGGCGCCGGGATCTTCAACCTCAGTGGCGCGCGTCAATCGATCAAGCTGGCCATGCCTGGAGTCGCGAAGCGCCGAGCCTTTTATCGCAGTGTAAACTCGGGCCCATCCGTAGACAGCCTCCGCCTCAAGACCGGCAAAATCTCGCGGTCCCTCAAGGCAACTTTCCTCCTCACGTCGCCCCTACGGCGCAACGTCACCGCCGCGGCGAAGAGCGGAGGACTGGTCGCCGAAGATCTCCGTCCCGGAGATTCGGTGAGACTGCAGGGAACCATTCGTTACCGGAAACTTTCCGCGCGCCCGAAATCGTCAATCCTTCTCCGCACGATTTCTGCGCTTCAGCCTTCCCGGCAAGACACCACGAAAGTGTTCCTCCAGCCCGACTGACCGAACCCTCTCGACAGGGCGGGCAAACCCTCTTTGCTATCGTTGCAGTGCCGCTTTCGGAAGGGCTGCCACGTTTCTGCGTGAGCGTTTCCGTCGCTCGAGGGAATTTCCACATGACGGCGGGAATCGAGCCCGAATCCCGTTTTCCTAACATTTTTCCTAACATAAATGCCAAAGAGAACAAAAATCCGATTTTCTCTTGACCAAGGGGATCTCGTCTGAAAGTCTCGCAGTCCCCCCGCTCTAGAAGAAAGGAGCGTTTCCAATTTTTTCTTCTCCCCCAGGTCGCAATGCCGTATTCAAATTCCCCCAGCCCTGCCGGACATTCTGACGTCACGATCAAGCGCTCTTCGAGGTTTTTGATCGGCATTCTTTCGGTCCTCGTCCTCGGCCTGATGCCGGATGAGGTCGAGGCACAGAAGTGGAACACCAACAACAGCGGCAACTGGGGGGACTCCACCAAGTGGACCCCGAATACCGTTCCTGACGGTGCCGGCGTCACCGCGAACCTCAGTTTCAACATCACGGCGACGAGAACGATCACGCTCGATATCGATCCCACGGTGGGCACCTTGATCTTCGGGGACACGAACAACACCCATGCCTTCATCATCAGCGGTGGAACGCTCACCTTCGACAACGATGACAACGGGGCACTTCTGAATCACAACTCCGCGACCGCGAGCCTCAGTCCCAGCGGTAGTGACCGGATTGATTCCAACGTCGTGATCGCCGACCTGCTCGGGCTCACCATTGACGCGGACCGCAACCTTGAATTCCGCGGGGCCTGGGACGGCGGAAATTCGACGATCAACCTCATCAACACCGGTCGGGTCTTCTGGAACAACAACACCGGCGGCGGCACGATCAGCAATCTGGGTGTTCTCAACATCCTGAACGGAGAGGCTCGTTTCGACGGAGTTTCCGGGACCGCGAACTCGCAGTTGATCGGTGCCACCACCATCAATCTGGGAGATGGCTTCGTCACCACCGGCGGCACCGGTTTCCGATTCTTCCCCCGACTGAATCTGGTCAACACGGAAACCACGCAGACGGCCACCCTCAATCTCAATGGAGGCTGGCTCACGAGCGATCTTGGCTCCAACGACAATCTCGACATCTGGAGCGGCAACATCAATCTGACGGGAGCGGCAAACACCAACATCGTCGACGTGAATGATGCGGGCACTGCCGACACCCACATTGTCAGTGGAGTGATCGGCGGCTCGGGAGGTTTCAGCAAGATCAACAACGGCACCCTCGAACTCACGGCCAACAACGTCCTTTCCGGCGAGATCTATATCCAGCGTGGCGGTGTGGGCGGAACCGCGCTCGTTTCCGAGGGCGCGATCCGAATCTCCGGGAGTTCCGGAAGTCTCTCCCAGGTTGGAGGCGTCACCATCAGTCGCGACGGCAGCCTCTACCTCGACAATTCCTCGTCGACCAACGGGAATCGTTTCAATGACCTGGGTTCCCTGACTCTTCGGGGATCGGGCAGGCTTCGCATGATTGGAAACGCCTCTTCCGCGGTAAGCGAGACTCTCGGCACCCTCATTCAGGATACCGGATCGGGTAAGGTCAATTTCGATCTCGACGATACGACCCCTCAGGCCACCTCGCTGACTTTCGCCACCTACCAGAGAAATCCCGGATCCATCACCCAGTTCCAAGTCATCGAAAACACCCCGGGGGCATTCGGGTCGGCTCTCGGAGGAGATGCCCGGCTCTTCATTGCCGACTCTGGGGCTTCGTCGGTGCGGCTCGGTGGCGGTGGGGTCAATGGAGGTACTGCCGCGACGAACCGCACCCTGCTCGTGGGGGCCTACGGGGGTGTCAACAACATCTCGAATCATTTCATGACCTTCGACGACGCATCCCCCACGGAACTGCGTCCTCTGACCTGGACGGGAACCCAGGCGACCTCCGAATACTTCCTCAGCCGCGACAGTCTTTCGCCGGCGCACCAGTTTACTCGCGCGGGTCTCGGAGGAGTGGACCAGAACGTGAACCTGAACTTCAACGTCGGCATCGAGGGAGACATCGGCACCGGTTTGCCGGGATCCGGTTCCGATTACGGCTGGTATGGCCAAGCTCCGATGGCGATCCTCGAGAATGTCGCGATGAACTCGCTGCGTTTCGGTACCAACACCCCGAGTTCGACGGTGAACACCAACAACACGAACGAGATCGGATCGACGCTGGTCCTCGCGCCGGGGGCGATCCTTTACCTCGGAGACAAGGCCGCCGATTCCGAACTCCCGGCCATCAGCTCGAGTGGGTCGGGCATGATTCTTTTCGGCCGGGACGTCGATGGAACCTCGCCCGGCAGCAACCAGGTGATTGCAGGCGGCGTGCTCTCCTTCGGAAGCCGTGAAGCGCTCCTCGTGAACGAAAGCGGTAACAGCGCGTTGTTCCGATCGAACATCCGTGGCACGGGTGGATTGACCAAGGCGGGGTCGAGCTTCATCTACCTCGACAATTCGAACAGCTACAGCGGCGATACGAACATCGCGGAAGGTGTCCTCGTGTTGCGCGACCGGAACGCGCTTGGTGCCTCTGGACTGGTCAAGATCGAGGGGAACGGCCAGCTCTACCTCGAACTGGGCACGCAAGTCATCGACAACACTGCGGGTCCGACTCCTCCGGATCTCTTCGTGGGGGTGATCGATGCTTCCCGTCCGGTGCTCTACTCGAACAATTCCAACAACACCTGGGGCGGCAACGTGATCATCGATACCGTCGACAATCTCGGCAACTGGGTCTACACCGCTCGGATCGCCACCAATACCCGCGATACCCTGAACATCGAGGGGGACATCTACGGCAACGAGATCGCCAATCCCATCAATACGGACATTGCTCTCAACGACGCCCGTCTCGTTTCAACGACCGGAGGCAGCAGCTCGGGAGGAATCATCAATCTGAACGGTCGCGTCCGTGACAACGCCCTCGGTTCGATTTCCTCCCCGGTCAATTCGAACAACGAAAACCAGCTTCTCCGTTTTCAGATCGGAAGCTCGAACGAACTCATCGTGAATGTCCGGCAGCAGTGGGACGCTGCCGGGATCATCCTCCTCGACCAGGGCATTCTCCGCTATGAAGGCGAAGGGAATTTCTGGTCCGACACCGCCGCAGCCAACCTGAACGCGGCGAGCAGCCAGAGCGGTTTTCGCATGGGCGGCAGCGCGGGATCCTCTTCGAACAACAACAACAGTTCCCTCAACAGCGCCTTCATCCTCACCAAACCCGGGCAAGTGCTGAACATCGG
>JAGRPC010000536.1 GCA_020439925.1 Verrucomicrobiia bacterium | reverse complement strand
GCGACGGAGCAGTGTTCCGACCTCCTCGCCCACAACGTGAGCGGGATTCACTTCTACACCTTGAACAAGTCGCACGCGACGCGGGAGATCTACGCGAACCTCGGTCTCCGTGCGGCCCGTCCCGTCGCGGTGTGACCAGTCGAGGCGATGAAGAAGATTCCCTGGCGCGGCCTGCTCTATCTTCTCATCACCGGTTATCTCTTTCTGGATCTGAAGGTCTGTCAGGGTCCGATTCGCGAGGCCATGCGGAGCCGGCGGGACGCCGCCGTGGACGAAGCCCGCGGACGCGGTTGGGTCGCCCTCGTCAATCGCGAGCCTCTCACGCGCGAACAGCTTGACCTGGCCGTGGCGAGGCATCTCTACCAACGGGGCCGAAAGGCGGAGGACCTTTCCGCGAAGAATCTCGCCATGATCCGGCGCGCGGTGCTGCAGGGGCTCATCGACGACACCCTCGTGCGCCAGTATGCCGATGGCGACAGTGAGAAACCTCCCGTGAGTTCCGAGGAAACGGCGGCTTTTGTGGAAGCATGGCGGTCCGGTTCCGGCGCCGAAGTCGGGAAACCGGTCGAGGAGGAGTTGTCCCGCATCTGGCTGCGCAAGCGCTGGCTGGAAAACCGCATCCGGCCCGGCGTCGAGGTGACCGAGGAAGAGGCGAGGGCCTGGTTCGATGACAATCACGTGGAGACCGGCGGTCGACTGCGGCCCGGGTTTTTCGAGCCAGAGCGGGTCCACCTCCGCCATCTTCCCCTGGCTGCGACCGACGAAGCGGGGGCGGGCGAACTTCGCCGACGCCTTCTCGGTGAGGGCAAGACCCTCGCCGATCTCGGCTGGATGGCTCTCGACCAGCTGCCCGCCGACATTCGCGAGGGGGTTCGTGACCTCGCTCCAGGGGAGGTCAGCGCTCCGCTCCGTTCCGGACGTGGCTGGCATCTCGTCGAAGTCGTGGCCCGGGAAGGAGAGCGGGCGCTCGCCTACGAGGAGGTGCGCGCCGAAATCATCGCCCATCTCGAGGCGCAGCGAAGCGAGGAGACCTTCCGGGTGCTCATGGAGAAGCTCCGCGCCGTGGCCAACCTGCAGGTCTTTCCCGAGAACCTGTGAGTTCCCCGGGATGGCGCGATTGCGCTACGCAATTCACTCCGAAGAATTCCATTGCCGGAATTCACGGCAGGATTAACTTACCCTAACAAACAACCAAAAACGTTATGGGACTCGGAATGCAGGAAATGATCGTGATCTTCTTGATCGTGTTGCTCCTTTTCGGAGCGAAGCGTATCCCGGAGCTGGCCCGGGGCATCGGGAAGGGGATGGGCGAGTTCAGCAAGGCCAAGCAGGAATTCGAGCGCGAGATCCGCGTCGGCGAAGTCGAGGGTCGCAAGAGCTGGGAAACGAAGCCGCAAGCGACCGCAAAAACCTCGGTGGAAACTCCGTCGGCGGAGGCCGTCGCCTCCGAATCCTGATCCGCCTGCCGGAACTCGAAAAGTTCGGCTTGGTTCAGACCGTCTTCAGATAGGCGGCCAGTCCCTGGCGGCCGCCTTCGCGACCGAAGCCGCTCTCCTTGTAGCCTCCGAAGGGACTGGCTGGATCGAACTGGTTGTAGCTGTTCGCCCAGATCACACCCGCCTTGAGCTGCGAGGCGAGCTTGAAGATACGGCTCCCCTTGTCGGTCCAGATCCCTGCACTGAGCCCGTAGCAGGTGTCGTTGGCTTTCTGCACCGCCTCTGCCGGCGTGCGGAAGGTCATGACGCTGAGAACGGGACCGAAAATCTCCTCGCGGGCGATGCGATGTGCCGGGGTCACTCCCGTGAAGAAGCAGGGCCGGAACCAGTAACCCTCGTCCGGCAGGGAACAGGAGGACTCGTGCAGGTCAGCGCCTTCCTCGATGCCCGAGCCGACCAGCGAAGTGATGCGGCCGAGTTGCTCCTTCGAATTGATCGCGCCGATGTCGGTGTTCT
>JAGRPC010000068.1 GCA_020439925.1 Verrucomicrobiia bacterium | reverse complement strand
GGGCACGTTTCGGAGCCTGTCTCCGCGAAGAAGTCAGGGAGACGCATTCCGACGATCGCGATGTCGACGCCGAACTCCGCCACCTCATCCAGCTCTTGTGAACGATTCCAGCCAGACCGGGGAAACGCCGCGCCCGCGCTCCGCGCTGGACGGGCTCGATCCGCGTCGGCTCATGGCGGAAGGCCTCGGATTCGCCCCCGAGGAAGCGGGCACGGAGGCACCCGTCATTCCCGGTTACGAGGTGCTCCGCCTGCTCGGAAGCGGGGGCATGGGGGAGGTTTGGCTGGCCCGGCAGATCAGTCTCGACCGTCTGGTCGCCGTCAAGGTGCTCGCCGTCAGGGGAGAGGCGGCCACGCAATGGCTGGACCGGCTCGAGCGCGAGGCACGCGCCATGGCACGACTCTCCCACCCGCACATCGTCGCGGTTTATGATTTTGTCAGGCTGGAAGAGGGCGGGGCGGCCATCGTCATGGAGTGGGTGGGTTCGGGAAACCTCAGGGATCTCTTGCCTGGCCCCGGTCGGCCGGTGCGCGACCTGCGTTCTGTTCTATCCACGATCCGGCAGATCGCTTCGGCTCTCGTCGCTGCGCATGCTGCCGGCATCGTGCACCGGGATCTCAAGCCCGAAAACATCCTTATTGCCGCCGATGGCTCCGTGAAGGTGACCGACTTCGGACTCGCCCTTCCCCTCGGTTCCGAGTCTCAGCGCCTCACCCTCACGGGGACCTCGATGGGAACGCTCGGTTACATGGCCCCGGAGCAGGCCGAGGGACGCGAGGTGGATGGACGCGCGGACCTCTATTCCCTCGGGGTGATTCTCTACGAGCTTCTCACCGGGGTTCGGCCTCAGGGGCATTTCGATCCTCCCGGAAAAACCCGGCGTGATCTGCCCAATGGCCTTGAACGTCTCGTGCTCGATTCCCTGAGGACCCGGCCGCAAAAGCGAATCTCTTCGGCCGCGGACTTCCTTGCGCGACTCGATCGCTGTGGCAGGACGAGGATTCCCCTCGTCATCACTTTGGCCCTGGCCGTCCTCGTTCTTTCTGGGGTGGGGTGGATGATGTCCGGAAGGCTGATGCGAATTCAGGGCAATCAATCCACTTCCATCGGGTCTCAGGCGGTGCCCGTCGCTGAGGTGCCGACTCCCGTTGGCACCGCTCCCCTGCCAGAAGGTCTCGTCGTGCCTGCCGGGTGGGAATCCCGTGTCGCCGTGTCGCCCCTCCGTGGAAAATGGGAGATCGGAAAGGAGGGGTTCAGGTCCGACACCGACATCGCCATCCTTCGTTTGCTTTCCTCCCTGCCGCCCGAGGGCGCTCGCATTCGAATCCTTTTCACTCGCGACGAAGGTCCCCATTCGATCGCCCTCTTTTTCCGGACTCCGCGGGGCACGGGGGCCGCCGAACTCTCATCGTGGGAGACGAATCTTGCCGGATTCCAGTGCCTCGACGGCCAGGACCTGCGCTCTCTTCCCGATCCTCCGGTCCTCGTGATCGAGAACGGTCGACGCCATGAGATGGTCGTCGAGATTCGTCCTGACCGATTCGCCCTTTTTGTGGATGGCCGCCTGGTCCAGGAAGTGGCCGCGACGAATCGCGAACTGAGTGTCGCTTATCCCTGGGAATGGGAGACTCTAGACACGACATCGGCGTGGCTTTCGATCGCCTCTTACCAAAGTCCGACCCACTTTCACCTCGTCGAGGTGACCGCCTTTTGAAGTCGGGGGAATTTCGCCCTCCGACCTCTTTCAGGAGAACAGCTTCTTCACCACCGTTCCGTGAACATCGGTGATACGGAAATCCCGGCCCTGAAAGCGGTAGGTGAGGTGCTCGTGATTGAAGCCGAAGAGGTGGAGGATCGTCGCGTGGAGATCGTGGACATGGATGGGATCCTCGGCCACGCCCCAGCCCACCTCGTCGGTCTTTCCGATGACCTGTCCACCCTTGATCCCGCCTCCGGCCATCCACAGACTGAACGAGTGGGGATGATGATCGCGACCGGTCACGGTCTTGAAACCGGGACGATTTTCTCCGAGCGGAGTTCGTCCGAATTCCCCGCCCCAGACGACGAGCGTTTCGTCGAGGAGACCTCGTTCCTTCAGGTCCTTGAGAAGAGCGGCGACAGGCTGGTCGGAGATGAGCGTGTTGGTCGCCAGTTCCTTGTCGAGATTACTGTGCTGATCCCAGGTCGAAAGGAAGAGGGTCACGAAGCGGGTGCCCCGCTCGACAAGGCGCCGGGCGAGGAGGCAGTTCCGTGCAAACGAACTCTGGAAACCGTTCTTGTCGCTGTAGTCGCGTTCGCTGCGGTTCAGTCCGTAGGCTTCGAGGGTTTCCTTCGATTCCTGTGAAAGGTCGATCAGTTCGGGCGCGGCCGACTGCATGCGGAAGGCCAGCTCGTAGTTGCGGATACGGGCGGTGATCTCTTCGTGTCCGCTGCGTTGTTGCCGGATCCGGTTGAGGTCGTTGATCGCCTCGATGCTGCGGAGTTGCATGTCCGGCGGGATGCTTCCGGGGGTATCGAGGTTCAGAACCGGGCTGCCCTGACTCCGGAAGAGGGAACCCCCGTAGTTCGATGGCAGGAAACCGCTCGACCAGCTGGCCGCACCGCCGGGGAGGCCGCGTCCGAGGGTGGTGAGGACGACATAGCCTGGCAGGTCGCGCGAATCGCTGCCGAGGCCGTAGTTCAGCCAGGAACCCAGCGTGGGCCAACCGCGCAGGGGTGATCCGGTGAGCATCAGCAGCTGTCCCGGGAGGTGGTTGAACTGGTCGCAATACATCGAGCGGACGAAAGCGATGTCGTCGACGCAGGTCGAGAGGTGCGGCAGCAGATCCGAGAGGTCCATCCCGCACTGGCCGTATTTCCGGAAGGTGCGGGGACTGCCCATCAGCCTCGCCTCATCCTTCTGGATAAAGGCGAACTGGGCTTTCTCGAGGACAGATGGGGGCAGTGGTTGCCCGTCCAGTTCCTGGAGCTTCGGCTTGGGGTCGAAGAGGTCCATCTGGCTGGGGCCCCCCTCCATGAAGAAGTAGATGCAGTTCTTCGCCTTGGGGGCGAAGTGGGGAGCCTTGAAACCGGTTTGCGACTCCGCCGCGAGAAGTCCGTCGTCCCGCAGGAGGGATGCGAGAGCGAGGGTTCCAAGCCCGCTCGCTCCCGAGGTGAAAAACTCCCGGCGGCTGCGAGGGCGCGGGGAGAACAGCGGGGAGTCGGGAATCATTCGCGGGTGATGAATTCGTCGAGGTTCATGACGACCCGGGCCGTTGCCACATAGGCGCGTTCCTTGTCGGAGGATGTGAGGAAATCGGCGTGCGCGGAGCGAAGGGCATCCAGTTCCGCGGGTTCGGGATCGCGCCCGAGGCATCGGTGGAAGATCTCTTCGATGGCGGCATCGGGATCGTCTCGGTGTGCTTCCGTTAGGGTTTTTCCGAGGGCTTCGGCGCATTCGAAGAAGACCGGATCGTTCAGCAGGGTGAGGGCCTGCATCGGGCTCTGGGTGCGGTCGCGGCGGCTGCACGCCACGGAGGTGTCGGGGGCGTCGAAGGCGATGAGCGAGGGATACATCACGGTCCGTTTCAGGAAGATGTAGAGCCCCCTACGATAGCGGTCCTCGCCCTCGCTGACGGGCCAGGCGACGCTTCGTCCGACTTCGGTGACAAAGCCGGGCAGGGGCGGACGCACCGGTTTTCCTCCGGTTTTGAGCGAGAGCAGGCCGCACGCGGCGAGGTGGAGGTCGCGCACCGTCTCTGCCTCGACACGAAAACGGTTCTGCCGCCAAAGGAGAGTGTTGTCTGTGGCATCGACCGGAGGCGTTTCGGGAATCGCGGAGGAGCGACGGTAGGCCTCGGAAGTGACGATGAGGCGGATCAGCTTCTTCCGGCTCCAGCCGAGGCGCCTGTATTCGGTGGCGAGCCAGTCGAGCAGCTCGGGATGGGTGGGGGCGGCCCCTTCGGTGCCGAAATCGTCGGGTGTCGCCACGATGCCGGTGCCGAAGAGATGCTGCCAGATCTGGTTCACGGCAACGCGGGCGGTGAGCGGGTTGGCCTCGTCGAAGAGCCACTGGGCGAAATCGAGCCGGTCTGCCTCGCCTCCGGCCCGCCGGGGCTTCAGCGGATGGAGGACCGCCGGCACCCCGGAAGTGACCGAATCTCCCCGGCGCTGGTAATCACCCCGGACATGGACGTAGTTCTCGTGCCGGTCGGCGGTGCGCTCTTTCACCGTTTGGATCTTGCTGGAGGGTTTCTGGGGCACCTTGGCGAGTTGTCGATCGAGATCGAGGCGTTTGGCCATCCAGGTGGAGTCGAGGGAGCGGAAGTGGATCGCGATCAGGATTCTTTGTTCCTCGGTGCGTTTGTCAGGATCGGTTCGGAGTGCCGCGAGGACCGGGTCGGGGAGGTCCGATGCCTTCGCTTGGGGATCGGCGGTCGCGGAAAGACGGAAGCGCCGGAGCGTCGTCGCTCCCCCGGCCTTGTGACGCAGGGTGAGGACGAGGCGGTCGCTTTCCGCAACGGATACTGCCTTCGCGAGGGGAAAACCACGCGCCTGATAACGCCGCACGCCCTCCCTGGCTTCCCAGATCGGATCCTTGCCATCGGCTGCGGCCAGGGTTTGCAGTTTCCCGTCCGGACCACGCCGTTGCGCGGAAAAGGCAGAGAGAACAAAGGCACCGTCCTTGCCACGGCCGGAGGCGACGCCAGGCTCGCGTCCCTCGCCCGGACTCCCAAGGGCCTCAAGGCGGAAAGCCCCGATGGCGGAAAGCCCCTCGGGCACGGGAAACTCGAGCGTGTAGGTGACGGTGTCGGGATCACTTTTTTTGGCGGTAACGAGAATGCTGCCGTCACCTTCGATTTTCATCGTATCTCCCGCCCCGGATTCGGCCTTTTCGGGGAGAAGAACGGTCCACGGATTGGTTGGGAGGTTCCTGGAGAGCTCCGCCTCCCACCGGGTCTGTCGTTTGGTCATGGCCTCGGTCTCCTGCGCGAGGAGCGATTCCAGTGCGGAAGTCTGTTTTTCCCAGGCGGCAAGGTTTTCACGGTAACGCTCCGTTTCCCCGGGAAGCGGGACCACCGGATCCTCGTCATCGAGGTTGTTGAAGAAGGCATAGACCCGGTAGAACTCGTCCTGTTTCACGGGGTCGTGCTTGTGATTGTGGCATTCGGCACAGGCGAGGGTAAGTCCGAGCCAGGTCGTGGACACGGCGTTGACCCGGTCGACGACCTGCTTGGTGCGGCTCAGTTCCTTGTCGACTCCCGCCTCGGTATTGAGGAGGGCGTTGCGATGGAATCCCGCGGCGATACGGTCCGATTCGCCGGCTCGGGAGAGGAGGTCTCCGGCGATCTGCGCGATGCTGAACTGGTCGTAGGGGAGATCGCGGTCGATCGCCTCTACGACCCAGTCGCGGTAGCGCCAGGCCCACGCCCGCTCGGTGTCGCCGAGGTAACCGTCACTGTCCGCATAGCGGGCGAGGTCGAGCCAGTGGCGTGTCCAGCGCTCCGCAAAATGAGGGGAATCGAGAAGCCGATCGACGAGGGCGGTGAGAGCTGAATCCGGATGGCGAGACCATTCGGATTCGAAGGCGGCGACATCAGCGGGTGCCGGAGGCAGGCCGGTGAGATCGAGGAAGAGCCGCCGCAGGAGGGTTGCGGAACCGGCCGGAGGAAGCGGCTCGATGCCAGAGGCGGCCAGACGAGAGTCGATGAAATAATCGACGGGGTGTTTGCCCGCCGGCACCTCAGTCCGCCGTGGCGGATCGAAAGCCCAGAGGTCCGACGCTCTCCCGGGCGAAGCCAGGGAGAGAAGCTGGAGGAGCAGGGTCGGGAGGAGGACTCGAAACATCTCGACGAGCTGCCACGTTAGCACGCCGAGGCTCATGGCACGCCTCACGCATGCACGGCATCGGGCGAAAAGGGAACTGCCGACCGGGTCTGATTCAGGTCTCGACAGGGTCGGATTCGTCTCACTTCCACTTCACGGTGATGGAGTCTTTCGTCTCGACCGTCATTCCCTCGAGTTTCTTGATCAGGGCGAGAAAATCTTCGGGAGTGACGGCCTTCGGGTCCGCGGCGGCCTTGTCGATGAATTCTCCCAGATCGGGATCGAGTAGCACTTTCTCGACATCGGCATCGTTGAGGGTGATGAGGTCTCCCGTGACGTGCTCCGCGTTGGTCTCGGCGATGCCGCCGTCGATCCGGAGGAAGTAGCCCACCCGCATTCCTTTCGTCATGCCGGCGGCCATCTTCATCATTCCCGAGGGAGCCATGCCCATTTTCTTTGCCTGATCGATCTGATCCTCGTCGATGACGCCTTCCATGCCTTTCGTCGCGAAGGTGGACTTTACGGTCAGTGTGCCTTCGGCGAGTTCGAAGGTGAGCGAGCCGCCTTCCCCGGCCTTCATGCCTTCGCCGGCTGACTCGACAAATGCCCGCGCGTTGCCCGGCATGGAGTTTTCATCGATGCGCACTTTGCGAATATCGTCGAACTCGTAGACGACGGTGTAGCCTTCCCAGTCGTTGTCATCCTTGTCGACCTGGTGAGTGGCGTAGCGGACTCCTTCTCCGTAGTTCTCACCGTCGGCGATGAGTGATTCTTCGTCGGGATTCGCGATATCGCGGAGAAGGCCGAGTTGCGGACCATCTCCCGGGGCTCCACCCAAGGCTCCGAATTCACCTCCGAGCTTCTCCAGTTGGGCGATCATGGCGATCGTTTCCGGGGAAAAGTAGTAGCGGGCCACGATGGATCCGGCGCCGTCCTTCTTCACTCGCACCACCGTGGAGGATCGAACGCAGGAGGAGGTGAAAAGGAGGGCGGGCAGGGCGAGGCAGACGAGGAGGAGGCGCATGAGCGCGAAGTGTAGCGTTTCGTGATGTTCGGAGGAATCAAATTCTCGGGATTTGTCCGGTGGCATTCCGGTTGACGGGGCGGCATCACGCTTTTCGATTTCGCTTGCAGAAGGCGGGGCGTTCTGAGAAGTCACCTTCATGAAATACGCAGGAGGTGCCCTTCTCTTCGCCGTGGTCTTCGCAGCCGTCGGAGTCGCGATGCATGTCGGTCTCTACGGTCGCCCCGGTATTTTCGTCTGGTCGCTCCAGGAGGACGAGGCGGGACAGTCCGCGTTCCACAGGACGACGCTTGCAGTGGAGGAAAGCTCCGCTCCCGAGCCCGCGGCGGAGGTCGTCCCGGCCAAGGGAACGACGGAATCGGATGAGAAGGATAAGCCTGGGGCAGGCGCGGCTGCGGCTTCAGCCGACGAAAAAGCTCAGGTGGCGAAACCGGAACCCAAGACCGCGACCAATGAGGTTCGGCTCTTTGACGGGAAGACGCTCGGCAAATGGCAAAAGACGCCGTTTGGTGGGGAGGGCGATGTCTTTGTCAACGAGGACGGCAATCTCGAGTTCGGCTTCGGTGCCGTGATTACCGGGGTTCACTGGGGAGACGCTCCTCCGGCGACTTCGAACTACGAGCTTTCTCTGGAGGCAATGAAGCTCGACGGAAACGACTTTTTTGTTGCGCTTACTTTTCCGGTCAAGGACAGCCACGCGACCTTTGTCGTGGGGGGCTGGGGAGGAGGAGTCGTGGGAATCTCCAGCGTGGACGATCTCAATGCCTCGGAGAACGAAACCATGAGCATCGAAGGATTTGAGGACGACGTTTGGTACAAAATCCGCATCAAGGTGACCGATGACCAATTGCAGGCGTGGATTGGCGACGACGAGAAGGTCACTCTCGATCTGGAGGGCCGGAAGATCAGCCTGCTTCCCGGAGATATCGAGCTCTCCGTGCCCATCGGCATTGCCGCCTATCAGACCCGGGCGCAGTATCGCAACGTGGTTTGGCGACCCCTGTCTCCTGGGAAATGACCATGCGCTTTCCGAACGCCGAAACGAGTGACTCAGCGGCTTTTTCCATGGAGATTATAAAATTGTTCAAAAATTAAAATTATACCCCCCTTAATAATCAAGTTTTTGAACGAATCGCTTGACCTTAGGTCAAACTGTTGTCTGGATTCTTAAAAATTGTGTGTTCTTGCCACTGAGACGCATCATTTTTTACGACCACTCAACTCCCAGCCCGCAAAGTTTATGAATCTCCGCGATCAGCTCAAAGAAATCCTCCCCGACATTCTTCCCCGGAATCCCGCGCAGGCGATCAAGGGAACCGAGCTGATCGATCTGGTGAAAAACCGGCTCAAGCAGGACTATTCCGATGCGACGCTTCGTTACCATTTTTCCATCATGTCCTGCGATCCTTCCTCTCCGATCGCGAAGGTGGAGCAGGGTCAGGGGTATTATCTTCGCACCGCAACCATCCATTCGATGAACAGTGCCCGGAACCTGTTCCGCAACGGGGAGAGCCGGGGGGATGGAGGCGCGGCGCCCGGTTCCGCGGAGTTTGACCTTGCGATGGAGCGTGCCTCCAAGTTCCGGGCGCTCGTGCAGCGTTTCCTGGAATCCGTCGGGCAGCAGCCTTTTGTCTTTGCGGAATCGTTTTCGGTTGATGCCGGGGCGAACCAGTGGCGCGTTCCCGATCTCGTCGCTGTCGAGTGGCTCACCGCCGAGAGTGAATCGGAGGGACCGGCCATGGACAAGCGCCGACTTGAGGTGCACCGACGTATGGGAGAGTCCCCCCTTCGCATCGACGCGGTGAAGCTGCGCCTCGAATTCGAGGAATCGACTCTCCTCGAAGACTTGTTCCAGACGCTTTCGTCTTCCGAATGGGCCAACGCGGGCGAACTCATCGTGGCCGCTCCGATCACGGATGAACGTGTCCTCAACGAGGTCGGCCGTTTTGCTTCGCGTTACGGGGTCGGAGTGATCAGTTTCGGGCTTCCCGGCGACGTCCTCGACGACATGCCCGAACCCGCCGTGATCGAGAACCTCGCCGAGCATGAGTTCGACTCGTTCCGCAAGTTTTTCTCGATCCGACGCCTCGCCGTCCCCGCCGAACGCCGCGATCATGACTGGCAGCGGGTGGTCGAGAGTGCGACGGAGAATCCTGATTTCGCCCGTCTCGAGAGTTGGATTTCCCGTTGCGTACTCGAGGAGCGTATCATCACCTCACGCGAGTTCGAGGACCTCGAGCGCGCTGCGATGAAGGCATCCCGTGTCGTTGCCTGAAGTCGCAATTGGGACCGGTCCGATCGAGCGGACTTCAGTCGCCGGGATGACGATGTCTCCCGGTGTTCTGTGTACCGAGTTTCAGGTTCCGGAGTGGTCTCTGCCGCCCTTTTCTCTCACCGCCGGGAGTGACCAGTTCCATCGGATCGCGGCAAGCCGAAGGGCCACGATGACCACGATCCCGACGCCAAGGGCGTAACGCTCCGGCACGGAAAAGTGGAGGAGTCCCAGGTAGAGCCAGGCACCGGCAAAGCCGCAGGTCGCATTGAGGGGACTGGGCACAAAAAGCGACGGCAGTTCGTTGCAGAGCAGGTCGCCCAGTACGCCTCCGAAGGTCCCGGTGATGACTCCCAGCATGACCGCAACGAAGGCGCCCGTTCCAGCCTCGGAGGCGTAGGCCGTTCCGGTCAGGGTGAAGAGCGCCATGCCGAGGGCGTCGGGCAGCGGAAGTAGGGGGCGGATGCGTCGCAGATGACCGAGCAGGAATCCCGAGAGAAGGGAAATGACAAAAACGATCACCGGGTAGTGCGGATTACCGATCCAGAAGAGAGGCGTTCGGTCAAGAAACAGGTCGCGCAAGGTGCCCCCGCCAAAAGCCACGGCAAAGGCGACGGTGAAGACACCCATGACGTCCATCCCCTTGCGCACGGCCAGGAGGATGCCGTAAATCGCCGAGACGATCACGGCGGTGAGTTCGATAAAAATCAAAGGGGTCATGCCGTTGTCCAAGCTTCCGGAAAGGGTCCTTCGGTCTCGGAAAATGGCCAGCAAATTCGAGGTTTATGACGCATGAGAGCAGGAGGACAGATCTCAAAATAAACGCATGGCGGGGGAGTGCCTTCTTGCAATCGCCCCTTGGTGCGTCTTTGCTGAGGGCTGTTTTGCCCGCCATCCGCCGTGACGGAATCCGATCCCATTCCAACACCCGATCCCGAACCGCTGACTGCGGAGGAGGGGACCTCTGTTCCCGGAGATGCCTTCGGGGACGCTGCGGACGGCCTGGGGCCGGATGATTTTTCGGACAATCCCTACAAGGTGGAGCTCGATATCTTCGAGGGGCCAATGGATCTCCTTCTTTACCTAATCAAGAAGGACGAAATCGACATTTACGACATTCCCATCGAACGCATCACGAAGCAGTACATGTCGTATCTCGACACGTTCAAGATGCTCAATATCGGTTTGGCCGGGGAGTTTCTCGTGATGGCCGCCAACCTCTGCTACATCAAAAGCAGGATGATGCTGCCGAAACATGTGCAGCCGCCTGAAGAGGATGCCGACGAGGAGGATCCGCGCTGGGACCTCATCCGCCAGCTCATCGAATACAAGAAGTTCAAGGAAGCCGCCCGGCAGCTCGGTGTAAAGGAAGCGAAACAACAGAACCACTTCGTCCACAAACCCGACAAAATCGAGGCTGCGGGCGACGAGGTCCGGCCGCTCGATGACGGACTGAGCATCTTCGATCTCATTCGTGCGTTCCAGAACATCCTCGACCGCCTCAACGACGAAGGCCTCGGAGAGATCATCGACGATCAATACACGGTGGGTGACAAGATCGACCTCCTTCTCGGCCTGATTCCGCCGGGCGGATCCATGGCCTTCGAGGCTCTTTTCAAGGGAGCGACTTCCAAGCACGAAATGATCGTGACCTTCCTCGCGGTGCTGGAGTTGATGAAGCTGAATTTTTTCCGGGTCCGGCAGGAGCGTGTCCTTGGAGAAATCCAGCTGCAACGGAACGAATTCTGAAGCGCCTATTTCCAGCGCATAGGCCCCGACAGACCGGATGCCAAATTGCGTCAGAGGGACGGTCTTACGGGCACGCCGTGACGGGCAAGGTAGTCCTTCACCTGGGCGACGGTGTATTCGCCGAAATGGAAGATGCTGGCAGCAAGGACTGCGTCGGCCTTTCCTTGGTCGAGGACCTCGACAAGGTGGTCGAGGTTTCCCGCTCCGCCGCTGGCGATCACCGGAATCGGAACGGCAGAGCTGATTGCGGCAGTGAGGCCGAGGTCGTAGCCCGCCTTGGTCCCGTCGGCGTCCATGCTCGTGAGGAGGATTTCTCCCGCGCCGCGATCGTGAACTTCCCGGGCCCACGCAACCGCATCGATCCCCGTCGGTGTCCGCCCTCCGTGGGTGTAGACCTCCCATCCGTTCCCGTCGGGCTTGCGCTTGGCATCGATGGCGACGACGATGCACTGGGATCCGAATGCTTTGGAGCCGGCCGAGACGAGGTCGGGATCGTTCACTGCCGCCGTGTTGATGCCCACTTTATCCGCACCGGCGAGGAGCATTTCGCGCATGTCCTCGACCGTGCGGATGCCGCCTCCAACCGTCACGGGCATGAAACAGCGTTCCGCGGTACGTCTCACGACATCCACCATCGTCTTGCGCCCATCAGACGAGGCGGTGATGTCGAGAAAGACCAGCTCGTCGGCACCCTGGCGATTGTATTCCACAGCACAGTCGACGGGATCACCGGCGTCCCGGAGATTGACAAAATTGGTGCCTTTGACGACCCGACCATCGGTCACGTCGAGGCAGGGGATGATGCGCTTGGTCAGCATGGTCGCCAACTTAGGATCGTGCGCGAAAAGTCCCAACGAAAAAAACGGTGGATGCCTCTCCTGTGAGCAGAGGGGTTCTCAGGGTTTCGTTTTCATGAGGACCAGATCTCGCGCAAGGATTGGCAAGGTTCTATAAATTGCCAGGAGGAACCGGCGCGGCGTTGTTCGAAACGGTTGAAAGTCCGCTAGATAGATCGGGCGGGCGATTCCCGCTAAATTGTCGAAAAGACAATTTTAGAAATTTTGGAAAAAAATCTGGTAATTCCAAAACCGATATGCTTAACTTTCCTTAATCTTTTTCTAATCACTACGCCATGGATGTCGTTCTCAATCCTTCCGCCGCTGATTCTGCTTTCGATTCGCAGCCCTATTGTGACGATTCTTTCGCGGTGATTCCTCGAAATTGCGACACGGCGGTGGTCTACTGGAATCTCACAAGCGAACGCCATCCGTTGCATTCGAGCCTGCGACTTTGCCTGCAGGTCAACGGGCAGGAATCGGATGCGGAGGAAATGATTTTTCTGCATCGCGAATCGGGACATTTTATCGTCCCGCTCCTGGCCGAGGATCGGGAATACCGGATCGCCTTGGGTTGGTCGGACAGCCATGGATTCCGCTCCATTTTCGAGCAAACGGTGCGCCTTCCCGAACATCCGGAGGCCGTCCCTGGTGCGATGAGTTCCTCGCTGAGTTTCCGCGGAGCCCATTTCTGGCCCAAGGGCGGAGCCTCGGTGAACTGAACCGGCGCTCGTTCGCCCAGCCCTTACCCACCTGATTGTGCCCGGCGAACCGCCATCGTCCGACGGGAGGATTGAGGAATTCCTGGAGTATCTCTCGGTGGAGAAGAACTGCTCCCACCGGACCCTCAGCAATTACGAGCACGCCATTGCTCAATTTCGGGGATGGTTTCCACCTGCGAAAAGCTGGGGGGACGCGGAGGGAGAAGATTTTCGCGATTACCTGTTTCTCCTCATGCGGGGAAATCTGTCCCGCGCGACGGTGCGTCTTCATTTTGCAGCGCTCCGGAGCTTCTACAAGTTCCTCGTGCGACGGGGAGGACTCGCTGTGAATCCGGTCGCCGATGTGATGTTGCCGAAGGCCGAGAAAAAGCTTCCCGTTGTCCTGAAGGAGAAGCAGGTCACCGAGCTTCTCGAAAAGCCCTTTCACGTGATCCAGCCCAAGCAGGCCCCTTCCTGGACACCGGAACGGGACGCCGCGATCCTGGAACTTTTCTACGGTTCAGGAATCCGTCTTTCCGAACTGGCTTCCCTGGACGTGGAGGATTTTGACCTGCATCACGAGTGCATCCGGGTGATCGGGAAGGGCGGCAAGGAACGGATCTGTCCGGTGGGAAGGACCGCGGCCGAGGCCATTCATCGCTATCGCAATGCCGCCAAGGTGATGTCCGGTCCCTTGTTTCTGAGCAAATTGCGCCGGCGCCTCACCACTCGGGCGATATCGGACCTCTTCCGCAAGTATCACGCTCTCTGTGATATTCCCCAGAAGGCGAGTCCTCACAAATTGAGGCACAGTTTCGCGACCCACCTCCTCGATCACGGAGCCGATCTTCGGAGTGTCCAGACCCTGCTCGGGCACGCGAGCCTTTCCACGACCCAGATCTACACCCACGTGTCGATCGAACGCATGAAGCAGGTCTATGAGAAAGCACACCCACGGGCCTGACGGCGGATCAATCGCCCTGCGTCGAGTCGGGCAGGAATCTCAAAGCCGCTGAGTTGATACAGTAGCGAAGCCCCGTGGGCGGAGGACCGTCGGGGAAAAGATGGCCAAGGTGAGCACCGGAAGTTTTTGCCCTCACCTCGATTCTGACCATGCCGTGACTCGTATCGGTCACTTCGACGATTTCGTCCGGGTCTATCGGGGAAAAGAAACTGGGCCAGCCCGTCCCGCTGTCGAATTTCGCCGTTGACGAAAAAAGCGGCACTCCGCTGATCACGTCGAGGTAGATTCCCTTCTCCTTGTGGTCCCAATAGGCGTTGTCGAAAGGTGGTTCGGTTCCGCCGTTGCAGGTGACATGGTATTGATCGGACGTGAGGCGGTTGCGGAGTTCTTCTTCACTTTCGTTCATGCGGCTGTCCAAACGGGGGCTTGAGGTACGGTCAGGAAAAGAGCTGGCTTGCAAACCGTGGTTGGTGTCTTGCCGTGACGGGATGGCGGGGACCGAGAAGGAGAAAGATCTGCTTCAGGGATTTGGCCGCAATATCGTAGCCAAAATGCCGGTCCTCTGCGAGGAGTTTGAGGAACGCTTCGCAGGCGGCATCCCAATCGAGGCGGCGCAAGGCGCCAAGAGCGGCTGCGCAGGTTCCGGCACCCTTGCCGGCATCGTCGGGAGGGGAAACGAGGAGTCGGGAGAGTTCCTTGAGCGGTTCGGCTTTTTCGAAGAAGGGGGAAGAGGCCGGGATGCGGTTAACGAGGGAAGATACATCCGAAGGGTCTTTGGCGAGGGCGATCTGCGCGGCAAGGTAAAGAGCGTGGGCGTGGGAAGGCTCGTCCGCCAGGACGGCTTGGGCCGATTCCTCTGCCCGCGCGAAGTCGCCTGATTCGAGTAAGGCCTCGGCCGCTTTCAGGGTGGAGGCGTGAGGGGACGGCAGATGGAGGTCGAGCCATTGTTTCAGGGCGGGCTCCGAGAGGGCGCCAAGAGATTCGGCGACACTTTCTCCAGCGACAAATAGCCGCAGGGTGGGCAGGCTGCGAATCCCATGGCGGTGTGAGAGATCTGGATGTTGCTCCGTGTTCACCTTCACCAGTTCCCATCGTCCGCCTGCGGAGGCTGCGGCGCGCTCGAGGATGGGGCCAAACATGAGGCAGGGGCCGCACCACTCCGCCCAGAAATCCACCAGCACCGGCAGCTCATGGCTTCGAGCGAGCACCTGGGTTTCAAAGGAGGTATTCAGTTCATGGCTCATGGAGAATGATAGCGCCGGCGGTTGAAGGTTTCTCCAATTTTGCCGGATTTAATGAAAGGAGGCAAAAAGGGAAATTTAGGCTTGGTAAATACCGAATTCTCTATTATGACTCGCTTTATCATGAATTTTCTCAAAACCGCAACTCTCGCGTTCCTCATGACAGGACTGGCGATGACGTTGATGGCGGAAAACTGGGATCACGAGCAACTCACGACCGTGGAGGGCAGGGCTTATCATGAAGTGTCGGTGATCGAATCAGACGCGACCGGCCTGACTTTTCGTCATCGCGATGGAGTCGCCAAGCTGCCGTTCGCCACCCTATCCCAGTCGTACCGAATGCTCTATGAGGGCCTTGAAAACGTGGATGACTTATCCACGGAAGAAACTTCCGGTGTCCATCCGGATGGCATCGGCCCGAGGCAATCACAGAAAGTTTCTGCCAATGCGAGTTCTTTCTCCAAACAGATGTTCCCTCTGGTCGCCGAGGCACGCACCTTGGTGAGGCTTCCCCTGGGTGCGCCATCCTTCATGTCGGTTGCCGATTGTCGAGGGTCGAGCCCGGTGGTTTTCTGGCCGGGTTGGTGGCCGGATCATCGATACGGCTACTTCCTCACGCGTCCTGCCGGTCGCGAGCGGGTAGTCAGGGAATTCCTTCTTCTTTCCGGCCTCTGCCGGTGATGAGTTGAGGGGGGCGGGAAGAGTTGACACGTTTGCAATCTTCCGATGCCGGGCCTAGCCTTGCCGTCATGCCGGAAACCAGCCTGAATCCCGAGGATCTTCTCGCACGTTTTGCCAACTGCCGACTCCTCGTGGTTGGAGATGTGATGTTGGACTGGTTTATCTGGGGCAGCGTTTCCCGGATTTCTCCCGAGGCTCCGGTCCCTGTCGTGGAGGTGCAAAGTGAATCGAGGTATCCCGGGGGCGCGGCCAATGTGGCGCGCAACATTACTCCGTTCGGGGCTTCGGTTGAATTGTGTGGCCTCTATGGCCACGACGCTAACGGTTCTCTGCTGGAAGAGACACTCGGCGAACACGGTATCGGAATGTCCCTTTGCCTTCGACGGTCCGAGTACCAGACGATCACCAAGACCCGGGTTGTGGCCCGCCATCAGCAGGTGGTACGAATTGATCGAGAAAAGCGTCGTGCGGTTTCGCCGGACCTCGCGAAAGAACTTGTCGAGCGAATCCGGGGAGTGCTTCCGCGCACGGACGGCATCATCATCGAAGACTACGGAAAGGGGCTGATCTCGGCGGAACTCATCTCCGCGCTTCTGGCCGCCGCTGCCGAATTTGGCGTAACGGTCACAGTCGATCCGAAGCCCGGAAATCCGGTCGACTGGCATGGCGTGACCACCGTGAAACCCAACCGCTCCGAAGCCTTCGCCTGTGCTGGATTGGAGGACCTCAATCGTGATACCGGGCTGGACCCCCTGAAAGACGAGCCCTTGCTTGAGGCGGGGCGGCGTCTCCTCGCTCGCTGGAACTGTTCACATCTGCTTCTGACTTTGGGAGAACAAGGGATGCTGGTGTTTTCGGTCGAGCAGGAGCCCGTTCATATTCCGGCAAAGGCACGTGAGGTTTTTGATGTGTCCGGCGCGGGGGACACGGCGATCGCCGTATATACCCTGGGGCTCTGTGCTGGCCTTTCTGCCGAGATGGCGGCCCGGGTTTCGAATCTGGCGAGCAGCGTGGTTGTCGGAAAACTTGGCACCACACCCATCGAACGGGATGAACTGCACGAAGCTCTGCAGCGAGATTTTCCTGACGGGATTGCAACCTGACTGCGGTCTACTTTTGCAGAAGGTTTTTTTGATTTTGAACCGGGAAAATCGTCTGAAGGAAAAGGATTTTGTTAACGGTAGTTGATTTTTAATAAAATCGGAGAAACTTTTTAAAAATGTTTCTCCGTCGCTCTCTTGCTCTTCTTCTTATTGGTGTGGGTATCGGGTCACCTTGGTTGGTGCGTGACTGGCTCGCGTCCGAGGTGGGCTCGTCGACTGGAAAGAAGGGCGAATCGACCTGGGCGGGGCATTTCAGAGAAAAATTTCAGGAATTTGGTAAGCGCTGGAAGACGGGGGGCGCTGCTGTGCCGGTTTCGCCAACTCCGGTTGAGGACGTGGTGAGACCCGATACCAAGGCGGAAAGGGAGCCCTATGAACTGGCCTCACAGACGAGGCGGATCATGGAAGGGTTCTTCGGTGGATCAACGGGGACCCGATCCGGAGGGCTGGCCTCCTGGTTTCCATCCTCAAGCAAGGTGCCGGAGACTGCTCGGTCCCGTTCCATCGTTGACGAGACGCTGGCGAGGCTGGAAGGAGAGTTGGTTCCACTTGGTCTTGCGCCGGGAGATCCTGTCTTCTTACGCATTTTCAAAGAAGAATCGGAACTCGAGATCTGGATGAAACCTGCCGGCGAGCCATTTTTCGCCTTGTTCAAAGTGCATCGACTTTCCTCGGTAGCGGGCCAAAGCGGACCGAAATTGCGGGAAGGGGATGGCCAGGCACCTGAAGGTTTCTATGAAATCGGGGCTTCGTCCCTGCGGCCGGAAACCCGTCATTATCTGGGAATCGATCTCGGATTCCCCAATGCGTACGACCAGAGCAGGGGGCGCACCGGGTCGGACCTGATGATCCACGGAGGGTCCTCAACGGCCGGTGGATTCGTCCTGGCTCCCGGGGCGATGGACGAGGTCTACGCTCTTGCCGACGCGGCTTTTCGTGCCGGGCAGGACCTTTGTGCGATCCATCTTTTCCCGTTCCGATTGACTGACAGTCGAATGGATCGTGTCTGGTCGAGTCAGCCGCGGTGGACCGAAGAGTGGGTCAATTTCAAGGAGGGTTTCGACTTTTTCGAGAATGTCAGGCAACCTCCCGCCATCGCTCTGGCGGGGGATCGCTATGACTTCCGGCTGGTGGAGGGCGAAAATTGAGTTTGTGACATTTTTTTCCTTCCCGTGGGACCACGTTTCCTCTAGCATTCGCCGCCCCGGGCTCCGTTTTCCTCTTGGTGCCGTGCGCCTCGCCCCGTAACGGGATCCCGGGACTCGATCACTAAACCCTCTCCTTGCGTTTTGTACTCCAACGAATCTTATCTTCTCGAACTGCTGCAGGAAGCCCAACTGGTGACTCCCGCAGCCATGGAGGATGTCCGACACAAAAAGAAGTCCCAGGAATCGACCATCGAGGGGCTTGTTTCGCTGAACCTCCTCACGGACGAGACCATTGCCCAGGTGCTGGCCGAGAATGCCGGCATGGACTACGTCGACCTGAAGCGTCTCGATGTGAATCCGGCGGTTTCCTCGTCGATGGCTCCCGATGTGGCCGTGCGTTTCCGGGCGGTTCCGGTTGCCGAAGGAGGAGGGACACTCGTCATCGCGGTGACTGATCCCCTCGACTTCGACGCCCTCGATTCGCTCAGGCATGTGCTCTCGGTCGAACCGGAATTTGTTGTGGCCTCCGACAGTGCCATCAAGCAGAGGCAGCTCGACTTCTACGCTTCCCAACTTGATTCGGACCAGATCGCCAAGCTTGACGCGGCAGCGATCACCGTGGCCGAGTCGGCGGCAGAAGGCGGAGACGCTCCCATCATCAAGATGGTTTACCAGATCCTTCAGGAAGCGTATCAAAACCGGGCATCGGACATTCATATCGAACCGACCGAACAAGAGATGCGAGTCCGTTATCGCATCGATGGTGCTCTGCATAAGGTTCAGAGTCACCCTTTGAGCCTTCTTCCTTCCGTGGTTAGCCGGATCAAGATCATGACCGGGACCATGGCGATTTCCGAGAAGCGACTGCCACAGGATGGACGTATCCAGGCAAAATTCGGCGGAGGAGACCTCGACCTCCGTGTTTCAACGGTGCCGACGAGTTGCGGTGAGAGTATCGTGATGCGGATTCTCGACAAGAGTTCGCTGACCATCGGCCTGCCCCAGCTCGGCTTTTTCAGTGATGACCAGGCGAACTTCGAGGAGTTGATCAGACTTCCCGACGGAATTATTCTCGTGACAGGGCCGACTGGATCGGGGAAAACCACGACGCTCTATGCGTGTCTCAACGCGATCAACAAACCCGACCGCAAGATCATCACGGTCGAGGATCCCGTCGAGTATCTCCTCTCTGGAATCAATCAGGTTCAGGTGAAGGAAGCGATCGGGATGACTTTTGCTGCCGCGCTTCGTTCCATCCTCCGGCAGGCACCGAACATCATCATGATCGGGGAGATCCGGGACTTGGAGACCGCGTCGATCGCCATCAACGCTTCCCTCACCGGGCACCTGGTTTTTTCCACCCTTCACACCAACGACGCTCCGTCCGCGGTGGCTCGTCTCGCGGACATCGGAGTGAAGAAGTTCCTCATCGCTTCTGCGGTTCGTTCAATCATGGCACAGCGCCTCGTTCGCGGAATCTGCAAGGACTGTGCTCAGCCGGCGGAGATCACCTTGAAGGAGATTCGCTCGTTGCGCCTCACCGAGGAGCAACTCTCCAAGGCGGAGTTGCGAAACGGTTCGGGATGTCGCACCTGCCGGATGACCGGGTACAAGGGGCGGATGGGGGTTTTTGAGATCTTCAATATTTCCGAAGAAGTGAGACTTCTCATCAACGGTGATGAATCGACGAGCGGGCTGCGCCGTCGCGCTCGCGAGCTGGGGATGCGGACTTTGCGTGAAGATGGTGTCCGCAAGGTGTTGTCCGGAAAGACCACCGCTTCTGAAGTGATTCGCGTGACCATGGCAGACGACTGAGGACGCTGGCGGAAGAGACTTACCAATTTTTTTTGAGTGTATTATGACGGTTGAAAGCGTGATCGATCTCCTCATTTCCCGGGGTTTGATCGACGAATCCCAGAGGGACGAATACATCGCCGCAGCCTACGGCAGCGAACACGATATCACATACGCGGTGGAGGAGCTTGGTTTGCTCCAGCGCGACCAGCTTTTTCATTTGGTGGCCCAGGATATCGGTGGGGAATATTACGACCTCACCGGATTCGAACCGGCTCCGCAGGTGCTTCGTGCCGTTCCGGCTGGAACCGCGAAGCTTTATCAGTGTTTTCCGATCCAGTTTCTGGACCAAGGGCTGCAAGTGGCGCTGGCCAATCCTCTCGACCCCCAGAATTTGGAAGAACTCGCGTTCTCTCTCAATGCCACGATCGTTCCCGCCGTCGCTCCCCCGGAGCAGATTGCGGATCTGATCGAGCGTTTTTACTACGGAGGCGGAAAGGCAGCCGGTGCGGGTGAAGGAGGCGGAGGTGAGAGCAATGCCCTCGCCGAATTGAGAGCCGAAATCGCCGCGATGTCGAGCGACGATGCGGAGGACGAGACCAATTCGGCTCCCATCATCCGTTATGTGGACCTGGTTCTTTATCAGGCGATCAAGGAGAAGGCCTCCGACATTCACTTCGAGCCCTTCGAGGACGACTTCAAGATCCGCTACCGCGTCGACGGAGCCCTCTATGAGATGGCGCCCCCGCCCCAGCACCTGAAACAGGCCATCATCTCACGGATCAAGGTGATGTCCGCCCTCAACATTGCGGAAACTCGTTTGCCCCAAGACGGTCGCATTACCAAAGAAATCAACGGGAAGCAGGTCGACATGCGCGTTTCGACCCTGCCTACCATTTTCGGTGAGAGTGTCGTGTTGCGGGTTCTCGACCGGTCAAACGTCAATCTCAACCTGGAGAATCTCAATCTTCCGCCCGAGATCAACGATTACATCATCGATACGATCGAGAAACCAAATGGCATTTTCATCTGTACGGGGCCGACAGGGGCAGGCAAGACCACGACGCTGTATGCCTGTCTGCGAAAGATCAACACGGAGGACGCCAAGCTCCTCACCGCCGAAGATCCGGTCGAGTATGATATCGACGGAATCATGCAGGTCCCGGTGAACGAGGCGATCGGACTGACCTTCGGTCGCGTTCTACGAGCCTTCCTTCGTCAGGATCCCGATCGAATCCTCGTGGGAGAGATGCGTGACCTTGAAACGGCGCAGATTGCGATCCAGGCTTCCCTGACGGGCCACCTGGTCTTGTCCACGCTTCACACCAATGACGCTCCCGGCGCCGTGACCCGTCTCATCGATATGGGGTGTGAACCATTCCTCGTGGCCGCAACCCTCGAGGGTGTCCTCGGGCAGCGTCTCCTGCGCCGTATTTGCCCCGATTGCCGAGTCGCCTACAAGCCGTCGCAGGCGGTCCTCGCGCAGCTGGGGATCAACCCGAATGACATCGGGGAGAACCAGTTCTACACGGGACAGGGTTGCGATGCCTGCAACGACACCGGTTACCGGGGACGTCAGGGACTCTTCGAACTGCTCGATATGTCGAATCCGGTGCGCGACCTCATTGCCCAGCGTGCCGCCACCGTCGTTTTGAAACAGAAGGCCCAGGAACTCGGCATGCGGACGCTTCGCGAAGACGGCATTCGCAACATTTTCGAGGGCATCACGACCATCGAAGAGGTGCTGAAATACACCTGATCGAAACACCCCATTTTTCCATCGACAGCCGAGCCGAGGGAAAGCTAATCTCAGACTTTAACGACAGAATCCATTCAACATGGCAAATTTCGAATACATCGCCTTGGACGCCAAAGGGGCGGAAACGACGGGAACGATCAAGGCGAACGACGAGGCGGACGCCATCAGCCAGCTTCGCAAAAGCGGTCTCTATCCGACCCAGGTTGTTCCCGCCGGCAAAGGAGGCGTATCCAGTGCTGCAAAAAAGCGCGCCAAGAAGTCGCAGGCATCCCGGAAAAAAACTGGAGTGGGAGGCCGTGTCAAAGGCAAGGTCCTCATGATCTTCACGCGGCAGCTGGCCACGCTGGTGGATGCCGGGTTGCCACTCTTGCGCGGACTTTCCGTGCTGGGCAAGCAGGAGCGCAACCGCGTCATGGCGGGCACCATCAACCACCTTGCAGACTCCGTGGCAGGAGGATCGACCTTCTCGGAGAGCCTCGGACAGCATCCGAAGATTTTCGACAAGCTTTATGTCAACATGGTCAAGGCCGGTGAGCTTGGCGGTGTGCTCGAGCTGGTTCTCGTCCGCCTCGCGGAATATCAGGAAAAAGCTCAGAAACTGAAGAACCGGATCGTGTCGGCGATGGTGTATCCGATCATCGTGATCGTGATCGCGGTCGGTATTCTGGTTTTCCTGATGATGGTGATCGTTCCTCGATTCGAAAAGATCTTTGCCGAAATGCTTGGTGACAAACCCCTCCCGGCAATCACGCAGTTTGTCATCGGGATCAGTCGGTGGGTGCAGAGCAATGTCCTTATCATGCTGGTCATTTTTGGGGTGCTTTTTGCATCGTGGAAAGTCTTCGCAATGACGAAGGCGGGTAGACTTATCATCGACCGAATGAAGCTGCGAATGCCGGTTTTCGGTCCGGTTCAGCTCAAGAGCGCGATTTCCCGGTTCACCCGCACTCTGGGAACTCTGGTGACGAGTGGTGTTCCCATCCTGCAGGCTCTCAATATCACGCGGGATACCGCAGGCAATGTCGTTGTAGCCAATGCAGTGGACAAAGTCCACGAAGCGGTTCGCGAAGGTGAATCGGTGGTGGCGCCGCTTGAGGCCAGCAAGATCTTCCCTCCAATGGTCATCTCCATGGTCGATGTGGGTGAGGAAACCGGCCAGCTTCCGGACATGCTCCTCAAGATTGCCGATGTTTATGACGATGAAGTGGACAACGCTGTCGATGCCATGACCTCGATGATCGAGCCAATCATGATTGTCTTTCTTGCACTCATCGTTGGGACGATTGTGATCGCGCTCTTTATGCCCATGATCACCATCATTACCGAAATGAACAATCAGGCCGGATGATTGACCTCCGAAACGGGGGAGTCCCGTCGGGGACTCTCTTTGTTGCGGAATGTTTTACATCGTATTGACTCCGCGGGTTGGATTCTGTTATTCTGGTTATATGAAAATGTCCCTCTCCGGTTCGCGTCGGGCCTTCAGTATGGTGGAGCTGATGGTCGTCGTTGGAATCATGGTGATCCTCGCCGGTCTCCTCATTGCCGCTCTTCCCGGGATCCAGAACCGCATCAATCGCAACAAGGTAGAGGCTTTCCTGGCCGAATTGCAGAACGGCTTATCCCATTATCAGACGGATCATGGCATCTATCCTCTGAACGAACCTTCCGGAGACAGGGACAAGGCGGGTGTGGAGGGTGCAGCGGTTCTCTACAAGCACCTCTCGGGCGATTATAATCTCGACGGAGAGGTGGACTTTGACAAAAACGAAAAAGTCTACGTGCCGAATCTGGACTTTGATTCCAACCGCGAAGGGAGAGAACCTCGCTCAACGGCCGTAGGTGGTGAATACATGGTTATCGATTCGTATGGCCAGCCGGTTCGATATCTGGCGCAACCGCCCAACCTCCCTTCTGGAACGAAGCGCGAAACCTACAATCCAACCTACGATCTTTGGTCCATAACTGACGCGGATCCCGACGCTGCGGAGGATCGCGCGAAGTATATCACCAACTGGTCGAGTCTCTGAGGCAATTGGCCGGGTGCGACCCGGCTTCGACTGGGGGACACGTCACCTTATTGCCGGTTGGATGCGTTTTTCGCGTCTGTGTTGTCATGCTGGACCAGTCCGAGCCGAAGATTCTGTTTCTCGAAGATTTTGGGATACCCAAAGGATCGCGGGATCACCTGCCGGGAGGATGGGTTTTCGGAATCGGACGAATGCCTCCGTCGGAATTCCTCATGCAGGTCTTCCGTTTGGATTCCGTCGAGGCGCTTCCTCGAGGGTATGGGGATTCGGTCCGGCAAAGGCATTCTCAGTGGGAGGGATTGGGTGGAGCGACTTCATCGCTTCAGGTGAGCCTGGAAGAGAAAACGAATGGAGGCATCGTTCTCGCCCTTTCGATTCCCGATGGTGAAAGTTTCCCGTCTTTTCTGAACCGCTTCCCGGCGATGCCCGAGGAGGCGGCTTGGAAGTTCTGCCTGGATCTGGTGGCGTGGTTGAAGGTTCTTTCCGCCTCTCCCCGTCTCCTTTCGAATGTGCATCCGGATGATTTTGAGGTGAGCGCTCGCGACGGCGTTTTTCCGGAGATCCTGTTCTGTCCGGTTCCGTCCATGATCCGCGAGGAGGTCACTTTGAGCGACTTCCAGATGGCCCGCCTCTGGACGGAGCGGCTGTCCCGACTCCATGCCTTCTTCAAAGAGGGAGGGAAAGCTCCTCCGTTTGAGGAGACGTCCGCGGGTAGCCACGCCTTCAGGTATCTGCTGAAGGAACTCGAAACGGGCCGGGAGCGTTCTCTCGGCGATCGATTCGAGCAAATTGCCGATCTGTTCCGGAAGGAAATCGAGATGTTGGCTCGAAGGGGGCGACGAAACGATCTGGCAGGTGGTGGTTCCCTCTATCCGGAGGGGCCTTTGGCCAGCCATTTTCGTTCTCGTGCGTTCCTGGCGGATCCGGAACATTTCGGGGATGCTCAGGTTGTCGCCGCCGGCATGGAGTTTCGTTCACGCTTCGAACTGCTCAGTCGAGATGGAAAGCGTTCCGGCAAGCTGTTGCCTCCCGAACAGTGGTTTGAGCGGTCGCTTATCGCTCCAGTCAATCAGCGGCTTTCCCATCCCTTCATGAAAGCGCATCCGCAGTGTCCCCGCGTCCGGGCGGTCTATTGCGATGAGTACCTGACCCTCCTGACCGGTGACCCTGGAGCCAGCATTCCACTGCCTGCCTTGGTGACGATGAAGGATGGCTTAACAAGTGCCGAATGGCTACCGCTGGCCGGCAAGTTGCATCGTGCGCTCTCCCAGTTCGAAAGCGCCGGGTTCACGGCTGCAATTGAAACTCCCTGGCAGATCGAATTGCAACTTGAGCCCGGCCGCAGTCGACCTCGTTCGGAACAGCTTGCCGAATGGTCTCTGGAAGATTGGCCGGCGTGGGAGGTGATGGTCAGGGTCGAGAGGAGTACGGAATCCCTATTGCCGGGAATTACCAATCTCTCCTGGCTGCACGTGTTTGGCAGGCTGGGAGAAAAATTTTTTCCGGCTCTCCTTGTCTGGGGACTCGACTGGAAGCGATTTCAATGGTCGGCCCGCACCGGAAATCTCGGTCGCGAGCCGCTCAGCTGGGATGAGAAGCTCCTCGCCCTGTTCGAAGCGGCCCGTGAACATCTGGATGCCCACTCATCGAGGCAGCGAGAGAAGTTCCTTGCCCTGCTTGAGGAAGGTCTCAATGTGAAATAGCGGAGCAATTGGTTCGCTCGGGTCTCATGCCGGAACCAAATACTGTTGCCTACACACCCGAGTTGGGCCCACTCTTCAACCGCGCAGACCGAGTCGTTCTCCCTTGTAGGCGCCGGAAAGAACCTGTTCGAGCCATTCCTCGTTTTCAAAATACCAGTCCACCGTTTTGGGGAAACCGGATTCGGGAGTCTCTTTCGGTATCCATCCGAGTTCTTCGCGGATCTTGCAGCTGTTGATCGCGTAGCGTCGATCGTGACCGGGGCGGTCGGCGACGAATTGTATCAGGGGATTCGGATCTCGTTTCCCGCTGTCCGGAAGATGGTCGCTGACGAGATCGACGAGACGGCGAACCACTTCGAGGTTCGTCAGTTCGGCACTCCCTCCGATATGATAGACCTCTCCTGGTCTGCCCGCGAGAAGGATCCGGGTGAGGGCCCGGCAGTGATCTTCGACATAGAGCCAGTCGCGGATCTGAAGACCGTCTCCGTAGAGGGGGAGCGTATCACCCTGACGAATTTTCGAAATCATCAGGGGTACCAGTTTCTCGGGGAACTGCCTGGGACCATATACGTTCGAGCAATTGGTGATCACCACGGGAAGTCCAAACGTGCGATGGTAGGCTCTGGCAAAATGGTCACTTGCCGCCTTGGAGGCGGAGTAGGGGCTGTTCGGAGCATAAGGACTTGATTCCGTGAATGCGGGATCATCCGGTCCAAGTGCGCCATAGACCTCGTCGGTAGAGACATGAATGAAGCGGAAGGATTTTCCCTCCGTCTTGCGAAGTTGGTGGTGGAGGCTGGCGGCGTCGAGGAGTCGCTGGGTTCCCACGACATTGGTCATCACGAAGTCGCCGGGTGAGTCGATTGAACGGTCGACATGCGACTCGGCCGCGAGGTGAAAAACGGCGTCGATATCGTGCCTCTCGAGAAGTCCGGATACGAGCGGAAGGTCATTGATGTCGCCTTCCACCGCGAAGTGTCTCGGATCGTCGGCGATGTCGGAGAGATTCGCCGGATTCGCCGCATAGGTCATCTTGTCGAGATTTACGAGAAAATCGATCTCAAGCCCGCTCCCCGAGTGGTCGGAACCGAGGAGATGACGGACGAGATTGGAACCGATGAAGCCGAAGCCGCCGGTAACAAGAATTCGCATGATCAGGGAATCGGGAGATGACCACAATACGGAGGTAGAGACGATCCTGCAAGAAAGCCACGGATCATGGTAGATGCGAGAGTTGTTCGGCAATCACATCCGGGTAGAGGCGGTGTTCGGCTTCATGAATGCGGCTGGTCAGCGACTCCAGCGAATCGTTTTCGAGAACGGGGACACGTTCCTGTCGCAGGATTTTACCCGTGTCGACTCCGGAATCGACGAGATGAACGGTGCATCCGGTTTCCCTGTCACCCGCTGCGAGGGTTTTTGCGACCGGGTTCAAGCCCGGGTGTCGTGGGAGCAGCGAGGGGTGAAGGTTGAGAATCCGTCCCCGAAATCTCGAGAGGACAGGGTCGCGCAGCACTCTCATGAATCCGGCGCAGACGACGAGATCGATACCGAGGGCAAGAAGGCGGTCGGCCAGTTCTTTCAGGGAGGCGTCGGTGAGGCGACCTTTTTTCTCCGTCCCGGGGTCGAGCAACAGGCCGGGGACCCCGAATTCCGAAGCCACTTCAAGAATGCCGGCGCCTTTGGTATCCGAAAAGATGGCGGCAACTTCTCCGCCGAGACTTCCGGCGGCAGCGGCCTCGAGGATGGCCCGGGCGTTGGAACCTCTTCCGGACCCAAGGATCGCGATCCTTCGTCCCCGGGTATCTTCTCCGCTCAGTTTTGCCAAAGTGGCGCTGGTGGACTGGCCGGGAACGAGGGCCAGAATGCGAATCTCGATGCCGAGTCGGTCGAGAAGAGCCTTTTCCTCGTCGATGAGGGATTCGGGACTGTAGTCGCCACCCTTGGTGTAGATGTGAGGCCTGATGGCATCGATGATCGCGGTGGCCCGCCGGTCCTCAAAAACGACGACGAGGTCGACGCATCGAAGCGCCCGGAGCATTTCGGCGCGGTCGGATGCGGTGTTGACGGGACGACCGGGCCCCTTGAGTTCCCGAACCGATTCATCCCCGTTGATGGCAACGACAAGAGCATCGCCCAGCGTCCGCGCCTCGTTCAGGTATCGGACGTGGCCGACGTGAAGGATGTCGAAGACCCCGTTCGTCAATACGAGTTTCTTTCCTTCCCTGGAAAGATCTTCTCGCAGCGCGGCGACCTCCTCGGGAGAGGAAATAAAGGGGGTAGACGGGGATTGCGTCATACGGAGAACGAGACGGCATTTTCCGCTTTTCACAATCCGCTTTTCCAGTGACTGTCAGTCCATGCATGATCCCCGAATCGACGAATTGGCCAGGCAGTTGGTGCGTTATTCCACGGCCACGAAGAAAGGCGAAAACGTCCTCATCGAGCTTTTTGATGTTCCCGAGGAAATGGGTATTGCCCTCGTCCGCGAAGTCCGGGCGGTGAAGGCGACCCCTTTCATCAACCTGCACAACGCCAGAATTTCCCGTGAACTGGCGAGGGGGGCGACCGAGACCCAATACGAAATGATCGCATCGACCGCGATGCACCAGATGAAGTCGATGGACTGCTACATCGCCATTCGCGGCAGTCACAATGTCAACGAGCTCTCCGATGTGCCGGCGAAACACATGCAGATGCTCTCCACGAAAATGCGGCCGGTTCTGAACCAGCGAGTCAACAAGACCCGCTGGTGTGTTCTGCGGTGGCCCCATCCATCGATGGCGCAGAGTGCGGGGATGTCGACCGAGGCTTTCGAGGACTTCTACTTCCAGGTATGCCTGCTCGACTACGCGAAGTTGAAGCCTGCCATGAACGCCCTCGCCCGGCTCATGACCAAAACCAAGGATGTCCACATCATGGGGCCCGGCACCGACCTGCGCTTCAGCATCGCGGGGATTCCAGGAATTCCCTGCGGAGGAGCCCACAACATACCTGACGGAGAGTGTTTCACCGCGCCGGTCAAACACTCAGTCGAGGGGATCATCACCTACAATGCCCCCTCCATTTACCAGGGGATCGCCTTTGACAATGTGACCTTCGAATTCCGCCAGGGAAAGATTGTCAAGGCAACCTCGAACAACACCAAGGCGATCAACAAGATTCTCGATACCGACGAGGGAGCCCGCTACATCGGAGAGTTCGCGATCGGTTTCAACCGGCACATCAAGGAACCGATGCGCGACATCCTTTTCGACGAGAAGATTGCCGGCAGCTTCCATTTCACTCCCGGACAGGCCTACGAGGTGGCGGACAACGGCAACCGCAGTTCGGTGCACTGGGATCTCGTCAACATTCAGCGTCCCGATTATGGAGGTGGCGAGATCCGTTTCGACGGTCAGCTCATCCGGAGAAACGGCCAGTTCGTGCCGAAGTCCCTCCATCCGCTGAACTACTGAGCGTCCTTTTCGGAATCCGATGTTGAAGTCGATCCTTTTCCTCGCACTTGGAGGCTCTTTCGGCGCGATGGCGAGGTGGGGCGTTCACCGTTGGGTCGACGGACGTTTTGCTCCGGCGGAAGGCGATACGGGATTTCCCTGGGGAATTCTCGCGGTAAACGTCGCCGGCTGCTTTCTATTCGGCTGGCTGTTTTCCCTTTTTGATGCCCGGTCGTGGGGCAACGAGTCTCTGCGACTGGCTGTCTTCACCGGCTTTCTGGGCAGTTTCACGACCTTTTCCACCTTCGGGTGGAATACCCTCGAATTGCTTCGCTCGGGTCAAACGGGACTGGCCCTCGGCAACGTCGCCGCGAGTGTCTTTCTCGGCCTCGCGGCAGTGTGGGCCGGTTTCTCGCTGGGACGGTGAAAAGGAATGTCTCTCAGAGGCTGGTGGAGCTTGCGTGCTGTTCAGTCCTCTTCACGGCGGGGAAAAAAGGCGGCAGGGTGATTGGAGAGCATGGCGAGCGCACCGACTGCCAGAAGGGGCAGGGTCCCCTTCCATCCCGATCCCATCAACCCGAGAACCAGGCCGAAGACAGCTGAACTCTCGGAAAGGGCAAGGGCGGCAAAATAGGCAGGATCTGCCCACGAGGGGAGTGAACGCCTGCCCGATGAGTCTCGTGCGTTGCGGACCGCCATGCGGATTCCGACGCTTGCGACGGCCAGAACGAACCCGAGAATGGAGAGAGGCAGGTATAGTGAGACACCGGAATTATCCTCGGGGACTCCCATGACTCCTGATAGGAGGATTCCGGCGTAAATCCCGATGGAAGAAAGCATTGCTGCCCAGATGATCCATCGCACAGGGGGAGCGATCGAAGCGGGAGTCATCTTTGCAACTGCAGAGCGCAACAGGAGCAGAGCGCGACAGGACGTCACTTGGCGCGGCGGAACACGTAGTGATCGTCGCTGGTCACGGAAAGAAACTCCCATCCGCCGTCCTTTTCGACTTCGAGAATGGTACGCGGGAGGAGGTTCACCTTGGCAATCTTGTCGACGATCTCCTTGGGAAACTTGATTTCACCGTTTTCGGCAACCTCGAGGCCTTCTTCCTTCGCGACGGCACGAAACCCGATGTCGTCCATCTGGGTGGCATTGAGCACCTTGTATTCGTGAGCTCCCGTCGCGGCGCCCCCACCTCCGATGATTCCCAGACCGGCAAGGAGGTTCGCGAGGGAAATGAGGAAAATGGCAACGAGGAGGGCGATAATGGTGTTCTTCATAGACAAAAGGGGGAAACAGAGGACTTCTTGCGGGTTTTGAGACAGAAAACCGGAATCGACCGTTGATGTAAAGCATAACCTCGCGGAAGGAGGGCAAAGAATCCCAATGCGCGCTTGCCAAGGTGGTCGGACCCTGACAAGGTCCCGCGTCCTCTTTATGTCCGGTGCCTCCAGAACACTCCTTATCTTCGATTTCGACGGAACGCTTGCGAACACCATCGAGACCGGTATCGGGATCTACAATGAGATAGCCCCCGGATACGGTTTGCGAACGGTGACCAGTGATGAGGTGAAAGAGTTGCGCAAGCTGAACACGAGGGCTCTCCTGGACCACCTCGGCATCTCCCGGTTGATGGCGGTCAAACTGGCGGCTCATATTCGGCGCATCCTCCACGACCGGATGGGCAGCGTCGAAATGATTCCCGGAACGAGAGAAATGATCGGTGGGCTCAGTGCTTCCGGCTATCGCCTCGGCATTCTCACCTCGAATTCGGCAGACAATGTCAGGGCCGTCCTCCGGCGCTTTGGCCTCCTTGATGCCTTTCTCTTCATCGAGGCCGGGGTGAGCCTGTTCGGCAAGGCGCAGCGCATCGCGAACGCGTTGCGGCGCAACGGAGTTCCCACGGGACAGGCGATCTATGTCGGCGACGAGACTCGGGACATGGAGGCTGCGCGCAAGGCCGGGGTCAAGGGGATTGCTGTCTGCTGGGGAACCAACGAACGCGAAGCCATGGAGACGGAAGGTCCGGATTATTGTATCGACGATCCGTCCGAACTGATTGCCTGCGTGGAAGACTTCGAGAAACTCACGTCCTGAGAAGGTCACAGGAGCCTTGTTGGCAACAACCTCGATGATGAGAACCACCGGTTCCAAGGCACTCTTCCTTGTTTTGGGTTTCCTTTCCTGCGGGTTCGTCGGGATCCGGCCCTTGTGGGCGGATTCCTTACCGGATGACTCGGGCGAACTCTCAAAACTTCTGCGTGTCGGCGCGGTCTGGTCCCATCCCGATGGCGGATTGACGGTCACCTTTGCCGGGGTAACGCAGGACAACCGGCTGACCTCAAAGCCTCGCCCTGTGCGGCGCAGATCCGATAGGAAAGTGCGACGAAATCGTGGAAACGCCGAGGTTTCGCTCGTGCTTGAGGCCGGCAATCAGGCCCCGAAGGCTGTCTTTCTCAACACCCGGCGCGAACCTTCACACGAGGTGATCGCGGCCAATCAATATCCTCCAGGGGTCTCGGGTATACCGAAATCCTATATCATCACCATCCGGAAACTACTCCCCTCGGCCTCGAAACAAGGCAAACCGCGCGCTCAGGGCGCCTATCTTCTCCGACTCCAGGTGGATGTGGCGCTCTGAAGTCGGGTAATCGAAAAAGGGGCGGTCCGTGGGGACCGCCCCTTTTCATTTCAGTGATTTGCCGGTCGGATGGTATCCGGGTCACTGGCACGCTTCGCATTCGCCTCCGTTGAGGAGCGCCTCGAGGGAACAGGCCTGTTTTTCCTCTTCGGTATACTGGCGGGTCTGGTCGGAATGGGCCTGATAGATACGCACTTCCTTGTTCACCTTGATCGATGCCTTCTCGATGTTAGAGGCCTGTTGGGTGCGGAGGTAGTAGGTCGTCTTGAGGCCCTTGTGCCAGGCAGCCCGATACATGTGCGAGAGGGTTTTCAGGTCGGGGGTGGCGAGGAAGAGATTCACCGACTGTGACTGGTCGATCCACTTCTGACGCCGTGCCGCGGCCTCGATGAACCACTCGTGATGGATGGAGAAGGCAGTCGCGTATTTCTCCTTGAGGTGGGCGGGAATCTCTTCGATGTCCGCGAGTTCGCCGTCGTAATACTTGAGCCTCTCCACCATCTCCTCGCCCCAGAGGCCGAGTTCCTTCAGGTCGCGGACGAGGTAAGTGTTGAGCACGATGAAATCGCCGGAGAGATTGCCCTTCACGAAGAGATTCTTGAAGGTGGGTTCGATACAGGGAGAACTTCCCATGATGTTCGAAATCGTGGCAGTCGGGGCGATGGCGAGAACATTGCTGTTGCGCATGCCCTGACGCTTGATCTTTTCACGGAGGGAATCCCAGTCGAGCCGGCCACCACGGGGAACGTCGACGGACTCGCCTCGCTCTTCCTCGAGGAGGTCGACGGTGTCGGGCGGTAGAAGGCCCCGGCTCCACTTCGAACCCTCGTAGGTCGAATAGCTGCCACGTTCGGCGGCAAGATCGCTGGAAGCCTCGAACGCGAAGTAGGCGATCGCCTCCATGAATTCGTCGTTGAACTCCACGGCCGCCTGGCTCGCGAAGGGGGTGTTGCGAATGAAGAGGGCATTCTGAAGTCCCATCACACCGAGGCCCACTGGGCGGTGGCGCATGTTCGCATTCCGTGCGGGATCGGTCGGGTAGTAATTGATATCGATGACGTTGTCGAGGGCGCGCACCGCAGTGCGCACGGTTTCGCGGAGCTTTTCGAGATCGAGGGAGCCGTCGTCACGCAGGTGGGTGTCCAACACGACGGACCCGAGGTTGCAGACCGCGGTCTCGTCAGCCGAGGTGTTGAGCGTGATCTCGGTGCAGAGATTCGAACTGTGGATCACGCCAACGTGGTCCTGGGGGCTGCGAACGTTGCAGGGATCCTTGAAGGTGATCCACGGGTGTCCCGTTTCGAAGATCATCTTCAGCATCTGTTTCCACAACTCGATCGCGGGGATCTCGCGTCCGGAAATCTTTCCGGCCTTGGCGTCGGCCTCGTAGGCGAGGTAACGTTCGGTGAAGGCGCGACCATAGAGTTCATGAAGGTCGGGAACTTCGTTCGAGCGGAAGAGGGTCCAGTTCTGACGGGCCTCCATGCGTTGCATGAAGAGGTCGGGAATCCAGTTCGCCGTGTTCATGTCGTGGGCACGACGGCGCTCGTCTCCCGTGTTTCGGCGCAACTCGAGGAAGTCGGTGATGTCGTTGTGCCAGGTTTCGAGATAGGCGCAACCGGATCCGCGGCGCTTGCCGCCCTGGTTTACCGCGACAAGCTGATCGTTGTGCAGCTTGAGGAAGGGGATAACACCCTGGCTCTCGCCGTTCGTTCCCTTGATGTAGCTGCCCGTCCCGCGCACGGCCGTCCAGGATCCGCCCAGTCCGCCAGCCCACTTCGAGAGATAGGCATTCTCGGCGATGCCGCGCTGCATGATGGACTCGATGCTGTCATCTACCTTGTAGAGATAGCAGGAGGAGAGCTGGCTGTGGAGAGTTCCCGAGTTGAAGAGTGTCGGGGTCGAAGAACAGAAACGACGGCTCGAGTAGAGGCGGTAAAGATCGATCACCTTGGCTTCGCGGTCTTCCGTCTCTCCGATCATGAGCCCCATGGACACGCGCATCCAGAAAAGCTGGGGCGTCTCGATGCGTCGGTGCGAATCGCCCATCTTGTCGATGATGAGATACCGATCGTAAAGAGTCTGGATCCCGAGGTAGTCGAAGTCGAGGTCGGAGGTCGGATTGAGGGCGTCCGCGAGGCGGTCGAGATTGTAGTCGAGAAGTTTGGGCGAGAGGCGCTCGATTTCGACACCGCGGACAAGATTGGCCTTGAAGGCGCGACGGTGGAATTCGGCCAGACGACCGACTCCGTCACGGGAGATGTTCCAGTCGAGGACTTCCTCGTAGACGTAGGTCAGGAGGATGCGGGCGGCGAAACGGGCGAAGTCGCCGTCGCGCTCGATGAGGGTCTTCGCGTTGAGGATGATCGTCTTGCGAAGATCCGCCTCGGTCATCTCGTTGAAGAAGGCGCGGCGCAGTTCGTGTTCGATCTGGTCGGGGGAAAGACAAAGGTCGAGGCCCGGCATGGCGAACTCGATGCGGCGGCGCAGGTCGGTTCCGTCCCAGAGGTCGCTACTGCCGTCGACGCGCTTCACCACGATCATCGATTCCTGCGCGGAATCGTCGTGACGGGAGTGCGCTTCCTCCTCCTGGAGGCGCAACTGGGCGCGATGGGCGCGGTAGAGGATGTAGGACTCGGCCACTTTGTAGTGCCCCTGGCGCATCAGCTCCTCCTGGACCCGGTCCTGGAGATCTTCGATGCGGATGAACTCCTGCCCGCTCCGGGCGATGCGGTCGGTCAGGGCGGTGGAGATGTCCTTGGCCGGGGACGAATCCATCCCCAGAGAGAGGAAGGAACTGCGGACCGCGATCTCGATCTTGTTGGAGTCCCAGGCGACGACCTCGCCATTGCGGCGGATGACTCGGCAAAGGGGTTTTTCGATGCTCTTGCCGCGTGAATTGAGCCGTGCGATCTCGGTTTTGCGGCGGATGAGGAGACTCTTTGCGACATCGTGGGCGTTCTGACGGACGAGAGCCATCTCGATGATCGAAGTCAGCTCGGAGGCACTCAGCACCACCGTGCCATCCGCTTCCTCGGAGCTTGCCTTGTTGGAAAGAATGTCGGTGACAATACGGACGATATTGGCGACGAGCTGACGGTTGCTTTCGGTGAAGATATCGTCCTGCTTGCGCGAGAGGGCGAGGTCGGTGACGGCGCGACCGACGGTCTCGGCGATTTTTTCGATGCTGAACTCGCTCTCTTCGTCCTCGGCCTGGACGATAATACGCGAGGACGGGGCGGGGTGGCTGGCAGCCATGTCGCTCCAGTTGAAGCGCGGCTTCATCTCCTGGGGCGTGGCGGCGGCCCGGTGCAGTTCGAGGTCTTGTTCGATCAGATGGCGGGTGATCATGTGGGTGGAACGGGTGCGGATTGGGGTGGGACGGGAACGGTGAACGGAAAAGCGGAAGAAGGAGGACCGGACAGGGTCAGGTGCGAGACTCGACCCTGTCCGGCGGTGGTCAAAGATCGTCGTCGTTGACGGAAGAGAGAGCGGAAGCTTTCTGGTACTCGGTGACCTTTTGCTCGAAGAAATTCGCTTCCTTCTTGATATCCATGGTCTCGGCGAGCCACGGGAAGGGATTGCGAATGCCGGGATTGAGAGGGTTCAGTCCGATTCCCTCGAGACGCCGGTCGGCGATGTAGTCGATGTACTGGCAGAATTCGGCCGCGTTGAGACCAACGGAACTGACAGGGAGGCAATCGGTGATGAATTCCTTCTCCAGGGCGACGGCTTCCTTCATCGTCGCGACGAGCTCCTCTTTGAATTCGGGGGTCCAGATCTCCATGTTCTCGCTGACGAGATCCATGAAAAGGTTGCGGAACAATTCGATGTGATTGGACTCATCCCGCAGGGTGTATTGGAACATCTGACCGATTCCAGGGAACTTGTTCTGGCGCTTCAGGCTGAGGATCATGCCGAAGAGCCCGTAGAACTGGGTGCCCTCCATACACTGGCCGAAAACGAAGATATTACGGGCGAGCTTCTTCTTGTTTTCTGGATCGGTGAGATCGACGTCGCGACGCAATTCCTGTGAGGTGCGTGTGACAAACTCGTTCTTGCGCTTGATCGTTGGGATCTGCTCGAACATGGCCTCACACTCGTGGGGATTGATGCCGAGGCTGCTGATCATGTAAAGGAGGCTGTC
>JAGRPC010000067.1:17215-27255 GCA_020439925.1 Verrucomicrobiia bacterium | reverse complement strand
CCGGCGACCCGGCCGCGCTCGACTACATCCACGGGGAAATCCGCCAGATCGTGGGGAAAAAGCCGATCTTCGGGATCTGTCTCGGCCACCAGGTGCTGGCCCATGCCTTCGGCGGCAAGACCTTCAAGCTCAAGTTCGGACATCGCGGCGGAAACCACCCGGTGAAGGACCTGCGCACCGGCAAGATCGCGATCACCTCGCAGAACCACGGCTTTGCCGCCGACGCCGACTCGCTCCCCGACCACGTCGAGGTGACCCACCTGAACCTCAACGACGGCACCGTCGAGGGGATGCGCCACCGCGATTATCCCGTCTTCTCGGTGCAATACCACCCCGAGGCGGCCCCCGGGCCGAACGACGCCTCCTACTTCTTCGAAGAATTTGCCAATCTCATTGATCAATCGCGTTAATTCGTGGTAAAACCGCAACCCCTATGGCCACTATCACCATCTACGTCCCCGATCAGGATCCCATCGAACTCGCCCTCGACGGCTACGAGCAGGTCTCCATCGGGCGCGGGCCCGACAACGACATCGTCCTCGACCACGTCTCCATGTCCGGCACGCACGCCATGATTCACAACGTCGGCGGGAATTTCCAGGTGCAGGACCTCGGGTCCACCAACGGCACCTACGTGAACGGCTCGGCCGTGACCGAAGCCGCCCTGGCCAACGGTTATCGCATCCAGTTCGGCAGCGTCGAGGCGGTGTTCCACGACGAGACCGAAGCCGGTTCCGACTTTGGCGCTTCCTCGGGCGGGAGCGGCTTCACGAGTGGCCATGTCGCCGAGATCGCCGAAGTCTCGAATCGTCCGTCCGGCTATGCGGATCTCTCTCCGATCGAGAAGGTCGTGAAGAAGAACCCGCTCGGCCAGATCGCCACCCTCGTCGGCGTCGTTGCCATCCTTGCCGCCATCGCCCTCATCGCCCTCTCCGCGATCATGAAGGCGGGCTGAACCCTTGCGAGCACCGATTTTTCACCTCACCCGTGCCCGTTCTCTCCTGGGATCCGCCGGCTCCGGCTCGTTGAGCGACGCCCTTCCCTGACGGACCCCGCGCGGGCTTTTTCTCCCTTTCCCAAATCAGCTCTCCCATGTCCAACACCATCGTGATCGGCGCCCAGTGGGGCGACGAAGGCAAAGGCAAGATCGTCGACCTGCTCACCGAAAAGGCCGACGTCGTCGTGCGTCCCCAGGGCGGCAACAACGCCGGCCACACCGTCATCAGCGAAGGCAAGCAGTACATCCTGCACCTCATCCCCTCGGGCATCCTCTGGCCGGGCAAACTCTGCGTCATCGGCAACGGGGTGGTGATGGATCCGGTGGCTCTCCTCAAGGAGATCGACGGTCTCGCCGAAAAGGGCATCGCCGTGTCCCCCGAGAACCTTCTCATCTCGAACCGCGCCCACCTCGTGATGCCCTTCCATCGCGAAATGGATGCCTTCAAGGAGGCGAACCGGAGCGTCAAGATCGGCACAACCAAGCGCGGGATCGGCCCCACCTACGGCGACAAGGCCGACCGCATCGGCTTCCGCCTCCACGAACTCGTCGGGGATCCCGTGGCCTTCACCTCGCGTTTCTCCGACCGGGTCGCGGAATGCAACCGCCTCTTCGAAACCGTCGGCATGGAGCCCCTCGACGCCCATGCGGCGGCGGCGGAACTGCTCGCGGCCGGGGAACGCCTCGCGCCCTACTGCACCGACACCGTCGAAGTCCTCCACCGTGCCATGAAGGAGGGCCGCACCCTGCTTTTCGAAGGCGCCCAGGGCACCTACCTCGACATCGACCAGGGCACCTACCCCTACGTGACCTCCTCGAACACGACCTCGGGCGGAGCCTGCACCGGATCGGGCGTGCCCCCGCAGAAGATCAACCGCGTCGTGGGAGTCACGAAGGCCTACACGACCCGGGTCGGCGAAGGCCCCTTCCCCACCCAGAACGACGATCTCGCCGACCGCTTCCACAAGATGGGACGGGAATTCGGCGCGACGACCGGACGGAAGCGCCGCTGCGGCTGGCTCGACCTCGTCCTCGTGCGTTACGCCGCGATGGTCAACGGCTTCGACGAACTCGCCATCACCATCCTCGACGGGCTCGACGACTGCGAGGAGATCCCGGTGTGCACCCACTACGAGCTCGACGGGAAGAAGCTCCGCCTTCCTCCCGCCTCGGCCGCCGATTTCAAGCGCGCCACACCGGTCTACGAAACGCTTCCCGGCTGGTGCAGCGACACCACCGGCGTGACCCGCTACGAGGATCTTCCCGCCAACGCGCTCGCCTACCTCGCTTTCATCGAGAAGGAAACGGAGACCCCGGTGACGATGGTGGGCGTGGGTCCCTCCCGCGACCAGACCATCGTCCGCTGAGCGGGCCGCTGTTGTTCACCGCCATGACCGCTTTCGACCCCGACAAGGAAATCCCGGGGCACATCGCGATCATCATGGACGGGAACGGCCGCTGGGCCGCCGCCCGGGGACTCCCCCGCCGCGACGGGCACCGCGCCGGCGCCGACTCGGTCGAGGAAGTCCTGCGCGCCTGCGGCGACCTCGGGGTGAAATATCTCACCCTCTACGCCTTCAGCTCGGAGAACTGGAAACGTCCCCAGGCCGAGATCACTGCCCTCATGGGGCTGCTCGCCCATTTCCTCAAGGAAAAGACGCCGGTGCTGATGAAGAACAACATCCGCCTGCGCGTCATTGGCCATCTCGAGCGTCTTCCGATGCGGAACCAGAAACAACTCCGCGAATCGATGGCCGTCACCGCCGGCAATGACGGCCTCACCCTCGTCGTGGCGCTCAGCTACGGCTCTCGCGAGGAAATCGTCGACGCGGCCCGGGCGCTGATGATCGAGGCGAAGGCGGGCATCACCGACCCCGCGACGCTCGACAATGAGACCTTCGCCCGTCATCTCTACACCGCGGACTTTCCCGATCCCGACCTCCTCATCCGCACCAGCGGCGAATGCCGGGTCTCGAATTTCCTCCTCTGGCAGATCAGCTATGCCGAGATCGTCATCACCGAGGTCTTCTGGCCGGATTTCCGCCGTCCCCATCTCGAGGACGCGATCGGCGAATACCAGCGACGTCACCGCCGTTTTGGCGGTTTGTGAGGAAACGGGAACCTCTCCGCAAGCGGAATCCGCTCAGTATTCCCCGCGGTTTTTCACGACCCGCTCGTCGGTCCACCAGTAGAGGATGCGGCCGCAGTTCTCGCAGTGGGCGAGGTGGTTCTCGGCCTTGACGTCGATGACCGTCGACTTCACGACCTTCATGTGGCAGCCCTGGCAGACCTCGTCGACGAGGCCGGCCACGGCGATCCCGTTCTTGGACTTGAAGAGACGGTGGTAATTGTCGAGAACGGCATCGTCGACCCCGTCCGACGCGGCATCGCGCGCCGCCAGCTCCGATTCCCGGTCGGACCGCAGCTTCGCCGCGAGGGCCTCGAGATCCTCAAGTTCCTCCTTCACCGAAACTTCGTTTTCCGAAAGCTTGGCGCGGGCAGCCTCGAGCACCTTGCGCTGGGACTCGGACTTCTCCATCAACTCGATTTCCTTGTCCTCGAGCCCGGCGATCTCGGCGGCGTAACGCTCGATCTCAATGCCCATGCGCTGGTATTCCTCGTTTTTTCGGGTCTCGAACTGCTGGGTCTTCAGCTTGCTGATGGTGGTGCGCCGCGTCTGGATGTCGAGCTCGAGATTCTTGATCGCGACCTCGGTGTGCTGCATCTCCAGCTTCGCGGCCTCGACCGCGGACCGGTCCGCGACGAGACGTTCGCTGATGTCCTCGGCCTCCACGGGAATCCCGGCCAGTTCCTTGTCGATCGACTTGATCTTCTGGTCGTGATGCTGGACGCGGAGGAGTTTCTCGACTTCGGGGAGCATGGGAGGAAGGGCTGGCAAAAACCGTGACGGCGGGCTTATCAAACCTTAGCACCGTCGCTTTGCCAATCTTTTAAATCGCCGGAAAGCCACAACGCGGCTCGATGAATTCCGCACCGGCGAGGCGATCTTGCCAACCGCCTCCCTCGTCCGAGGGCAGACCGAACCACGAGCGGCAGCCCCCGAAGGTGGCGCGGTCCTTGAGGATCCAGGGATCCCGCAGGCGCCACGCCCGGACCGTCGCCCACGAAAGGCCGGGCTCATCCCCCCATTCGAAGCGCTCGCGAATGATTTCTTCCCGCCAGATGTGATAGGGAGCCAGCCGCGTCACCTCTTCCCAGGAAGTGATCCTGCCTGTGGCGAGGGTTTCGACGTAGACCTGGAAGGCGACATCGTCCTCCGCGAGTCCGGGGAGGGGCTGGAAGGATCTCAGCGAGCCATCCGGAAGCGGCATGACCTGCACGGCCTGCTCGTGAAACAGGCTCGGAAAGAGGAAAAAGCGGTCATGAAGCCACTGGAAACCGGCTTTGCCTTCGGAGATCCCCCCTTTTCTGAGGATCACGCTCTGCTCGCCCGAGGCGATCGCGTCGGCAACCAGTTGCCATTCCTTGAAAGCGACGGGTCTCCAGTCCGGGGTGACGGCGGGTTGCATGGGAGTGATGGGTGAACGATTCGGGTAAAGAACGATCCTGCCGCGAAAGCGCCGAATTTGCAAGGGACCGTCATTTTCCGTTGGAAATGGTCGGTCTTTCGCCTAATTTCCCCTCCCGTCCGGATCGGCCCTCGGCCGTCGTTCGAGATGGTGGCTGTAGCTCAGCGGTAGAGCCCCGGATTGTGATTCCGGTTGTCGCGGGTTCGAACCCCGTCAGCCACCCCACTCCGTCTCCCTGGTAGGGGAGCCGCCGTCCAATCCATGGAATCCATCGAGGCAACCATCGGCCACCGCTTTTCACGACCCGACTTGCTCACCGAGGCCATCACCCATCCGAGCCTCACCTGCGAAACCAAGCGCATTCAGCCGGACAACCAGCGCCTCGAATATCTCGGGGATGCGGTGATCCAGCTCATCCTCACGGAAGAGCTCTTCAGGCGCTACCCGAAAGACGGTGAAGGACGCCTCACCAAGCTGCGCAGCCGGCTGGTCTCGCGCGAGGCTCTCTGCCTCTTCGCCAACCACATCGAGCTCGGCAAGCATCTCCTCCTTGGCAAGGGCGAACTCGCCAGCGGCGGCAGCAAGCGCCCCTCGAACCTGGCCGATGCCCTCGAGGCCCTCGCAGGAGCCATCTATCTCGACGCCGGTATCGAAGCGGCGCGGGATTTCCTCTTCCGGAATTTTGGCGAACTCTTCGACCGCATCCTCGCGCAAACGGAAGAAATGAACCCCAAGGGGGAGCTGCAGGAATGCCTCCAGGCCATCGCCCCGGCGAGTCCGACCTATCGAATCATCGGACAGGAGGGTCCCGATCACCTGAAGTCCTTCCTCGCCGAGGTCCGCTGGGAGGGCATCACCCTCGGGCAGGGATCCGGCAACAGCAAGAAGGAGGCGGAGATCAGCGCCGCCGCGGAAGCCCTCAGGGAAAAGCGCTGGACCCGGGAATATCCTCGTGAAGAACTCGTGAAAAAGGGAGGAAAAGAGTGAAAGAATCCGGGTTGTTAACCCTCGGAAGTCACTTTTCACTTCACCCCAACAAGGGTTATGCCCAGGACCGGAAACCAACGAAGGATCTGAGAATGAAGAGGTTGAGAACGCAATTCAGAGTTATTCACGACTAGAAGATAATAGATCCTTTTCCTAAAAAATAATTCTCTTCTACTAGGCGGTGAATAACTCCCGCGCTTCCTCGAACACCGATCCCGGCTTGATCCCTGAAAGGTTCCCCTCGGGTGCCTTCAACACCTTCACCTGGGGAGAAACCGGTGCCCAGATTCCCGCTTCGGTCGGTCCGAAGAGAAGAAGGCAGCGCGCCCCCGCACTCGCCGCGAGATGCGAGAGGCCACTGTCGTGACCGAGAAACCCCTCGAGACGGCCAAAGAGCGCTCCAAGCACAGGAAGGGGAAGCAGGGCCAGCGAATGGACAGGCAGGCCGGTCTCCTCGAGCTCCGCGAGGAAGGGGCCGATGGTTTCCATCTCCGCCTCACCGCTGGTGACGAGAAAACGTCGCTCGGGTCGTTCGCGATGGAGCGCTTGGAGGACTTCGATCCAGTGGGAGGGATTCCAGTTCTTGCGGGGGCTGCCGCTCCCCGGATGGAGGGCCACGAGCGGAGAGCCTTCGAATTCCGGCGGGAGGATCGGATCGGCTTCGGACGGAGCCTGGTAGGTGAGATCAAGAGTCGGATCGTCGAGAAAGAGGCCGATCGACTCGAGCGGTCTGGCGAATTGAACCGCTGCAGGGACGTGTGGCGGAGTTTCTTCGGGTCGGAAGGGACAGGTCACGAGCGTTTTTACTCCGGCGACCCCTAGATTGCCGGCGAAATGTCCGTCGGGATCATAGAGGCAGCTCACGACGACGTCGAAACTCGCGAAGTAGTCGCACCACTCCGGGTCGAGTTTCGCACCGGGGGCGAAGAAGGTGGCGAGGCGGGGGTCCTCCAGCGGCCGGACCCGGTCCGCGATCCCGGCCGCCACGGCCAGGGAAGCGATCGAGGGATACCCGAGCACCTCGATTTCGTTGTCCGGCAGGGTCTCGCGGATAAGTCGCAGCGAAGGCATCGTGAGGATGAAATCCCCGACCGCCCCGCCCCGGATGAAAAGGATGCGTCCCATCGCGCCTCAGCTGGATGCGAGCCACTCCAGGATCCGGCGGGCGAGCTCGTCGGGGGACTCTTCGATGGAAAGGGCGAGCACTCCCGGACCCGGGGCGGGTTCCTCGAGAATGTCGAACTGGCTTTTGAGGAGCGTCGAGGTCATGTACTCGTGCTCGCGGGAATCCATGCGACCCTTGATGAGCTCGTAGCTGCCTTTGAGGTAGACGAGGCGGTGAGCGGCGAAGGGGCGGACGAGATAATCGCGATACGCCTGCTTCAGCGCGGAGCAGGCCAGCACGGGGGAACTCCCCGTCTCGATCACCGCCTGCGCGGCGTGGATAAGTCGGTCGAACCAGGGCCAGCGGTCCTCGTCCGTCAGGGGGATGCCGGCCCCCATCTTTTCCTTGTTCTCCGGCGGGTGAAAGGAGTCGCCTTCGAGAAAGACCCCTCCGATGGCGGAAGCGACCTGTTCGGCGAGCGTCGTCTTCCCGCAACCGGAGACGCCCATGAGGATGACGAGATTGGGAGGCATGAGGCGGGCAGTTTCGGCCCGCCCCTTCGTGCCTTCAAGCGGTATCCGGAATCAGCGTGCGCGGGGGATGGACCCGGTGATCTGTTCGTGGAAGGCCTGCCGCGCCTTGCCGCCGTCCTTCACGAGGACGTTCTGGACGAGAAAGATCGCGACGAGGCGACGCTCGGGATCGATCCAGCCATGGGTCGAGAAGGCGCCTCCGTGGCCGAAGGAGGAGGCGGAAAAGCCAGGCACGATGGCCTTTTCGGCATGATTGCACTGCCAGCCGAGCCCGTAATTCTGCAACTTGCCGCCCGCCGTGTGAGGTTTGGTCATCTCGGCGATGGAAGCCTCCGAGAGGATGCGTTTGCCCTCGCAGACTCCGCCGTCGAGGATCATCTGGTAGAATTTCGCGAGGTCGGCGGCGGTCGAAAAGAGGCCCCCGGAAGGTTCGGTCATGCGCCGCACGGTCACGTCGGGAGTGACGAAAGGATTGTAGGCCGCGACCAGGCCCTCGCCTTCCTCGGCGGTCTTGTAGGTCTTCGCGAAACGGCCGCGCAATTCCTCGCCGGGGTGAAAAGAGGAGTCCTTCATGCCGAGCGGGTCGAGGATGCGCTCGCGCACGAGCACGTCGAAGGGTTTGCCGCTGACGATTTCGGCGATGCGTCCGGACACGGTGATGCCGAATCCATATTCGTAGCCCGAACCCGGATCGAAGGCGAGGGGCGTCTTGACGAGTTCGGCGACGTAGCCCTTGAGTGACTGGGCGCCGTCGGTGGGCTTGCGCGGCGGAAAGGCGAGACCTGAGGTGTGCGACATCAGGTCGCGGAGGGTGACCGGTCGCGAGGGGGCCGAGCCGTCCTTCACCTTTGTCGCGCCCAGCTCGGGGAGCCATTTCGAAGCGGGTTCGTCGAGGGAGAGTTTTCCTTCTTCCACCAGGGTCATGATGGTCGTGACGCTGATCGATTTGGTCATCGAGGCGATCCAGAAAACATGGTTTTCCGTCATTGGCACCTGTTTCTCGCGGTCGGCCATGCCCGCGGCGTCGTGATGGACGACCTTTCCGTCCCTGAGGACGAGGGTCACGACTCCCGCGGTGTGGTGAGCGGCGATCTCCGCCTCCATCGCGGCGTGGATCCCGCCGAGTTGCGACGGCGTTTCCGCTCGGAGGCCGGGCGCGACGGTCAGGAGGAGGGAGCAGGCGAGGAAAACTCGGAAGGGCGCAGGGGTTCTCATGCGCCGACTGTGCGAAAACCATTCGCGCGCGGCAAGTTGCGTCTGCGCCGCACTGACGCCATCACTCCCCGGCCGAGATCCCCTTCACTTCGAGCGTGCCGAAGGAGAAACCGAGACTGAAATTCACCTTTGCGGCGGCGTAACTTCCATGTTCAACGGTGACGGGATCGCGATCGCCGAACTTCACGGTGGCGGTCTGTCCTTTCAAGGTCACCATCACCTCGGTCCAGGTGCCTTCCGCCAGTTTCCACTCGGGTTCGTTGCGGGTCTGGATCGATTTTTCATCACCGGGAGGAAAGGCCCGGAATCCCGTGCCACGGCTGCTCGTGACCATTCGGAAGACGTGGCCGCCTTCTCCGTTCAGGGTGAAGACAACGGTCTGGCAGCCGGACGGTTTGAAGGCGAAGCGGTAGGTCGCATCCCTGGTCGGCAGGTCGTAGAAGAGGATGGGCCCGTGGTCCTTGTTCTTCTTGTAGAGCTCGTCGTCCTGCGTGCATTTCGCGATTCCTTCCGCGATGACCCAGTCGCCGCGCATCGCCCGCCGCTCCGGCACCGCCGTCGCTTCGGTGAAGGGATCCGTGAAAACCGGTGCCGCCGTGACGATGGCCGTGGCGGCGAGGGCAAGGAGAGAAAGGGCCTGGCGTTTCATCGGTGAGTCTTTGTCAGGATCACAGGACCGGTGACGGAAGCTCCCGTTCGATCTCGTCGATCCGGTAGCCGAAGCCGGGACCTGAGAGGGTCGAGCCGTCGAGGACACCCTCTTTCCTCCGGTAGAGGCCGGGGTGAACAAGCCGTTCCGGAGCGCTGGCTTCGGGGTAAAACTGCATCCCGTTCGATTCCACTCCCATGATCGTTCCCGCGTGCGCGGCAAGGAGGAAGTGCGGGATCTGAGCGAGCATGGGATTCGTGAGATCCTGCACCATCAGGGTCATGCCGTGGGCCTTGGCCCAGCAGAGGCTGAGGAGGGCGCCGGTCTGGGTCTTGCAGGTCTTCAGGGCGACGCCGCTCCAGCCGAGCTCGCGTCCGAGCCTGACAAAACGCCAATCGTGGGCGCTTTCGTCCATGAAGAGGGGCTTCCGCGCGCTGACGCTGCGCACGTCGATTCGGTTCGCCTCGAGATCGTAGGGGAAGGGCTGCTCGACGTAGAGGAGCTTCTGGTAGGTCACGGGGTCGTCGGCCTTGAGACGGTCGAGGATCTCGTTGACGTAGTCCGGCTCGGTGACGGTGCAGTTGAAATCCGCGGTTAGCCAGGTGACGCCGGTCTCGCGCGAGATCGCGCCGATTTTCACCATGCGCTCGTAGTCCCAGGCCGCATCGTTGCCGCGTAGCTTGATCTTGAGACAATCGAGACCGTCCTCGCGGATCCAGTCTCTAAGCAGCACGGGGTAACCGTCGTCCGGCTCGGTGCCGTTGAGGTCGGCCTCATCGATCGCGTCGAGCCCGCCCACGAGGTGCCAGACGGGGAGGCGACCGGGGGCCTTCTTCGCGAGAAAGTCGGAAGGGTAAAGCCCCTTGAAGGAAGATCCGCCCTCGACCGGCTCGAGAAAATCGGCGAGGTCGCGCGGGAGGAACTCGGGACCGTAGGTCTCGTAGACGGGCCGGTCGTGGAGCTTGCCGTAGGCATCGTGAACGGCGAGATCGAAAAGGGAGAAGCAGACCAGCGCGGCGAGGTG
>JAGRPC010000067.1:12968-17157 GCA_020439925.1 Verrucomicrobiia bacterium | reverse complement strand
CTCGTGCTCGATGAACTCGTGCCCGAGCTCGAAGGCGTGGCCGCTTGCACCCCATCCGGGAAGATGCCGGGCGATGGAGATGGTGAAATCCTTGAGGGCGGTGAGGCGCTCCTCGTAGGGCACCGGAGAAGGCCAGACCCAGGCGACGGCGAGAGGGGTTTCTCCCCAGCCCACCGCGGTTTTTCCGTCATTTCCCTCGATCACGACACGGACGCGGGCGCAGGTGACCGAGTCGAGGACCTGGGCGCCGAACTTCAGGGGCACCCGCATCGCGATGGGAATGAAATAGAGGGTCGCTTCCTTGATGCGGGCGGCTTTGGCGTGGGAGGACATGGGATGGGATCGACGTGATGGGGCTTGAGGATGGGGTCGGGAATGACGCCGCTCAAGGAGACGGCCGCCGCCGCTCCGGTCAAGCACGGACTTCGGGAGAGTCCGCTCTCTTCGCATTTCCCCGGATGCTGCCCGTTACCCGAGCAGCCCGAGCGCGCCGACCACGATCAGGTAGATCGCGACGATCTTGGCGAGCAGATCGGGTTTGAGCAGGATGAGAATGCCGGCGGCAAGGGCGACGGCCGGACCTACGAACGAGGGCAAGGTCACGATGGCGGCGAGATGGAGTTCGGGATTCATGGGGTTTTCCGGGGGGTGAAACGGCGGCACTAAGGCCAAGCGGCCCTTGTTTTATCCTTTCTCCGGGCCCTTTGTCGAGCCTGCCGCGCGGACGGCATCTCCTCCGGAGTCACTCCAGCCCTTCACTTCACGCGGTAGATCTTCACATCGTCGATCCAGACCGTGCCCGGAATGAGGAAACTGAACCAGCGTTTCACGGGATGGGCGAATCCTTCCGAACGATGAGCGGCGACGGGTTTTCCGTCGATCGTCAGGCGCATCTCGTCTCCCTCGGTCACGAGAACGAGTTCGTGCCATTCGGTGTCGGCCTTCCAGGGCAAGGTGACCTGTTTCGTCTTGAGAAGGGCATCGAGATCGGCGGGAAGCGGCTCCTTGCGATCAAGATAGGGCTGGCGCCGCGCGCGGATTGCCAGGTTCATCACTCCGGTCTTGTAGTCGGCGAGGGCAAGGCTGCTGCGCTGGAGCATGGCGTAACAAAGATGCCCCGCGTGGATGCCCTTGGTTTCTCGGTCGACGAAGCCAAGCTGGAGAGTGTCGTCCGACTTCGTTCCGGGAAAACGGAATCGCACGATCACCCCGCCGTCGGTGAAACCGGCCTCGTGGTGGATATGGGCGGCGTGGCCGGCCTCCTTCGTGGCGCTCGCGACCTTGAGAATGCCTTCGTCGAGTTCGGCCATCTTGAGATGCGGCACCCGGTCGGCGGTGGCGCTGTTCCACCCATTGCCGATGGCCTTGGCGAGGTTTCCGTCTTCCTCGCGCTCGAAGGCGTCGTGGAAGATCAGGGTGCCCTGTCCGGTGAGCCAGGCGCCATCGTCGTTCGCAGAAAGGGCGCTGGCGGGCCACAGAAGGAGTGCGGAGAGGACGACTGGGAGAGAAAGGTTCGAGAGGTTCATGGGGCGCGCTCAAGGACTGGGGTTGGAATTCCACTCGAGGCGGGAAAACACCGGCGGCCCGCCCGCCCACTTTGCTTCCGAAGCCGGAATCCCGCTTCCCGCATGATGAGCGCAGATGCCGAACTGGTCGACGTGATCCCACGACGCGAGAGTCCCGTCTTTTTCGGTCAGGCCGGCGAAGTCGGCGGGAGTCAGGATCACGCTCCGCGGGTCCGCGCCGCCCGGAATCTCGCGGACACAGGCGAAGGTGCGCCTCGGACCGCGGTAGTCGCGCCATTCGTTCTCGACGGCGACGAAGGTGAGACGGTTGGTTTGCGGCATGGACAGGGTCAGCTTCAGCTTCGCCCCGGCGGGCCCCCGATAGAGCGGGTCGGTGAGCTTGCGTGTCCAGGTCTGGACGAGGCCGGGATGTCCGGCATTGAACTGGAACCAGTCGCGCAAGCCATGGGCAAAATCGTCGATGAGCGATCCGGGGGAAAGCGTCGCGGTGATCTTCTCCTTCTCCAGATCGGCGGGAGTGGCAGCGTGCAGCAGCGTGCTGAGGCAGAGTTCCGCGACCGGATCGCTCATGCCTGGAAGTTCCGCCATGGATTCTGGTTTTGGCAGGGTGTGATAGACGTTGGCGAAGGCGAAGAGCGGACGATCGAGGGAGTGGAGCGGAAGGCGGGCGACAAAGTCATCCCCCTCGCGACGAACCTCCGCGCTGCGCCAGAAGCGGGCACGGGGATCGGAGTCGATGCTGTAGTAGATCTCGCAGCGCGCCACCGGCCAGCCGTGTTTCGCGGGCACGACCCGGAGTACGGGATCACCGTCGAATACCAGCTTGCTCGCAGGCGTCTCCGGGAGTGCCGTGCCGCCCTTCAGATGTTGGTCGAACCACAGCGGCATCGTCACCGCAACTTCGGGTGCGAGGCGGTGGTTGAGGTGGGGCGACCAGGAGTAGCGCAGGGGCTGGTCCGGGATAAGCTCGTTGGTCCGGTAGACGTCGTCCATCCATCCGTGGAAATCATTGCTGCCGCTGCGATGCAGGACGGGACAACGGATGAGGGGGGCGTAGCTCTCGAAGCTGAGCGTTTTCCGGAAGGTATCGATATCGCCCTGGATCGTCATCTGGGGGCGGGCGGTTCCCTCGGTGAAGTCATGGGCCTCCCACCGCCAGCCCTGGCCACCCACTGCCGGCACGGCAGCCTTCACCCGCTCGTCGGTGCCGGCGACATACATGGTGAGGTTTCCACCCATCGAATATCCGTGGACGCCAAGCCGCCGAGGGTCGACCCCGGGCTGCTGCTCGAGAAAGGTCAGTCCGCGCCGGCAGCCGATCGTGAGCAGGTACCAGTTGTTGTTCCCGGGATGCTCGCGATCCTCGAAGAGCTGTTTGGGTCCCGGCAGCATCGAGGCGTAACCGGGGACATTGAGCTGCGAGGGATCGACCGCGCCCCAGTCCGTGTTCGGGTCGCCGGGAAGGGCCCCCTCGACGCTGTTGAAGGGCGGTTTGCCGTTTCCGTTTCCACCCCAGTTCACCGAGAGCGCCGCGTAGCCGCGACCGACGAGCAGTTTCACCTCGCTGAGCGATCCCCGCTGGCCGCCTCCGTGGATGTGCAGCACCGCTGGCAGGGATTTTCCCGCGTTTTCAGGGAAACCGTAGATCGCAGCCATGCGGGCCGGCTTGCCCTTGAAGTGACCGATGAGGTAGCGCACGTGCCGGAAGACGGCCCCGTTCTCCTTCCATTCCCGGATCACCTCGGTTTCGAGAGGGTCGCGGCGCGGATCGAAACCGGACCAGAGTTCGGCCACGGATTGGGGGACACGATCCTCGGCGTAAACGGGAAACCCCACGAGAAAGGGAGCGCCGGCAAGCGCGGCGGTTCCCTGGAGAAAAGTCCGGCGGGTTTTCATGACTGTTTGAAGAAATGAAGTCACTGAATCGGGGACGTTCTTTCGGCTCTCCTGATCCCGTTCGAATTCATCGGCGGTTTCTATTGAACGAGTACTCGGGAGGGTTTGTCGGGCGCCACGACGTGTCCGATCTCCTTTCCTTCCCCTGAGATCAGCAGCCAGGTGTGTCCCGCGAAGGTCTTCATCAGGCGGCGGCTGGCCCCTTCGACCTTGCCATAGTCGTGGCGTTCGCCCTTGTCGTCGAGCCACACCAGTCCGATCGCGTTCTGCATCTGGTTCTGGAAGAGCAGGCTGACACGGGTCGAGGAAGCCTTCGAGGGTGGAGCGGCGGTATCCGTCACCAGGGACAATTCCACTTCGGCCTTGAAGGCATTGATGCCGGGCTGGGTTTCGTGGACGGGCGCCATTTTCCCGGGCGCGAGGGCGCGCATCTCCGCCAGCTTCTCCGCGTGCTCCGCTTTCGTCGCGAGGTTGGTCCATTCGTGCGGGTCGGATGCGATGTCGTAGAGCTCCTCTTCCTCGCCGCGATAGTGGAGGTAGCGCCAGCGTTCGGTGCTGATGGCGTAGTTCTCGGGCAGATCGAGGTGCGTGATCGCCGCGTGCGGCCACGGCGCCGAGGGATCGCGCAGAAGCGGCGTCAGGCTGCGGCTCCCGATGTCTGCCTTGGCGGGCAGTCCGCACAGGTCGGTCAACGTGGCGAAGAGGTCGACGAGGCTCACGGGGCGATCGCAAACGGATCCGGCTCGGGTGCCTTCCGGGAGACCGGG
>JAGRPC010000067.1:0-12843 GCA_020439925.1 Verrucomicrobiia bacterium | reverse complement strand
GGTCGCGGTTCGGGCTTTTCTCCAGCGCGTCGAGCACGCGTCCCAGCATCGCATCGGCGAAATGGATCGAGGCGAGATACGCCTGGATGCCCTGTTTCCACTGTTTCTGTTCCCGGATGTGGGCGAAATAACGGTTCCGCGCGATCCGCTGTCCCGCAGGTGGCACGTCCTCGAGATCGTCCTCCTTCCAGCCTGGCGGCAACTGGATCGAGTCCAGCGGAAAGGGTTCGAAGTAGGACTTCGGCACGAACCAGGGCTCGTGCGGACGGTAGATGCCGCAGGCGAGGAAGAAAGGCCGGTCGCGCTCGTGCTGGAGCTGTTCCCCGATCCACTTGGTGACGAGCCAGTCTCCTCCGAACTCCTCATCGCTCACGTCCAGGGCGGCCCAGTCCGTCTCGACGTATTGCCAGGCGCCGGCTCGGGGGAGGTTCACGGGGCGCTTCTCCGGGTAGAAGGTGCGCGGGAAGGGATTGTCCTTCGCCTTCTCCGGGAAGTAGTCGTCCCAGCTCGGCGGATCGATGATGTAATGCAGCAGCTTGCCGGATCCCGCGGACCAGTAGCCGTGGCGTGAGAAATAGCGGGGCATCAGATCCGCCTCCGGCAGGACGTCGCGCAGCTTCTGGAGGTTCTGGTAAAGGCCGGACTGGTGCGGCGGCAGGCCGCTGAAAATCGCGGTGCGTGAGGGATTGCAGGAGGCGGCAGGACAGTAGGCATTGCGAAAGAGCACCCCGCTCGCCGCGAGCCGGTCGAGGTTCGGGGTTTTTGTCTGGGGATGTCCGCCAAGGCAACCGATCCAGTCGTTGAGGTCGTCGACGGCGATGAACAGGACGTTGGGCTTCTCCGCGGCCCGGGTGGCTCCGGTGATCCAGGCGAGGATGGAGACGAGGAGAAGCGCCGGGATTCGTCGAAAGCAGTGGCGTGCCGGAACCGGTGCGGAGTGGGGGTCTCTCATGGGTTGCGGGGTGGCGCCGATCCTTTCTCCTATGACGCAAGATCGATGGAGTCGGCAGGACCGACGCCCAGCTTAGGACGGTCGGCTTTGCCTTTCAAGCCTTCCTCGGCCGCCTCGCTCGCTCCAAAATCCCCCTTCCCGAGCCCTTGCACCCCTGCGGATGGGTTGTAGTGTCTCGACCCGCCCGTTTTCGCGGCCGGATCAACCGACTTTTCTCCACCCCCATGTACCGAACCCACCACTGCAACGAACTCCGCAAGTCCCACGCCGGCTCGACGGCGACGCTCGTGGGCTGGGTGAATACCGTGCGCGACCACCACGGGGTCATCTTCATGGACATCCGCGACCGCGAGGGGGTGACCCAGTGTGTCTTCCGTTCCGAGGAAAACGCCGACGCCACGGCCCTGAGCCACAGCCTCCGCTCGGAGGACGTCGTCCAGGTGACCGGACGTGTCGACATCCGTCCCGACGTCGAGGGCAAGAGCACCGTCAACACCGCCATCGACACGGGCGAGATCGAGCTCGTCGCGATCGAATTGAAGATCCTCAACAAGGCCGACGTGCTGCCTTTCCAGCTCGACAAGGAACTGAGCAACGAGGATTTGCGGATGAAGCACCGCTACCTCGACCTGCGCCGCCCCCGCATGTCGCGCAACCTGCGCCAGCGGCACCTCATCACCAAGGCGATCCGCGACCGCCTCGACGCCGCTGGCTACATCGAGGTGGAGACCCCGATCCTCTCGAAGTCGACGCCCGAAGGCGCCCGCGACTTCCTCGTGCCCTCGCGCCTCAGCCCCGGCAGGTTCTACGCCCTGCCCCAGGCGCCGCAGCAGTACAAGCAGATGATGATGGTGGCGGGTCTGGAGAAGTATTTTCAGATCGCCCGTTGCTTCCGCGACGAGGACCTTCGTGCCGATCGTCAGCCCGAATTCACCCAGGTCGACATCGAGGCCAGCTTCATCACCGAGGAGGACATCTTCGCCCTCGTCGAGGATTTGCTCTCCTCCGCCTTCCAGGCATCGCGCGGAGTCGAAGTCTCCAAGCCCTTCCCGCGCCTTACCTACCAGGAGGCGATGGACACCTACGGAAGCGACAAGCCCGACCGCCGTTTCGGAACGGAGATCATTGATCTCTCGGACGTGTTCGCGACTTCGGCCTTCAAGGTCTTCGCCAGCACCCTCGAAAAGGGCGGCACGGTGCGTGCGATCAACGCGAAGGGATTCGCCTCGGTCACGACCGGACAGGTGAAGCGCCTCGAGGAAATCGCCAAGGAAGCCGGTGCCGGCGGCCTCGCCTACATCAAGGTCGAGGGTGGTGAGTGGAAGTCGCCCATCGTGAAATTCTTCTCCGACGCCGAAAAGGCGGCCCTCACCGAACGCCTCGGCATCGAGGAGGGCGACCTCGTCCTCTTCGGCTGCGACCAATGGGCGGTTTGCTGTGAAGTGCTCGGACGACTCCGTCTCGAGGTCGCCTCGATGTGCGGTCTGACCGACGGCATGGAGGACGTGCTCGACTTTCTCTGGGTCGTCGATTTCCCGCTGCTCGGCTACGACGCCGAGGAGGGCAAGTGGAACGCGGTGCACCACCCCTTCACCCGTCCGAAAGCGGAGGACATGGCCCTCCTCGACGACGAGTCGAAATGGGGAGAGATCCGCGCGGTCGCCTACGACGTGGTCCTCAACGGCTACGAGCTTGGCGGCGGCAGTCTGCGGATCCACGAGAGCGACCTGCAGTCGCGCATGTTCAGCGTCCTCGGGATCGACGAGGAGGAGCAGCACTCGAAGTTCGGGCACATCCTCACCGCCTTCAAGTTCGGCGCCCCGCCCCACGGCGGTCTCGCGCTCGGTCTCGACCGTCTGGTCATGCTTGCCTGCCACGAGGAAAGCATTCGCGAGGTCATCGCCTTTCCGAAAAACAACAAGGGCATCGACCTGATGTCGCAAAGCCCGGGCGAGGTCGACTTCAAGCAGCTACGCGAGCTTTATATCAAGTCGGCGGTGCAGGAGAAAAAGAGTTGAGATCCCGGATGCCTTCGGGACAAGGGATGAAGGGAAAACAGCAGTTCCTCCGCTACGCGATTCTCCTCGTCATTCTCGGGGTGGTCTACTGGCAGCGGGACCGGATTCCGTCCGATCCGACTCGTCCCACACCTCCGCCGGTGGAGGAACCACAGCCGGAGGCCGGACCGGTAACCCCATCGGCACCGGAGAAAAACGTCAAACCATCCTCATCCCCTTCGGCGGTTAAGGCGTCGAAGCAGGGCGTTTACGACCGCTTCGCCGACGCCCGTCTCCTCGAGCGGGACGGGAACGACGGCGACAGTTTCTGGGTCACCGCGGGCGGTCGCGAGTTCGAGCTGCGACTCTACTTTGTCGATGCTCCGGAGAGTTATCTGAGCGACCGCTACGCCGACCAGCGACGTCGCGTCGCCGAGCAGGCTCGCGAACTCGGGGGGATCACTCCGGAGGAAGCGGTCGAGGTCGGGAAGAGGGCCAAGGCCTTCACGAAGCAGCAGCTCGCAAATCGTTCCTTCACGGTCTACACCTACTGGGAGCAGGTCTTCGACGGCGACCGTTTTTACGGCTTTGTCGAGTTGCCCGATGGAAGCGACCTGGCCACCCGCCTCGTCGAGCAGGGACTCGGCCGCATTCACACGAAGGGACCCGGCTCAAAAGCGAAGCCGGTGCCGACTCCGCAGGGTCAGAGCTTTTTCCAGGCCCGCGACCGACTCGAGGCGATCGAGCGGCAGGCCCGGAAAGAGAAGAGGGGAGCCTGGGGGTATTGACCCCATCTCATACTCATACCTCATACTCGTGCTCCTACTCAACGGGCGTCGTTTGGTTACTCGTTTGGAGGAGGAGTATGAGATACGAGCAGGAGTAGGAAGGAACCTTCACCGGTCCAACCGGAAGATCAGCACCCGGCGGTCCTGCTTGAGGAGAGCGTCGGGTGAGTTGTCCGGGAAACGAGCCTGGGATTCGCCGAATCCGACGGGAATGAGGCAGTGACTCGAGACTCCGAGTTGGGCGAGGACCTGGACGATGCGTTCGGCGCGAAGCTGCGAGAGATTCTGGTTCGACCAGGCGTCGCCTTCCGCCGAGGCGTGGCCTTCGATGACGAACTGCAGCCCCTTGAGTTCGGGGTGCTTGAGTGCGTCGGCGAGGGTCACGACGACTTCGACGGAGGCATCGTCGGCAAAGTCGGCGCTTCCCTTCCGGAAAAGGATGTTGTCGCGGGCGACTTTCGATTCGGGGTCGACCTTGTAGCTCAGTTCGACCTCGCCGGAGGTGGCGGTGGGCTTGAGGGCGACCTTGTCCTCTTCCGCGGCGGCGCTCACGGCCTTGGGAATTCCGCGCATCGTGAGTGAACGGGTTTCCGAGGTCGTCGCCGGAGCGGACGTGCCGCCGCCGATGGAGCGGGTCTTGATGCCGCGGGTCGCGAGTCCGTTCGGTGCCGCCGTGGCGGTCTTGCCGGCCTCCGGCTGGCCGGCCCGGCCCTTGAGTTTCCTGACGAGATCGTCGCCGCTTTCATTCTGCGCCGCCAGCGGCGGGAGGCAGTGTAGAAGAGCGAGGAGGCAGGAGGCGGAAAGGGCGAGTCGTTGGATGGATTTCATGGCGCTTCGGATGCAGGGATCGACGGGAGGGGCCCGGTTTTCAATGGTCTTATTTGTCCTTCAGGAAATAGCCGATGCGGGCCTCGGTGACCTGGGCGGGCACGGCGGTGTCGGCGGATTCCTCGGCGGCGCGGATGGCCTTGGGAATGCCGCGGGAGGAGAAGATCTTGTCCTTCTCGTAGATCGTGAAGTCACCGGCGACCTCGCCCTTGGCGAAGTTCTTCAGGCCGGTCTTCGCGGCAAAGACGACCACGTGCTCGGGACCGCCGGGCGCGGTGGTTTCCCACGAGAGAACCAGCTTCTTGTTCTTCGGGCGGAAGGTGTCCTTGCCCGTGCTGCCGGGGAAGAGCTCGGTGACATACTGGTCTGAGCTGAGGTGGAAGACGCGGATGTGGGTGTCGTCCGTCGCGACGATCTCGAGGTTGGCTCGCTCGCCCACGGTCAGTTTCGGCTCGATCGAGAGGCGGAGCTTGCCTCCTCCATGCATGAGGACCGATTCGGTCGCGAGCGCCTCGGCGGCGCCCTTCGACGCGCTCACCGCGAGTTTCGTCTGGGCAACGGTCTGCCCGCTCGTGCCGAAGGCGGCGAGGAACTGGTCGGAATTTGCAACGAGGTCGGCATACCGTTGTCCGCCGAATTCCTCGTACCCGAGCGGCACGAAGGGCATCAGCTCGTAGCCGAGGGCGTAGACGACCGAGATATATTCCCGAAGAAGGTTTTCCCGGCGGATCGAGAGGTCGCGCTCCATCGAGCTGGTGATGACGCTGAGAACCTCGCTGCGATCGCTTTCCTCCTTGAGCAGGGAGAGAAGCTCGTCGTATTCGAGCCCGAATTCGGCGGCCAGCTTGCGGGCGGTGACGGCTCCGCGGAATTCCTTGTAGAGACCGAGGACCGGTTCGGCCGCTCCGCTGCGCCCGCCCGTAGCCTCGGCTTCCGCCTCGGTGAAGCGATCGAAGTCTTCCTTGATCGCCGCCTGGAGCACGGCGGGTTCGGGGTAAAGTTTCTTCAGCAGGTTCTTTTCGCCGAAGTCGAGAATTCCCGCGGCTTCGACCAGGGGCCGGATTTCGTCCTCCATCGTCGCGAGGGTGCGCTTCGAGAGATCGGTGACCTTGATGGGCGGCTTGACCCCCTTGTCGTGGCAGGCCATGCAGGAGATGCCGTTGAGGATCACCTTGTCCTGCCGGTTGTCGTCCTGGACGATTTCGATGGGAGCCCGGTCGAGGCGGACGCCCTTGCTCGTCGTGAGCATGTATCCCTGGAGTCCGTTGGGCAGGTTGTAGATCATCTCTCCGCCGTCGTGGTTGAAGGCGTGATCGTGGTCGTCGGTCAGTCCCGCGCCGACGGGGCCGAGGGGGGCGAGGGTGAGGTCATGGGTGCGTTCGGCGCTGAGGGGGGTGAAATCGTAGCTCACCCAGTAGGCTCCCTGGTGCGAACCCAGTTCGTGACGTTCGATGAGACGGTTGGCTCCCGAGACGCCCGAGTACTGGAAACCCGCCCGGATCGCCCGGCCTTCGCGGAGGTTCTCGAATCGATCGACACCGAGAGCCTCGTCGAGCTGGGCGTGCACATTGTCATCCTTGTCCGAGGCCTCGATGCCGAGGAGTTCGTCCATGATCTGGTCGTAAAGGGGAGGTTGTGACGCCGAGAACGTGAACCAGTCCGCCCGCAGGTAGGCCATGGGAGATCCGGTGTGCCTGGCGATGAGGTTTTCCCTCTGCCGGTCGATCCCGACGATTCCGTAGGGATAGTAGGAGACGACCTGCTCCCACTGTTCCTCGCTCCAGTTGTAGTCACGCAGGTCGAGGCGGTAGATCGTCTCGGCCTCGTCGATGGCCTCGGGAACGGTGATCTTCGCGTTCATCGAGAGGCTGTTGATCAGCTTTCCGATCGCGGCGCGGTGGGGATCGAGGTCGGGAACGAGAGCCCTGCCCTCCGCATCGGTCTGGTTGTGCAGGTTCGACAGGGTCAGGTAGCGGTAGAAACCCCGTTGGGTCTCGGAGGCGGCGTTGAGATCGTCGAGGATAGCCTTCAGGACCTCGGTCTGGGAGATGAACTCGCGCTTCACCTCTTCGGGTTTGCCGGCCTCGACCCATTGCTCGATCACGGCGAGTTCGGCCGGGGAGAGTGGGGGACGGAATCCCTTTTCCCCGGGCGCACCCTTGGATTTCGGCATGCGCTCGGAGTCGTCGACCTTGCGCTTGACGCGGTTGAGCACGGCCTCGGCGAGGAGAATGGTGCCGGAGTCGTCGCGTTCGGTGAAGAAGTTCGCAAGGTTCACGGCACCGTGGAGTTCCGGCTCGTAGTCGCCCTCGTGGCACTGCCCGCAACGGTTCGCGAAGATCCAGTGCACCTGACCGGCGAGGTCGAGACCGCCGGGCAGTTCGTCGACCTTGTCGGAAAGGGAGGCGGCGACGGCGGCGGGCGCCTCCTTGGTCTGCTCCGCTCCGGGTTTCGGGGCCTCCGTCACCGGTTTCGGCGGCGCAGGAATGCCGCTGCCGAGCTGCACGATCCAATCCCGGATGAGTCCCTGGTCCTCCGCGCTGAGCGGAGCGCGGAACGACTCATCACCCTCCCCTCCGCTGCTTTTCGGCATGCGTTTCTTTGAGGTGGAATCCATCGAGACTCGGCGGAAAAGGCCCGACTCGTCCGGGCTGCCTTTTGCGACGATCTCCTCCTCGATGAGTTCGGCGAGATCGAAGCCCTCGTGGAGGTAAGGGAACTCGTCGTCGGTGTCGGGATGATGGCATTCCTTGCACTTGGATTCGAAGAGGGCCTTCACTTTCGGCGTGAGGTCTTCCGATTGAAGTCCGGCAACTCCGAGGAGCGCAGTGAGGAAAACGGCGAGGAAGGGGAAGGTCGGGCGGTTCATGCGTTATCCGTTCGATGGTATAGCAGCAAAAGTCGGGTGGAGACGAGTTGAAAGGGATGGCTATGAAAAGTTTTTGTGAGATTTCCGTCGCTTCGGATAGCCTGACAAAACGTCTAAACGGTCTGGAAAAGAGCGCTTCATGAGCACGCCTCCTGCCAACCTGGCCGTCTCCTGTCTCCTTCCCGCGTCCTGGGATGAGGCCTCGGTGCAGCGCGCCGCGGGGGAATGCCGAGAGCGGCTCGGGACTGCGCCCGACCTGGTCATCGCGCTGGCGACGTCGGACTACCGCCCCCACCTCGCGGGCCTGATCGAGGCGCTCCGCCTCGACGGACGCGCCGGTAGAATCATCGGCGCTTCCGGCTCCGGCTTGTTCGGCGTGGGGCGCGAGATCGAGAATGCGAGTGGCCTCTCCCTTCTTTTCCTTTCGATGCCGGACACGACGGTGGAGATCCTTGACGGCCGTTGCGAACTCAAAAAGAGCCGACTCCTCGACGAGGCGCCCGCGGGTTTTGTGGTGCTCGCCGACCCCCTGCTGAGCGGACTGCAGGGACCCTTGCGGGAATTCAACGCGCTCTTTCCCGGCGTCCCGGTGATCGGGGGAATGGTCTCTGGCGGTCCTTCCGAGCAGGATCTTTTTCTCTTTTCCGGGGATGGTAACCTCGAGGAGCCCTTTGTCGCCGCCGGTTTTGGTGGCAATGTCAGGATGGAACCCCTCGTTGCGCAGAGCTGCCGACCCATCGGGGAACCGCTCGTGGTGACAGGGACGCGGGCCAACGTGGTGCATTCCATTGCCGGCAGAAGTCCCTACGCCGTCCTCGAGGAAACCTTCACCTCGCTCGAGGAGGCATTCCGGCACTCGGCCGAGGGAAACATCTTCGCAGGGCTCGCGGTTCGGGAGGAAGTCGATGACTTTTCGACCGGAGACTTTGTCATCCGGAACATCGTGGGAACCGATCTCAGCGATGGCAAGCTGGTCCTGACTTCCCCTCCCCGTGTCGGCCAGACCCTGCAGTTCCAGCTCAGGGATGCGGCCGTGGCGGAGCATTCCCTGCGGGGGGAGCTAAGGCGTCTTTCCGGGGCCGGCGAAGACGCACCCTTCGCCGGCCTGTTCTGTGGCGGCATCGGACGCGGGGCGAGCCTCTATGGCGACTCCGGGCGCGATGTCGCGATCCTCGAGGAGATCCTGGGACCCGTTCCGCTGGCCGGTTGGTTCGGCAACGGAGAGTTCGGTCCTGTCGGGGGAGTGAACTACCGTCACGACCAGGCGCTCTGCGGAGCCTTGTTTTACCGGGTATGACCGTCAGCGATTCTCCCGCAGTGCCGCGAGGGCCGTCTTCAGCTGAAAGGGCGTGAGATCGGGAAAATGTTCGAGGAGGCGCGCGGCGATACCGGTAACCTGCGGACAGGCAAAGCTCGTTCCGGTGAACTGCTGCCACCCCCCGCTGGAGGTCGGGGCCTCGACGTAGACCCCGCCGGCCTCGACCTCGGTCTCGCGCCCTGGGAAGTATCGGAACGTCGCGGGGTCCTCGAAGTATTCCATGTCCACCCCGACGACGGAGGCGAGTCCGGCCGGATAGCCGACCTTCTGGCGCTTGTTGTCCTTCGCCGCGACCCAGATCTGGCCGCGGTAGTAGGCGCGGTCGGCGAGGCGGGCGATCCGTTCGTAGCTGGCCTCGGTCCCGAGGCTGAGATTGAGGAGGTGCCAGTCCTGCTCCACCGCGAACTCCAGGGCGGCGAGCAGCTTGCCGGTGGTGGAGCCGTGGGATCGTCCGATCACCCTGACACTGTGCAATTCGGCGTCGGGCGCGTGGCGATGGATGATGTAGGCGCAGGCCGTGCCGTGCTCGATCACGTCGACGCCCTTCGTCAGCGGCACGACTCGGGCGCCGCGGTAGGAGTCCTCCACCACTTCGAAGTTCGCGGCTACCCGTCCTCCCAGCACGGGCAGGTCCGAGGCGACCCCGGAGTCGAGGATCCCGATCCTGACGCCCTTCCCCGTGCCGGTGGCAAGGCATTCGCGGAGGCGTCCGAGGGAAAGGACTTCGTCAAAGGTCATAAGCCACTCTCTCTCCGTCGGTTCCCGCGTATTCTCCGATCAGTTCGCCGATGCGGAAGAGCAGCTCCCGCTCCCGCTCGGGGAGATCCACGGCCTTTTCCGCGAGCAAGGCCGGGAGCCGGTAGCGCAGGGCGGCCAGTTCCTCCGGCGCTGGTTCGGGAACTCCGGCCACCTCGAATTCCCGCGCGTGCGAGGCGACCTCGATCCTCGCACTACTCGTGCAGAACTCGATCTGGCGGTGCAGCTTCATGGCCGTGGCATAGATCTCGCCGAACCGCTGCGCGGACCTGAGATCGTCGAGGGAGAAGGGTGTCCCCTCCTTCTCCCCGGTGCGATTGACAAAGGTGGCGACCCCATAGACGCGGTCGTCGTCGACAATGGGAACGGCGAGGAGAAAGGTCGTCTGCGATCTGGCGACCTCGTCTACTTTCGCGACGCCCGCGCTCTCCGGCTTGATCTTCGCCATGGCCTGGCGCGTCGTGAAGACGTAACCGCTGATGGAGCCGTCGATGGGCACGGAGACTCCCTCGTTTTCGAGCACGGGATTCAGGGAAATGAAGAAACGCAGCTCGTTTGTCCCTTCGACCGGAACGAGGATGGAACCCTCGGCCGCCGCGAGGGCCTCGCAGGCGTCGGCAACGAGTTCCCGCAGCATCGACGTCGCCCCGTCGAGGAGAGTGCCGCTGTGTCCGTGGATGCGGCGGAGGGCGGTGGCGAGGTCCGGCATGTCACGAGTAAACCACGTCCTTCGGGGGAACGCACCTTTTCCCTGATCGAAAATCGCCCGGTTTCGTGACGCAACCGTCTCCGCGGGAGTGCAAAACGTCCGATAAGGGCGATGATACGGCGCTCGCCATGCCCGCCCTCGTCCGTTTCTGGTCGCGCCCCGTTGGGGCTCTCGTGATCCTCATTGCCGCCTCCTTGGTCTACTGGGGAGGCGAATACCTCGCGCGCGAACTCTGGGCCCCTGACGAGGCGCGTTTTGCCTACGTTTCCCAGGAGATGCGCGACGAGGGTGATTGGCTCGTGCCTCATCGCAACGGCGAGTATTACGCGCACAAGCCGCCGCTCATGTTCTGGATGATCAACGGGGCAGCCACGCTGCTGGCCGGCGGCGAAATCAACGCCTTCACGGCGCGGGTTCCCAGTCTTCTGGGCGCCATCGCCGCGCTCTGGTCGGTCGTGATGCTGATGCGCCTCTGGGGACGTGGACGTGACGATGCCGCGGCCGCCCTGCTCTGCGCCGCCACCTACCTCTTCGCCAAGCAGGGGGGGTGGGGCCAGATCGACATGCTCCTCTGTGGACTGGAGATGCTGGCAATGCTGGCACTGTTTTCGCAGGACGCACGGCCCTCCGCGGTGAAGGCCCTGGCCGCCTATCTCTGCATGGGACTGGCCATCCTGGCGAAGGGGCCGGTCGGATTGCTCGTGCCGCTCCTTGCCTATCTCGCGGCCAAGCTGGCAGCCGGGGAAAAGGCCGACCTGCGCCGCTGGCACTGGACATGGGGACCGCTCGTGACCCTCGCCCTTCCGGGAGTGTGGCTCCTGCTCGTTACGCAGAACCAGCCCCCCGCGGGTTATCTCGACGAACTGCTCTTCTCGCAGAACATCGATCGTGCCCAGGGAGAGTACGGGCACCGCGAACCCTTCTACTATTTCCTCACCTATTTTCCGATCGACGGGCTGCCCTGGGTCGCGCTGTCGCCCTTTGCCTGGGTCGCGCTGGGCGGCGCTGAGGAAGACCGGGTCCTCCGTCGTCGGCTCGCCGGCTGGATGATTCTGGTCGTCGTCTTTTTCAGTCTCAGTCCGGGAAAACGGAATCTCTACATCCTCCTCGTCTATCCCGCACTCGCCCTGATGGTCGCTTCTGGCTGGCGGAACTTCCGCGAGGGCCGGGTTCTTGAAGAGGTGCGCAAAGCGCTCCTGCGCATCCCCTTGATTCTTCTTCTCCTCCTGTTTGTCCTTTTTCTTGCGAGTCCGGGATTGCCCTGGCTCGCCGCGAAAGTTGCGGCCTCCTCCGTTTCCTGGAAAGAGGATGCCCTCGAGAATCTCGAGCTGGCCGGGACCTTTCCCTTCCTTCATGCCGTTCCGGGACTTCTCGCCTCTCTCCTGCTCCTCCTCGCGGTCCGTCGTTTCACGAGGACCCGTCCCGGCTCGCCCTGGAGGTTCGGACTGACCTGGGCGATTCTGTTTGCGACCATCGGAGGCGTGATTCTTCCCGTGCTCAACGATCACAAGACTCCGAAGGAGCTCGTGCCGCTCGTGAACGAGTACGTTCCTGGAGGAGGACGCCTCTATTTCTACCGACTCAACGGCGAGAATCTCGCCCTCTACACCCGGACCCGCGGAAAGAACCTGCGTTCCCCGGAGGAACTCGAACAAACACTCGCGGAAGTCCCTTCCGGACTGATCGTCTTCGAAGGGCGCTTCTGGGAAGACTTGCCCGGGGGGCTTGCCTCCCGCTTCACTCCCCATCCCTTCCGGTTGGGGGGGAAGGAGCTGGTCGCGGCGAATTGGGGAACGCCCTGACAAAGACGCCAATCAGCGCGGTCCCGTCTCGCGGAAGGTCCACTCCGGCGAGCCGGCGGGATCGACCGCGATGGGTGCCTTGCCGAGGCCGAAGTCCTCGGGCTTGAGATTGCGGCCGGGCCAGAAGGTGGGGTCCTTGATGAATCCGTAGAAGCTCGGGTAGAAGGGATCGACGAAGGAAACGTCGGCCTTTTCCGGCACCTCGAGTCCGGTGAGGTGGAAGGCGGCGTTCACGACGAGGCGGCGCAGGTCCTCGTTGACGAGATCGACCGCCGCTCCGGCGGTGGTGCAGAAGGAATGCCCTTTTGTCGTTCCGTTGGGGGCGGTGTAATCGTGCAGCCAGGCGAGAGCCTGGAGGGGGTTGTTCTTCTCGCCCTCGACGGCCTTCGAGGCGGGATCGAGGGTTTCGGTGACGGCGCCGCGCAGCAGGACGGTCTCGTTGCCGGTGAGGTGTTTCACGGTGTAGACATCGGAGGCGGCGAAGACGTCCTTCACTCCGCGCAGGATGGGATGGCCGGCGTTTTCTTTCTCGATGACGCCGCGGGCGCCCTCCTTCTTGTGCGCGCCGTGGTGCGCGACCCAGGTTTCCCCGAGGATCTTCATTCCGAAGCCACCCTTCTGCCAGTCACCGTAGGTCCAACCTCCGTCCTCCATCGCTCCGGCGAAGGCGTGGGTCGAGGTACGAAGGCCGATGACCGGTTTGCCGGCGTTGAGAAAGGCGGTGATGGGCGCGGTCTGGACGGGCGGCAGGTCGCGGAAGCGGGTGAAGATCACGAGGAGGTCGGCATCGGCGAGGGCTTCGGTGCCGGGGATGTTCTTCTGCT
>JAGRPC010000535.1 GCA_020439925.1 Verrucomicrobiia bacterium | reverse complement strand
CCCATGGAACCTCCCGCGAGAAAGACCCTGCCGATGTGGTGGCGCTGTTTGAGTTCGGCGATGATCTGGACGACGTCCGCCTCGGCTGCCGGTCCCATCCACGAGGTCTTGGCCCGGTAGTCCGGCGAGACGAGGATGAGTCCGTATTTGGCCGCCGCCTCCCGCACGCCCCGGCATTCGCCCCTCGGATCCCTGGCGAACTGCCATCGATCCGATCCGTGGCCGTGGAAGGCGAGGACCACATCGCGGACCTCACCCTCGCTTGCTCCGGCGGGAAGGAGTTCGACGTAGCGCTGCTCGCTGCCGTCGAGATTCGAGCGGAAGGTCACGTCGGTGAGGAGCCAGTTCCCCATATCGGTGACCGAGGCGCCTTTGAAGGGAAAAACGAGCTTCTTGGGAGCCGGGGTGACGAAGCGATTGCCGCTGATTTCCGCGGTACCCTTCACGACGATGCCGGCAATGCCGCCGCCATGGAGAGTGTTGTCGCGAATGACCGCTTCGGAGCCCTCGAGAACTCCGATCAGTGGAGGGACGCCGCCCTTGCGGGACAGATCATTGCCTTCGATGACCGCGGACGAGCCGTCGTTGACGCCGATGGCGACCAACCGGTTGTCGACGAGACGATTTCCGCGGATCTCGGCATGAGCTTCTTCCTCGACCCCGATGCCGGCCATTCCGTTTTCGAGGCACTCATTGTCCTCCAGGATTGGTCGTGTCGTCTCGCCCGTGCGAACACCGATTCCGGCTCGCCGGTTTTTGACGCAACGATTGCCGGTGACCCTCGGCGAGGATCCCTCGCTGACGCCGATCCCCGCACGGATGTTGTCGTGGCAGTCGTTCGCGCGGATCAAGGGACTGGATTCCTCGCAACCGATCCCGGCATAGAAGTTCTCGAAGCAGTGGTTTCCTTCGATCGTCGCGGTCGATCCGTTCATTGAGCCGATTCCTCCACCCATGTTCCGGTAGGTGACATTCCCTTCGACCCGTGGCGACCCGTCCGTGATGGCGATCCCGGTGTAGCCGATGTGATGGACGATATTGTTTCGCACCACGCAGGTTGCTGTGACGGCGATCCCGGGCACTCCCTCCGCCCCGATGGCCTCGTGCGGCTGCTCGGCTCCCCGGGTGTCAAAGTGATGTTGCCAGAGCGCTTCGTCATAATTTCCGACCCCGGTCACGGTGAAGCCGTCGAGCGTGGCGCCTTCGGCCATCTCCACTCCCGGGCCCTTGCCCTCCGGGTGGTCCAGGATGGTGGCCTCGCTTCGGAGGAGTCCGATCTTCCCCTTCGTGTCGTCGCCCTCGCTCCGGACCGTGAGGCCGGGTTTCAGGCGGATCCGTTCGCGGTAGGTTCCGGCGGCGACGAGGATCGTGTCTCCGGCCCCGGCCACCTCGATGGCGGCCTGGATCGTCCCGTGCTGCTCCGGCACGCGGAGGGTCTCGGCCTTGGCCTGTAGAAAGGTGAGTCCAAAGGCGACACAGGCTGACGGAAGCAATCGGGTGGTCATCGTTCTTCCTTCCATTTTTGATACTCGGCGACAATCTCCTCGCGAGAACAGCGCGGCTTCAACACGGTGCGAACCTTGAATCCGTATTCCCGGCCCACCTGAGGATCCGGAATGAGAAACTGGAAGTCCCACGCGGGATTGGTCGTGCGCCGCTCCGCGTTGGCGCCGCCTCCGCTGGGCGAGTGAGTGAAGCGGATTCCCTCGCTCCGGTCGAACATGACGATCCAGACGAGCTCGTCGAAGTGGCCGTAGAAGAAGGGTTCATCGAAGCGGAAGCGGGAGAGGCTCTTGAAGAGCGTGTCGCGACCGCCCTCGGGAAAGGTCATCTCGAAGGAGTCGTCGCGGTGCCGCACGGTGCTCTGGTCGTTGTGCCGCTGGGTGCAGAACTGCGACCAGTGGTCGCGCTGGGCGTCGAGTCCCCCGAGGAAGTAGAGGCTCTTGTCGTCCGGGGCATTCATATAACTGGCCCAGAAGAGCGAAAGGTAAGCCCGTGGGAACACGTCCTCGTGCGGACGGCAGCGGAAATCCATCTCGAGGTAGTGCGGGGCGACGAGACGGAAACGGGTCCAGCTTTCGACCTGAAAGGTGGGCGTGGGAGGCTGGTGCAGTTCCGCCTCCGCCTCGCCGAGTTGCACCAAGGTCATGGGAGCGTTTCTCGGCTCGAAGAAGGTTTTGCCGTCCTCGAGGTGATCGCCGGTGACGAGGTGCTCGAGGTTCAGTCCGGCGATTCCGGGGACGAAGAGGCTTCGTGTACCCTTGGCGTGTTCGAGGCTCCAGATTCCGTTGTAGCCCGCGCGGTGGCCGTCCGCGGCCGAATTGTCGCCGATCACTGCGGTGAGATCGCCGGCGCGAAGCGTAGTATGTGATGTGGCGGATGGCTGGGCACTGGCGCGAGATGCCAGAGCGGCAGCCATCGAGGTAAGGATGAAGCG
>JAGRPC010000066.1 GCA_020439925.1 Verrucomicrobiia bacterium | reverse complement strand
ATCGCTCCCCAGGCGATGAGGTCGGCATAGAACTGAGGGCTGATCGTGTCGAGGAACTCCGTGCCGGCGGCGATGCCCTTCTCCGCGATTTGAAGGAGGAGCTTCCGGGCGATCGCGAGACCTTCATTGATGTCATACGATTCGTCGAGATGGGGATCGTTGATGAGTCCCTTCCAACCAACGGTGGTGCGCGGTTTTTCAAAATAGACCCGCATGATGAGGAGCACGTCTTCGGCCACCTCGTCCTTGAGAGCGGCAAGGCGGTCCGCGTATTCGAGCGCGGCTTCCGGATCGTGGATGGAACAAGGTCCGACGATGGCAAGGATGCGGTCATCTTTACCCGAAAGAACTCCCGCGACCTCTTCGCGGGCCTTGGCCACGGTGGCTTCCGCGCGCGGTGAGACCGGCAGCTCTTCCATTAGAATGACCGGGGGGATCAGCTGGCGGGTGCTGGCAATGCGAAGATCGTCGAGGGGGATGGACATGGGGCGCGCAATGAACATTGGATTGAGGCGCGGGAAAAGAGAAAATTCTTCCTTTTCTCGACCCGGTTGGGTCACCGGGTGAACAGGGTTTCCGAATCAAGCGGGCAGGGAAAAATGCCGGGCGATGCGCCGGGCGGTTTGCTCCGGGTCTTCTCCCCGGGAGACGGGAAGTCGATGAAAGGCAGGCTCGCGCCGAAACCAGGTCTCCTGGCGGCGGGCGTATTGCCGAGTTGCGAGCAGGAGGGTCTCACGGCAGGTGGTTTCATCCATCTCTCCCCGGAGAAAACCCCGAATTTCAGGGATGCCTATCGCCTTGCCCGCAGTGGCGGAAAGAGTGGGCAGCGCCCTGACTTCCTCGATGACTCCGGAATCGAACAGTCTCGTGTTTCGGAGTTCGATGCGGTCATGTAGATCCTCGCGGTCTCGCGAAAGATAAACGGCACGAACCTCGGGATTGTTCCTTTCCCAATTTGCTTTCAGGACAGAGGCGGGCTGGCCGGACAGGAGGCAGATTTCGAGGTTTCGGGTGACGTAGCGACGGTTCTGAAGGTCAGTCCTGCCGGCACCCTCCGGATCGAGGGAGCGATACTGTTCGACCAGCGAATCCAGAGATTGCTCCTCGAGTTTTGCGCGGAGAGCGGGATCCCCCTTCGGCGTCGGAGCGAGCCCATGGGTGATCGCCTTGAGATAAAGGCCGCTACCCCCCACGACGAGGGCGCGCGCTCGCGAGGAGACTTCCTCCATCGCTGCCCTGGCGAGCCGGGCAAAGGTTGCGGCATCGTTCTCTTCTTCAGGATTGAGACAGGAAAACAGGTGATGGGGACAGATCTGTTTCTCTTCCTCGGACGGTGCGGCACTGAGAAGTTCGAGTCCGCGGTAGGCTTGGAAGGCGTCGGCATTGATGATTTCAACCGGACTGCAAAGGTGTGCAAAGGCGAGAGCCACCGCTGTCTTTCCAGATCCGGTCGGGCCGGCAAGATACAGGGATGGGTAGTGAGCAGTCATCCGGGATAAACACTAGTGAAGTGACAGGCGTGAAAGGGAATCCCGTGGAAACGAAGGCGCCGGGACGATCCAAGATCGCCCCGGCGCACGCACCAACAAAAAAGGTAGGAATGGAATCAGGTCCGTTCTTCGGAACTGGTGAGAGCCATGGCTGATTCACCCTGATCCGGGTTTTCGGAAGGGGTTTCGTTGCGGGCCCCGCTGACAACGAGTCGACGTCCGTGAAACTCCTGGTCATCGAGGACGGCGACGGCACGCTTGGCTTCGTCGATGGAACCCATTTCCACGAAAGCGAAGCCTTTCGACTGCTGCGTGCGGGGATTTGTCACAACTTCGGCTGCGAGGACGTTGCCGACGCCCTTGAAAAGGTCGGTCAGCTCGTTTTCGCCGGTGGAGTAGTCAAGATTGCCGACATAAAGCCTGCTGGAAGTGACCTCAGCACGATTTCGGCGCGACTTTTTGTTCTCGCTGGCGACGGGGCGTTTTTCGACTTTGGACTCCGGACGAGTGGATCGCGCGGGATCGGATTTCGGAACGGCTTTTTTGAGCGAGGCCTTTGGTTTCTGTTTCGGCTTCCCGAGAAGACCGAAAGTGAGAAGCGAAAGGATCTTCTGTGCGGTGGTCTGCTTAGGCGGCTGCGGAGTACGCGGTCCACCGCGACGACGCCGACGATTGCGGTTTCCGCCAGAGGAGGATCCCTGGGTAGAACTCTTTTGCTGACGATTGCGGCTGCGGCCGCCCGAACGATTGCCGCGCTGGCGGCGATAAGCATGGGCTGAGGATTCGTTTTCCATCGAAGGTGGAAGCTTTTGGTTGGTGGTCTGCCGAATGACAGACCGGGGTGGGGAGGGCGGAGAGTCCGTCGGGCGAAACCGGAAGGGTTGAAGGCGTCTTCAGGCCAGGAGCCGAGAAACCAATATCAATCAGGTGGACCCTCCGAAAGGAGGGAAGTTCCGCAAACGGGCGGAACGAAGCCGACTCCGCACAGAGGCGGACCGGATCGGCATCAGTGGTCGATCCGGGGTTGCTCGTCTTCCGGTCACTAGCAGTGGGTGGGGTCCCTGCACTGACAGGACCGGTGTTCGAGAAACTTCTCCGCCAAAGGAGTCTCCGCGATTGGCGAAGCAGGTCAAAAAACGCGCCAAGGAACGCCGCAGTCACATCAACCAACGCAGATCCCTTAGAATCAGCGGGTTGGGCTTCTGGAGAGAAGCTGTGGACTTTAGGCAGCCGTGACATGGGGTGAAAATGACCTCAAACCACTCTACCAATCCGCCTTTGGAAGGGCAAGTTAAGAATTGCGTTAGGGTACTTCGAGCGGGGATTTTTACCTCCGACAGTTTGGGAAAAAGGCAATTTGATTAAGGCAGTTAAAAGAAAATGTAATTGCTTATGAGTCAGAGGGATACGCCACGTTTCCACGGTTGGAAGTCGTTCTGACCGAGGCGTTGGGCTTTTGTTTCCAGGCGCCCGGAGGCGACCTCGATGACGAGATCGAGAAGAGCCTCCCCGGACACTTCGATTGATTCCTCTCCGCGGATGATGGCCCCGGTATCAAAATCGATCAGATCGGGCAGTCTCTTGGCAAGTTCCGAGTTTGTGCTGATCTTTACCACCGGAGCGACGGGATTTCCCGTCGGAGTTCCCAATCCCGTTGTGAAAAGAATGACATTGGCGTGGGCTCCGGCCAGAGCGGTGGTCGACTCAACGTCTCCACCGGGGGTACAGAGGAGGGTCAGACCGGGCCTGCGGACCATTTCGGGATAGTCCAGGGCGTCGACGACAGGAGAGGTTCCACCCTTCTTGGCTGCCCCTGCCGACTTGATGGCATCGGTAATGAGTCCGTCGCGGATATTTCCGGGGCTGGGGTTCTGCGAGAAGTCGCTTCCCACGGCCTTGGCTCTTGCCGCATAGGCGGAAGTGAGGCTGGTGAAGCGAGTCGCGATCTCGTCAGAGAGGCAGCGGTTGACGAGTTCCTGCTCGACACCGCAAAGTTCAGGAAACTCGGAGAGGATGACCTTGCCTCCGAGGGCAACAATCCGGTCGGAGAAAGCACCTACCGCGGGATTGGCGGAGATGCCGGAGAAGCCATCGCTGCCGCCACATTCGACTCCGACGCACAGGTGTTCGAGTCCAGCAGGCTCCCTGGAGAGGCCGTTGGCTTCGATAAGGCCGAGAAAGGTCTCTTTGATGGCCGTCTCGAGGAGGGTTCGTTCATCGGGAAATGCCTGCTGGCGGTAGGTGAGAAGTGGCTTGGCGAAGTGGGGACAGCGGCGTCGGATCTGCTCCTCGAGGATCTCAAGTTGGGCATTTTCGCAGCCCAGACTGAGGACGGTGGCTCCGGCGACATTGGGGTGGGTGATGTAGCCGGCGAGAAGTCCGCACAAAGTCTCGGCGTCGTCACGGGTGCCGCCGCATCCCATCGTGTGAGTGAGAAACTGGATTCCGTCGATATTCGGGAAAACTCTGGACCGGTTCGAGGTTCGTGGATCATCGATGGGGATGGATCGGATGGCCACATCCTCTCCGCCGCCGCGATAGCATTCGACAAGACGATCTGCCAGATTCTGGTAATGGGTCGTCTTTTCGTAGCCGAGGGCTCGCTCGAAAGCGGCACGAATGGCGTTGACGTTGCGTGTTTCGCAAAACACCATGGGAACAACAATCCAGTGATTGGCCGTTCCAACGGAGCCGTCCGCACGGTGATAACCCTCAAAGGTCCGGTTCGACCAACGCTCCACAGAGGGTGGGGTCCACTGAAACGCCCCTGAGCGAGTTCCGGTGAATCCGTCGGCGTCATGTTTCAGATTGGCTGTCGTGACCAAACCTCCGGCAGAAATCGGATGAGTGACTACACCTACGGTGACTCCGTACATCCTCGCCTTGTCTCCCGGGGCCATCGCGGCAAGGGTGAATTTCTGTTTCGGCGGGATCGTTTCGCTTAGCTTCACCTCCTGATCTCCAAGGGAGACCGTTTCTTCAGGGGAGAGGGCACGCAGGGCTACTCCAAGATTGTCGGAGGGGTCGATGAGGAGGGCGGGTTTCATGGATGGATGACTCGGGTGCGAGGGGAAAGGGGAGCACTTGCGGAAACGGAGTCAACGTGCATCGTACGGGATGAACTGTGATTTGTTCAATCTCAAGGGGCGGAGTGCTCTCGTGACGGGGGGGAGCAAGGGGTTGGGGCGTGCCATCGCGCGTGGATTCGCTGAGGCGGGTGCCAAGGTCATGATCTGCAGCCGTCATCAATCGGAACTGGAGACTGCCGTCGCCCTGATTCGCGAGGGATTGCCCGAAGCAGAGGTGTGCAGTGTGGTCGCCGACCTTGCGTATCGTGAAGAAACCGACGCCCTGGCCGCGGAAGCCCTTGGAGCGTTTGGAACCGTTGATATCCTTGTCAACAATGCCGGTGTGAACGCCCCCCAGGCCATAGATGCGATCGAAGACGAGGTTTGGGACCGGGTTCTCGAAATCAACCTGACTGCCGTTATGCGCCTCACTCGGGCTCTGGTGCCTTCGATGAAGGCTCAGGGGTGGGGGCGAATCATCCATATTTCCTCGGTGCTCGGAGTGGGATCCAAGCCCGGCAGGAACGTGTATTCCGCCTCGAAGGCGGCACTGCTTGGACTCGCCAAGGCCTCAGCCCTCGATCTGGGGCCTTTCGGAATCACCGTCAATTGCATTGGTCCAGGTCCGTTTCTCACCGACATGCCCATGAGCCTCCTCAGCGAAGCGGAAAAGAAGGAGTTTTCAGACCGGACCGCTCTGAAACGATGGGGCCAACCCCGGGAACTCGCGGGACCTGCCCTGCTTCTTGCCAGTGAAGCTGGAAGCTATATCACGGGGGAAATGCTTCTGGTGGACGGAGGGGCGTTCGCCCGAGCCCTCTGAAGTTTTTTGTTTCCAAGGGGAGTTTCAAGATCTACCATAATCAAGTTTTCCAAAGGAGTCAGAAATGAATCGAGCCGCTGTTCTGTCGCTGATCCTCGTCACGGCGGGGAGTCACTTGCTCGCCCAGGATGCTCCCGGGCGCATCAACCTCAATGACCCGAATCTTGTCATTGTTGATGCCTCGGTCATTCCCATCCCTGTGGAGATCTTTGCCTCGCTAGACAAGCTCGGCGCGCAGGATTGGTCCAAACAGGTCGATGCCCGCGAAATTCGCCTGGATGCAAACCGATCCCGCACTGCCATGTTGTTCGGGCTGGTGGTTTCCGACGGATTCATCGCGGTGCAGGCACAGGACAAGGAGGCGGTTCGGCGAACCGGACGCGAGGTGCTTCGTCTTGCCTCCTCTCTTGGAGTCGCCAGTTCCGTGGAGCAGCATGCCAACGCGATCGTGGCCGGGGCAGGACAGGGCGACTGGCCCCAAGTCAGAAAAGAACTCGACCGCACTCGCCAGACGGTTCTCAACAAGATGTCGGAACTCCGAGATGAAGAGCTTGTCGCTCTCGTCAGCCTCGGCGGGTGGCTGGGTGGAACTCAGGCCTTGGCTGCGGTTCTAAAGCAAAACTACTCGGTGGAGGGATCCGACCTCCTCAACCAACCGGATCTGGTGAAGCAGTTGAAGGACGATTTCAATACGCTTCCTGCTCGGGCCCGGCGCGGAAAGGTGTTCGAACAAATCTCGCAGACCTTGAAACATCTGGAGTCACTCATGCGCGTTGATGCAAGCGGGATCATCAGCCAGGGAAAGGTGATCGAGATCTCGCTCTCGACGAAGAACCTCGTCGATTCCATCTATGAGAGCTGATCGTGTCCCCTTTCTTGCAGGCATTTGCCTTGCGGGTGTTTGTGTGATTTCTCCTTTTTCTTTTGCTCAGGACAAGCCCATTGAGCCGGCCGAAACGGTGGAGGTTTCACCGGAGTTGGACGATCTGAAGCTTCTGGTGCAGCAGTCCGCCCTTCCTTATTTGACCGGGTCGAAGCCCTTCGTTCTTCGCGAAGCCTCATGGAGTGGAGAGATTGAGCCCGGCAAGGCGCGTCTCATTCAAGTGCAACTCTTCAAACGCAACGATTATCACTTCTGGCTGGCGGTGCCTGATCGCAAATCGTCGCTCAATCTCAACCTTTATAACGGCAAGGGGGAACTGGTGGAGGCGAAGAGCGTCAGGTATGAGACATCCAATGTGACCAGCCTGGTCGCCAGTCCAGAGGAAACCGGGCTCTACTACCTACGCCTTTCGATGCAGTCTTCGGTAGAGGAGCCACAGCGTTGGGCCGTGATCTACGCGTACCGCTGAACCGGCGCCACCGAAGATCGGCAAGGTTTTGGCACAGAGATTGCATTTGTGGCCGGAGGAGAGTTCAAACGGGTTTCATCCCCCGGTAAGCCTCTCCGGACAATGCAAGGAACCGTCTCCGAAAACGGCCCCGTTTCGTACGACGGGGCCGTTTTTCATATCGCAACCGGAGAGATTTTTCAGGTTTTTCGAAAAGAAGGTGACAAGCAGGAGGAAGCATGATTATAATTTCCATAATATGATTCCTTATGCCGAGGTCATTGCGGGCTTTTCCGGATTCAAGGGGCGCCTTCTCTTGATGGCGGGAATCGTTGTTATCCTTGGAATGGGGTGGACCGGCGGCCGAGAGATCCAAAGAAGCGGCAAGGTCTTTGGAGGGCCATCGGCGACAAGCGTCGCTGCAAACTGGACGGAAGGCGCGAGTGGGGTGAAAAACTCGGCAATGAACCTGGTGGACGGGTGGGGGAAGGCGGCGATCCCTGTAGGCGTCAGTTTCATGGTGGCTATGCTTGCCGCGTCCATTCTTCGCGTCGCGTTCAAGACCGGGATCGCCCTGCTCGTGATTTCAGGGCTGGCGATCTGGTTCCTCGAGCACGAGGGGTATGTGCAGGTCTGGCATCGCTACTACGAAACCGTGCGCCACAGTGGTACATGGCTCTCCATGCGGGCGGATGTGGTCGGGCAGTTCCTGATGGCGCATCTTCCCTCGGCCAGTGCCGCCTTTGTCGGGTTTGGTTTCGGTTTGAAACGCTGAGTCCCGGGATACAAACGGGGCGAAGGTTTCGAAAGATTTTTTCCAGGTCTCCGTATTCTCGCGTGAACGGGAGGTGAAGCTGGTTTAAACTTCTCGCTGTGAGCCTGTCCGGCTCCGGGTTCTCTCCCTGCATCCTGACTTTTTCCAATCTCCCCTGTGTCGCGAATGTCGTCCGAACCCCGCCGATCCGGATTGAACCTGTGGTTCCGTTGCCTTGCTTGCGCGAGCCCCTTGCTGCTCAGCTCGTGCCTGATGATGCCGGCGAACACCCATTGGGATCAACGACGTTCGCTGGCCCGCTACGACGCAATCGGGATCGATGCGCCGGTGAATCTGCCGGAGCTGAAAAACCAGGCGGACAAGGGGTTTTCCGCTCCTGACTTCCTCACTTTGCACTCCGGCCTCATTGTGAGCGGGAAATACATCGACCAGGATTTCAAATCCAAGCTGGCCACCAGTCGCGATGCGCAGGAAGGGGTTCTCGAACTCGGATTTTCCGTCCCTATCGCGAAGGGAGGTTCGGGATTCGGGAGTTGTGCGCCCGTCACTGCGGATGGCTATTTTCTCACCGCCGCCCACGTTCTGGCTCACGAAGACAGTTACCTGCTCTACGCGACCTCGAATCAGCGCAAGACCTACATCGATTATGCGCCGCTTCGGGTGGTCTACCGAAATGACGCGGCCGATTTTGCCATCGTGAAGGCTTCTATCAAAACTCCGCGATACCTGCGTTACCGGAGTGAGGCTCTCGGCGCGGGAGAAACCCTTTTTGCCGGAGGATGGATGCACGAGAAGGCCGGAGGGGAATTCATCGAATCCCAGCCCATGGAAGGAGAGGCTTCCGGTCAGTTCCAGAAAGTGGTCACAAGCCTCCCCATGATCAAGGGTGACAGTGGTTCTCCTCTGATCGACCAGCATGGAAGGCTCTGCGGGGTGCTCAGTACGATGCGGCTTGGCGTGGTGATCAAGATGAAGCCCAAGTCCACCGCCATTCGCATGGAACCGGCGGAGGTCGAGAGGATTATCCGGGCCGATCGGGCGAAGCGCTGACGGTTTCCCGAAGCGGTCAGGCCGGAAGGCGTTCGATCACCGCACCGAGGTCGGTCAGTTTGTCGTCGATGTGCTCGTATCCGCGGTCGATGTGATAGACACGTGAAATCTCGGTGTTTCCCTTGGCGGTGAGGGCGGCAAGGACGAGGGCTGCGGAAGCACGCAAGTCGCTCGCCATCACCGGTGCGGCGCTGAGATGGGAGACTCCCTGGATCATCGCCGTTCCGTCGTCGACCTCGATGTTGGCTCCCATGCGTTTCATCTCCGAAGCGTGCATGAAACGCTGAGGGAAGATGGTGTCGCGGACGACACTCGTTCCAGGTGTGGTTGCAAACAGTGCACACATCTGGGCCTGCATGTCGGTGGGAAACCCGGGGTAGGGCTCGGTGGTGATGTTGGCTCCCACCGGATTGGAGGCCCGGTGCACGGTGATTGTTGTTTTTGTGGTCTCGATCTTGCAGCCACAGCGTCGCAAAACATCCGTGATAACAGTCAGATGCTCGGGGGCGACGCGACGCAGAGTGATGCTGTCTTTCGCGGCCATGGCGCCGGCAACCATGAAGGTTCCCGCTTCGATACGATCGGGAATCACCGTATGCTCCACTCCGCCTAGCTCGGAAACCCCTTCGATTTCAATGCGAGGGGTGCCGGCTCCCCTGATCTTCGCGCCCATCGCGTTCAGGAAGTTGGCGAGGTCGATCACTTCGGGTTCACAGGCGGCACCGGTGATTACCGTGGTTCCCTTCGCCAGGACGGCGGCCATCATGACGTTGTCGGTACCAAGTACAGTGGCCCCGTGTTTTCCGCTCATGTCGATGGTGTCTCCGCTGAGACCGTATCTCGCCTCGAGGTGGATGGTGCCACCTTCGACGCGGGCCTCGGCCCCCAATCCCTGGAGCCCCCGCAAGTGAAGATCGATCGGCCGGTCCCCAATCACGCAGCCGCCCGGAAGCGAGACGTCGGCTCGATTGTGCCGAGCGAGGAGAGGGCCCATCACGCAGACCGAAGCCCGCATCTTGCGGACGAGATCATAGGGGGCCTCGTGGCCTCGCAGTTTCTCGCACTTGATCACCACGGTGCCGCTGGCACGCTCGACTTCCGCACCGAGGTTCTGAAGGATCTGAAGCATGTAGTTGGTGTCCGAGACATCCGGAACGCGACGGATGACACAAGGTTCGCGTGTCAGCAGAGTGGCGGCGAGAATCGGCAGGGAGGCGTTTTTTGATCCGCTGATGTTGACGTGGCCCGAAAGGGGACTTCCTCCGTGAACGATGAATTTTTCCATGTATCTGAGCGAAAAGGGGAACCGGGGACGGCCTTGAAAAGCAAGGTGGGCAGAAGGGCGGAGCCTAGCAGCATTCGGGAGATTTGGTAGCGAAAAGAAAACGCTCGATGCCCGAGAGGTCCTTCCGCAGGGCGACCTTGTCGAGGCCCGCATCGGAGGCGAGAGCGGCGAGTTTTTCGCCCTGATCGATGCCGAATTCCATCGCGACAGTTCCTCCGGGACGCAAGTGGGGCATCACCGACGAGAGGAAGCGTTCCATGACCTCGGTTCCGGAAACCCCGCCGTAGAGAGCGAGGGCGGGGTCTTGCCGAACTTCCCGGCTGAGCGCTGTTTCCGAAGCCGACGGAATGTAGGGCAGGTTGGCAGCGATCAGGTCGAAAGACTGGCCTTCGAGTGCTTCGAAAAGATCGCTCTGGATGAGATGGATCCGGGCATCGGGGGATAGCAGGCGCACCACATTTTCTCGAGCCAGGGCAAGGGCGTCCTTAGAAAAGTCGCAAAGAATGGTTTCCACGGCGACTCCGCGGGAAGCGAGGTGGTGCGCGAGGGAGATTCCGATCACTCCCGAGCCGCAACCCATGTCGAGAA
>JAGRPC010000534.1 GCA_020439925.1 Verrucomicrobiia bacterium | reverse complement strand
GGGCGCGAGGAGCCGACCAAGTTCACCAAGACCGAGGCCATCGAGACCCAGATCGAGTGACGGTCCCCGGTCTTTACCGGTCCTTGCCAGCGGCCTCTCCCGTGTGTACCGCTATCCGGAGAGGCTCTCATGCATATCGAAACCTTTCAGGTCTTCTGTGATCTTGTAGACACCGCCAGCTTTTCGGAGGCGGCTGCTCGCAACGGGATCAGCCAGAGTGCGGTCAGCCAGCAGATCCGTGCCCTCGAGGACCGCTACGGAGTTACCCTGGTGGAGCGCGGGCGCCGGAATTTTGCGGTCACTCCGGAGGGCGAGGCATTCCTTCGCGCGGCCCAGCGAATCCTCGAGGCCTATCACCGGATCGAGCAGGACCTTGGCAAGATGCGCGACGTCGTTGCCGGTCCCCTCACCATCGCCACGGTTTACAGCATCGGCTTTCACGAACTTCCCCCATACCTGGAGGAATACCGGCTCCGTTTTCCTGAAGTGGATTTGCAGGTCCACTACCGGCGATCGAACCAGGTTTACGCGGATGTCTCGGAGAATCTCGCGGACCTCGGTCTCGTCGCCTATCCCCAGGAACGAAAAGGCGTCGAAATCGAACCGGCCTGGCGCGACCGGCTCGTCGTGATCTGCCCCCCCGGACATGCTCTCGCGAAACGGAACGCGATCGACTTGAAGGCCATCGACGGGCAGCGATTCATTTCCTTCGAACCCGATCTGCCCACCCGCAAGGCCATCGATGCGATGTTTTCCCAAGCCGGCGTCTCGGTGAAGGAAGTCGTGGAATTCGACAATATCGAAACCGTGAAGCGAGGAGTCCTCATCGAGAACGCGATTTCCATCGTTCCGGGAGAAAGCGTGCAGTCGGAGGTGAAGGCGGGAACCCTCGTCCGGATTCCCATCAACGGAAAATTCGTCTGGCGCCCGCTGGGGATCGTGCGTCGACGCGCCAAGGCAATCTCCCCCGCCATGCGTGAAATGATCGCCCTGCTCAAAGAGAAGCGTTCGGAGGAAAGACCGTGATCCGGGGTGGCGGCCCGCGCCGCCGGATCACTGCTTGAACGGGCTGGCGACGAAAGCGTCGAAGGCTTCCCGCATCGCCTCCACCGACTTGGCCGGGCCGGTGACCTTGATGAAGACATCGCCCTGTTCGCTGGGAAGAATCGCGGCGAGCATGAGGTAATCGGGTTTGGGCGTTTTCGGGGCTCCCGAGAAGGGACCGGCTCCGGCCATGGTTTCCATGTAGGTTCCCTTGGCGGTAAGAAAGACGACCTTCTTGCCGCCCATTTCCTTCTCCTCCATTTTCGATTCGGGAGTTCCCTCGAACTGGCCGAGCCAACGTTGGATATTGGCCTGCACACCGCCGCCTCCGCCGGCTCCGAAGAAGAAGATCACCATCTCGGTGTCGGTGAGACTTTCGTCGGCGTGGTCGTAGAGGAACTGGCCGGCGCGCATCGAACTGGCAGCCTGCTGGCGGATCCAGGGTTTGCCGTAGGAAAAGGTGAATTCGCTGACCTTGATTGAGTCCTCTTCGGCGCGGAGCGGGGAAAAGGAAGTCGCGAGGAAGGTGGCTGCGATAAGGGCAAGGGAGGCTTTCATGACGCGGGATAGTAGATGAGAGGACGGTGAGGTTCAATTCCGTTTACGAACGGGAAGCCGTACCGGGTTCCCTTTGGCCGGGTGGTGCTCGCCGGGTCGACGAAAAGTTGCGCGGGTGTAAGGTTTCCGGCATTTCTGCCGTATTCCTTCCCTCATCCGCCCCAGTCATGAAACGACTTTTCCCCCGCCTTCTTCCCCTCGGTGCAGCGCTTTTCCTCGTGGGTCTCCTCATCGCCTTTGCGGGAGACTCCCTGATTGCGAAAAAAGTCATTGCCCACCTCGTCATGCCCGCAGGGATTCTCTGGCTGGCTGGATTCGCGGCCCTGTTTCTGCCCGGTATCGGGAAAGGCCTGCGTGCGGGGATGGCTGGATTCTGGATTCTCTATTCTCTGGCGGGTAGCCCATACCTGGGGGTTGGGTTGCTGGGCATTCTCGAGGGACCCTTGCGTGTCCATGAGCAGCCCGAGGAGGCTCTCGATGCTCTCGTCGTCCTTGGCGGGGGCACCGCGATTTCGCCGGGAGGTCGTCCTTCGCTGGGAAATCACGGCGACCGCATCACCCGCCCGTCGATCCTGTTCCATGAGGGGCTCGTCGGCACCTTGGTGACGACAGGTCGCTCCGTCACGGAAGACGGGGTGGATCGGCTCCTCTCCGAGGAAACATCCGAGCTATGGCAGGGGTTGGGAATCCCGGTCGATCACATCCTGGAGCTCTCCGAGCCGCGGAACACGAGCGAGGAACTCGCCGCTGTCGCAGATTTGGTGAAACAGCATCCCGAATGGAAACGAATCGGACTCTGCACTTCCGCTTCACACCTTCCTCGCGCCCTCGACGAAGCCCGAAAAGAGGGGCTTGATCTCGTGCCCGTGCCCAGCGATTTCCGTTCCGGATCCCTGATCTTTTCCCCCATGTATCTCGTGCCGCAAGCGCGAGGATTTCGCGATGTGCAGACTGCCCTCTGGGAATTTCTTGGAAGGGCGATGTGAATCACTTCACCGGGTCTCAGTCCCGGTCGGAACCTTCCGGTTCGCCGTTCGCCTCGCGGAGGGCGCGGAATTCGGAGAGGTAAGAGACAAATCCCCCTTGTGATTCGGGGTCCGAGACCACGAGGTCCCATCGGTCGTTGCATCCGGTGCAGCGATAGGCGACAGAATCCCCGATCTCCCAACCTTCCTCGGGAGGCGGGGTGAGGCGGCGCGCTTCCTGACCGCAGTCGACGCAGATGATCGTTTC
>JAGRPC010000533.1 GCA_020439925.1 Verrucomicrobiia bacterium | reverse complement strand
GCGGCTCGCGCGGCCACGTGGGAGTCGATGCGACGTTCGTTCCCCGACCGGGCCGGTCGGGGCTACCCGGAGATATGAGAAGGGGAACGACGGTCTGAAGAGTGATGGGCGTTCGAGGGCGTCGAAGGGTCACTTCCCGTTGTCAGGAGGTAGGGCCGTGCGGCTCGCGCGGCCACGTGGGGGACGCTGAGTCGCTCGTTCCCCGAACGGGCCGGTCGGAGCTGCCTGGAAATTGAGGAGGGAACGGGAAAAAAGGGGCGATCTGCGATGAAGTAGTTCCCGTATCACAGCTTCCCGCTCTTCTCCGAGATGTCCGTTTTCTTCACCGCCGCATCGCCGTCCGCTTTGCGTGCGGCTTCGAGCTTCGCCTTCATGTTCGCGAGACGGTCGGGTTCCGCGTCGGCGAGATCCTTCGTTTCTCCGGGATCGACGGCCAGATGGTAAAGTTCGGTTCGGTCCGGCTGCGGAGCTTTGCCGGGGAACTCGATCAGTTTCCATTCCCCGCTGCGCAGAATGTGGGCGCGATGGCCGGGAGCGACGGAATAAAGGGAACGTTCCGGAAGCTCCGCTTCTCCGGAAATCGCTCCCCAGACATTGGCACCATCCCATTTCAGGTCCCTTCCGGGATCGTGTCCGGCGAGGGCACAGAAGGTGGGCATCCAGTCGGTGATGTGGAGGGGCGTCTCGCAGCGGGTTCCGGGTTTCAAGCGGCCGGTCCATCGGGCCACGGTGGGGACACGCGTGCCGCCCTCGTAGGGATCGCCCTTCTGGCCCCGGAGAGGGAGGTTGTTACCGGTCAGTTTTCCGGAGGGGTAATTGTCTTCCGGATATTTCGTGTCGTTGTTTTCGGCGGTGCTGCCTCCGTTATCGCTGGTGAAGACGATGAGGGTGTTGTCGGCCTTGCCTGCCTTGTCGATCGCCGCCACGATGCGGCCAACGGAGTCGTCGAGATGGAGAATGCAGGCGGCGTAATGCCGGGGAACTTCTCCTTCGATCGAAGCGGGAACCCGCGCGAGAAAGGGGTCGGGCTCCTTCACGGGCAAGTGGACGGCGGTGTAGGGGACATAAAGGAAAAAGGGACGTTCCCCGCGCTTCTCGAGCCATGAAAGCGCCTCGTTCGTGATGAGATCGGTGACGTGTCCCTCCTCGGTGAGCAGCTCTTCGTTGCGATGCCAGGTGGTGCTGTAGGGACCCTTCTTGTAGAAGTGATTGTAGGGCCCGACGCCGCCGGCGAGGGATCCGTAGCTGTGATCGAAGCCGAAGTGGTTCGGCCCCCATTCGGGTTTCGATCCGAGATGCCATTTTCCGGTGAGGCAGGTGTCGTAACCGGCCTCGCGGAGAGCCCGGGCAACGGTGACCGTGCCGAAGGGAAGCGCCTGCTCGTTCTGGGGAGCCGTCACGTTGAAGCGACTCCAGGTGCGACCGGTCATGAATCCGGTTCGTGTGGGGCTGCAAACCGGAGCGACGTAGTGCTGGGTGAGCTCGACCCCTTCCTCCCTGAGTCGATCCAGGTTCGGGGTGGGGACTCGGCCGCCGTGAAAGGCCACATCGGCCCATCCGAGGTCGTCGGCGATGATGAAGACGAAGTTGGGTTTTTCCCCGGCAAAGGCGGGCGAGAGAACGAGAGTGGCGAGGAAAAGAAAGCCGGTCAAGGCGGCGCGGAGGCGGCACATCGGGAAAGGGTTCATCGCCTTTGAGGGTGGCATTCGGGGCGATGGGTTGGCAAGGAAAACGGCGGCGCTTCCGCGCCTCGACCAAGGAGCGGTGCGATCGATCAGGTTGCTGGATGCGGGAATCTTCGAGGAGAGAAGGGGTCAAAAACCCGTTGCGCCACCGGGGATAGGGGCTTGAGTAGCGCCCTTACCTA
>JAGRPC010000532.1 GCA_020439925.1 Verrucomicrobiia bacterium | reverse complement strand
AGGATTGCCTCCCCGCTACGGGCGGCTTCCAGGACGACCGGTTCACAGGCCTGGAGCAGGAGCGAGTCGGCCGCATGCAGAAAACGCTCGCTCAAAATCCCTCCCGGAACGACCGCTTCGGCATAAGCGACGATCTCTTCGTTTTCCGTTTCTCCCTCGAAGTCAAACGGGTGGAGTGCCAGACCCTCTTCGATTCGGAAGGCCGCACAACCGAGACCTCCATGGATGGAATTGACCGCCTGGAACGCGGAAACCAGCACGTTTTCCTGAGGAAGATCGACCAACTGTCCGAGCGTTCCCACCGGATAGGGAGGAGACAATCTGCGGGATCCTCCTCCAGGCACAATTCCGCCGCGCTGACGTCCTGCAGCGACGGGCCGCACGGTCTCGGCCTGTGGGGAAATTCGGGGATTCGGATCCGACATGGGTGATCAGAAAGAGGGATGATATTTAAATTACAATAAAAATTATAATTTAAATAACTTAACTGTAAACCCCCTTTTTCCAATCTCAGTGTTCCAAAATCCCGAAAGAAGACGATTCGCGAAGCTGGCCCGCGCCTCGATCGATCGCTTCGATTCACCCACCGAGGCGCGCTTCGGCCAAACACGGAAGCTTTACGGAAGGTCTGTTTTCTTGTCTATTCCCTTCCATGAAACGTCGGCTTGCGGCCCTGTCCGCGGTAATCCTTTCCCTGTGCGTTTTTTCTCCAGGCAAATTGTCCGCCCAAGCCGACTACAAGCGTTACTTTGACGAGGACAATCTCCCCAAGGTCAGGGAGATCTTCGACCGCGGCCGATACGACATCGTCGTGCAGGTCTGCGAATACGCGCAGAGACGAGGTCAGCCCTCCTGGGAATGGCGGGTCCTGCATTTCGAATCCCTTGCCGCGATGGGGCGTTACGAAGAAGCCTACGAGGAGGCCGTGAAAACAGCGGAGCGTTCCGGCAACGAACTCGGGGCTGTCCTTCGCCTGCACGACTACTTCAAGACCCATGGTCACAAGGAGGAGGCCGCTGCACGTCTCGCCGAACTCAACACAGCCGCACGTGCCGTCCCCAAAAAGGAGCGCACCGCCCTCGATCTCGTTCACCTTGGCGAGGCCGCCCTCGTCCTCGGGGCCGATCCGGCGAAGGTGCTGGAACAGTATTTCGGACCGGCCAAGGCAAGCAAACCCAAGGGCAAGGAAATTCCCCTCGGGCTACTCGAGGCTCACCTTGCTTCGGGGCGGCTTGCTCTCGATAAAGAGGACTTGAAGCGCGCCGCGGAGGAGTTTGGTGCGGCCCTTCGTCTCGCCCCTGCCGACATTGGGGCCCTCTACGGGATGGCGAGGGCACTCTATCCTTCCGACCGTGAAGCGGGCGTGACGTATCTCGAGAAGACGCTCGCGGAGGCACCCTCACACTTTGGTGCGCTTCTTCTGCAGGCCGAGTCGGCGATCAACTTCGAAAAATACGATGCCGCTTCCGCCTACCTCGACGCTGTCGAAGTCGTGAATCCCCGCCATCCGGAAGCACATGCCTACCGTGCCATTCTCGCCGAACTGGAACGTGCCGATCCCGGGGAATTTCAACGCCAGCGCGAGGCAGCCCTCTCGGTCTGGAAGGACAATCCGCTCATCGATCATCTCATCGGACGGGTTCTCTCACGGAAATACCGCTACCAGGAAGGAGCCGATTCCCAGAAGCGGGCCCTCGCCCTTGACCCGGGTTTTCTCCCGGCCAAACTCCAACTCGCCCTCGATTACCTGAAACTGGGTCGCGTCGAGGAGGCCTGGCCCATCGCCCGCGAGGTCGCCGCCTCGGACCCTTACAATATCCTCGCCTACAATCTCGAGGTGCTCGAGAAGGAGATTGCGAGTTTCGCTTCCGTGAAGTCGAAAGATTTCATCATCCGTCTTCCCCCCGAGGAAGCGGAAATCTATGGAGACCGCGTCGTCGAACTCCTTACCGAAGCCAAGCAGGAGCTCGGTGAAAAGTACGGACTCGTCATCGATCACCCCACCCTCGTGGAGTTCTATCCCGATCAGCAGGATTTTGCGATCCGCTCCTTCGACTCTCTCGGCGGGGACGGCCTCCTCGGAGTCTGCTTCGGCTCGGTCGTGACGATGAACAGTCCCGGCAGCACCACTGCCGCCAAGAGCAACTGGGAAGCGACCCTCTGGCACGAGTATTGCCACGTCGTCACCCTCACTGCGACAAAAAACAAGATGCCCCGCTGGCTCAGCGAAGGAATCTCCGTCTACGAGGAGAAGCAGCGCCATCCCAACTGGGGTCAGGAGATGAATCCCGACTACCGGAAGATGATTCTCGAGGAAAACGCCCTCACGCCCGTGCGCGACATGAGCCAGGCCTTCTTCCAGGCCAAGGACTCGATGGCCGTGATGTTCGCCTATTACCAGTCCATGCTTGTCGTCGAACATCTCGTGAAGAACCACGGCATGGAGGCCCTGCGTGCCATACTCGCCGACCTCGCCGATGGAGTCCTCGTGAACGACGCCATCGCCCGCCACACCCTGCCGATGGAGGAGCTCGAAAAGACCTTCGCCCTCGCCACGATCAAACTCGCGGAGGATTACGGCAAGGGGGTCGACTGGACCGAACCTCCCGCCGAAGAGATGAACCCTCGCGTTATCGTTTCGGTGGCCTCCTACCTCAAGAAACATCCCGACAATTTCGAAGCACGGCGTCTCCTCGCCGAGCTCCAGCTCTCCGCAAAGAACTGGGACGCTGCGGCCGAAGCGGCCGATGCTTTCATCCAGCTGATTCCCGAGTACACCGGCCAGGGCAACGGCTACACGCTGAAAGCGCTCGCGATGCGCGGCAAAGAGGACACTGCAGGTGAGGCTGCCGCGCTCGAGCAGCTCGCCTCAAGGTCCGCCGAGGCCTTCCAGGCTTACCAGCGTCTCCTCGACGTGAACTTTGAAAACGCGAATTGGGACAGTGTCATCGCCAACGCGCTCCGCGGACTGGCGATCAATCCCTTCACCGAGCGCATCCACTATTGCCGGGGCTGCGCCCATGAAGCGAAGGCGGAAACATCCCTCGCGGTCAAGTCATTCGAGAGCGCGCTGCTCCTCGATCCCGCCAATCCTTCCGAGGTTCGTTTCCGACTCGCGAGAAATCTCAAAGGCGACGATCCCGCCACTGCGAAGCGTCATCTTCTCGACGCCCTCGCCGACTCGCCCCGGTATCGCGAGGCACATGGGATGCTGCTCGAAGTGGTCGAGGGCCGCGAACCCTCCACACTTCCTGTGTCAACGAACCCGGCAACAGGCCCGCACCCTGCCCCGGAAGTCGGGACGAAGCCAGGGTTCCACGTCAAAGCACAAGGCACCGCCGGTCCTGAACCGAAAATCTCTTCTGATCCAGCCGGTGAAAACAGCATGTCTCCCGCGTCAAAACCCGAGAAGGCGACTCCAGAAGCCGATCCCACTCCGGCCCCGAAGGCACCGACACCAGTTCCTATGGAAGAAGAGCGGCGAAGGAAGGTGCCACTTCCCAAAAATTAGACAGACTCCCGTCCCCGCAGCGCAGTGATGGATCCCCTCCCCACCCTCGCCGAGATCGAATCGGTCAAGGCGCTGATCCGCCCGCACATCCGCGAGACCCCGACCTATCGCTGGCCCCTCTTGCAGAAAGACTCCGGCCCCGAGGTCTGGATCAAGCACGAGAATCACACCCCGGTCGGTGCTTTCAAGATCCGAGGCGGACTGGTCTATCTCGACGAACTGAAACGCCGCGAACCGGAGGTTCCGGGAGTCATCGCCGCGACCACCGGCAACCATGGCCAGTCCATCGCCTATGCCGCACGGGCACACGGACTGCGCGCCGTCATCGTCGTCCCGCACGGCAACAACCCGGAAAAAAACGAGGCCATGCGCTCTCTCGGTGCCGAACTCGTTGAATACGGTCACGAATTCCAGGATGCCCTCGAATTTTCCCGCGAGTTGGCTGGCCGTGAAGGTCTCCATCCCGTTCCCTCCTTTCACCCCTGGCTTGTGAGGGGCGTCGCGACCTACGGACTCGAACTTTTCCGTTCCGTTGCCGATCTCGACGCCGTGTTTGTTCCGATCGGACTGGGTTCCGGCTTCTGTGGTCTCGCCGCCGCCCGCGAAGCGCTGGGACTGAAGACCGCCCTTTTCGGCGTCGTTTCGTCCCATGCTCCCGCCTATGCCCTTTCCGTGCGGGAGGGGCGCCTCATCGAGCAACCCAGCACCACCCGCGTGGCGGAAGGGGTCGCCTGCCGGACCCCCAATCCCGAGGCGCTCGAATGGGTTCGCCTTTACGCCGACGACATTCTTGCGGTCGACGACGATCAAACCCTCGAAGCCATGGCTTCCCTGCTCTCTGCCACCCACAACCTGCCCGAGGGTTCCGGTGCGCTGTCCTGGGCCGCCCTTCAAACCAGACTCCCCGACTGGGAAGGCAAACGAGTCGCCTGCATTCTCACTGGAGGAAACGCCAGCACCGCCATCATGCGCGAAGTGACCGCAAGACTCTGATGTCCCCCCTTTTCGCCGGGACGTCATCACGCTGGCACCCCGAGACGATTCAAGTTAAGGTTTCCCCCATCCCCGTCGTCCCATTTCCCATGACCCGACTCCTGCTCCCAGCCCTGGCACTTCTTCTCGCTTCCCCTGCCTTTTCCCAGTCGGTTCCGGTGCGCGACAAGAACGTCGAGGCCCGTCTTGTCGCCAGCGTCGGCGCCATCCAACCGGGCCAGCCCTTCACTCTTGGACTGCAGTTCACCATCGATCCCACCTGGCACACCTACTGGGCCAATCCGGGCGACACCGGGATTCCGACCTCCCTGAATCTCACCTTGCCCGAGGGTTTCACCGCCGGGCCGCTGCAGTTCCCTGTCCCGAAGCGATTCATCACCGACTACGGATTCGGCGTGCGTGAGGCCGGTTACGGCTACGAGACCTCGGTGATCCACCCCATGTCGATCACCCCGCCTGCAACCCTGACCCCCGGGCAGAAAATCACCCTCTCCGGCAAGGCCGGGTGGCTCATGTGCGATCCGAATACCTGTATTCCGGGCAAAGCCGACCTCTCCATCACCCTCGAGGTGGCGGCAACGGCCGTCCCTTCGCCCGACTCGACCGCGATCGAATCGGCCCTTGCCAGACTGCCCCGCCCTGTCGCCGAGCCGATGCAGGCGAAGCTCGGCGGCAACAACGTCATCCTCACCGCCAGGTTGCCGGGAACTTCCATTCCCGATGGGGCCAAACTTGCTTTTCACCCCCTTCAGAATCAAATCCTCGATCC
>JAGRPC010000531.1 GCA_020439925.1 Verrucomicrobiia bacterium | reverse complement strand
CTAACCAACTGAACTACCGCTCCAACGGTAAGCGAACCTGACGAAAAACAAAAGTCTTTCGCCCTGCCCGGCTGGCGAGCGGGACAGTAGACAGGAAACCCGAATCGCGCAACAAAAAATATTCGGGAAATCCGTTGCTTTCGGTTCGGTTCTGGGTAACACTTCCGGCCCTCCGCGAAATCAGGCGAAAGTTGCCAGATCGCGGCTTTTTCCTTTCCTGAGACTGCCATGAATGTGATCAACAAAATCGAGCGCGAACAAATGAAGACCGATGTCCCGGACTTCGGTCCCGGTGACACCGTGAATGTTCACTCCCGCGTCGTTGAAGGCGGCAAGGAGCGTATTCAGATCTACAAGGGCATCGTGATCGGACGTCAGGGAGCCGGCATCAACGAAGGCTTCACCGTGCGCAAGATTTCCAACGGCGAGGGGGTCGAAAGAACCTTTCACCTTCACTCGCCCAAGATGGCGAAAGTCGAAGTCCTGAAGCGAGGCAAGGTCCGTCGGGCCAGGCTGAATTATCTTCGCAGCCGGGTCGGCAAAGCCGCGACGAATCTCAAGTCTCGCGAAGAGAAAGGCGAGGCCTGATTCTGCTCTCTCTGGCACACGAACAGTGTGTTCGATTTCCCAAACGGCGGAGGATTACCCTCCGCCGTTTTTTTGTGAAGAGTCTTCCCGAGGGGGATCACTCCTCGATCCCTCGACGCAGTGAGCGAACGTTGCCAAGCCAGGTACATGCGATGGCTGCGGCAAGTCCGATCATGCCGCAAACCGAAGTAGCCGGGTGAATGGAGTTCCCCGGATAACGAACCGCCTCAATCACAATCACGGTCAAAGTGAGCAAGTAGACCAGTGCGGTAACACACCCGAAGACAAGCCTCCCTCTCCGGGAATCGTTGTCAAACGCAAGGGCGGCCGGAACCGTGGAAGCGACCAGACCAACGCCGCCCAGCAAGGCCGGGGCATAGCTCCACCAGATTCCTCCTGCAACTCCTGCAAGACCAGCAATCAACCCGCCCCCGACCGCGATCCCCTGGTGCCGTTCTCCCTGCTTCAGGGCAAGGCGCGCCGAGCGATCCAGGAGGATCAGGAAATTCCCGATTCCCGGAGCGAGCCACACCCAAAGGACTATTCCCAGCCACAGCACTGCCAGAAGGGCTGCATAAACCGGACGAAACGACTCGAGGGCCCTGCGGAAAACCTGGACTCCCAGGTAAACTCCCACGATGATCATCCACTGTTTCCCCCCGGTGAAGCGCTGCATGAAAAAGCAGTAAGCAAGATAGCCTCGGTAGAACACCGAACGAGCCCTGAAAGATTCGATCAGGCCGTCGCGAGCCGCCTCGGAATCTGGATCAAGGCGAAGGGCTTCACGGAAATGTGTCTCGGCACGGTGCCTATCGCCCTTCTGCAGGGCGCTCCAGCCCGCATTGACGTGGGCGAGACTGTCTTCCGGGTCCGCCGCGAGGAGGCGTTCCACTTCTTCCTCACCAAGTGCCACCTTCCCCTGAAGGCGCAGGGTATGGGCCAGCAAATTCGAAGCCATGCCATTGCCTGGGTCGATGGCGAGGGCACGACGACTCCATTCCTCTCCTTCGGCCCAACGATCCATCGAGCAATAGGCGGCCGCCTTGGCTGAAAGAGCGAAGGCGTCACCAGGATCGAGGGCGAGCGCCCGGTCCACCGACTCAAGCGCCTCGCGCCCACGACGAAGATCCCCAAGAATGATGCCTCGCAACGCGTGATAGAACGGCTCCTCCGCCTTCAAGCGGATCGCGGCATCAACCGATCCGAGGGCCTGCCGCTTCTTTCCCGGCTGACTCCACTGGCACAGGGCCAGGCGTCCGAGAACAAAGTCGTTCTCCGGCTCCCGGGCGAGCACACCATAGAAACAGGCCTCCGCCTCTTCTAATCGCCCCTGTTCCTGCAACAACAATCCGTGGGCCAGCTCACTCATGGTCAAAACGACGCTACCGGTCAAAGGACCGGATTCTGAGCCATCTCCTATTTTTGAATCCCCAGATAGTGGAGAATGTCGTCGTAAAAGCCACTCTGGTTGGCGTAGAGAGCATAATTCCTGGCACTCTCGAACCATTTCCGCGTGCTTGGCTTCACATTCTTCGCTGCACGCAGCAGGTCCTTCTGCGTCACCGGCACAATCTTTCCATTTCGCATCGCCTCAGACAAGGCTCCCTCAATGGCCTGATCAAAAACGGCCTTCAGGTCGGCACCGGAAAAATCCTTCACCTTTTTTGCGAGGGCGGCGGAGTCCAGCCCGGCCACGGGCTTACCCTCGGCCATGAGGCGAATGATTTCCTCGCGCGCCGGTTCGTCAGGTGGCGGCACAAAGACCAGACGATCAAAGCGCCCCGGGCGAAGAAATGCGGAATCAAGATGCCAGGGAGCGTTGGTCGCTCCCAGAACGAGAACCCCGTCGTTTTGAGAAGCTTCGCTGTCGAGTTCCGCCAGAAACTGGTTAATGAGCGTCCGCCCGGCCGAAGAACGCATGTCCTTGCGGTCTGCCGCGAGCGCATCCACCTCGTCGAAGAAGAGGACGGCAGGCGCGTTGCGACGTGCCATCTCGAAAATCTCATGAAGTTTCTCCTCGGATTTGCCGATCCACATGTCGAGAATCTGATGGAGACCGACACTGAGAAACTTTGCCCGAATCTCACCCGCGGTGGCACGGCTGATGAGAGTCTTGCCGCATCCGGGAGGTCCGTAGAGCAACACCCCTCCTCCGGCTTTCTTGCCATAGGCCTCGAAAAGCTCCCGGTTCTCCATCGGATAGAGAATCTTCATCCGGATGTCTTCCTTGACCGACTCCATGCCGCCGACTCGGGCGAAGTCCACCTCGGTGCGCTGCTCGAATTCGATCTCCAGATCGTCGTCATCATCGAAGTCCTCGTCGAAATCATCCTCGAAATCAGGGTCAAAAAAAGCTCCGGCCTGCCGGTCGGAATTCCGCTGGGGAACGGCCTCGCGACCCTCTCCCCCACCTCGGGTGCCGCCAGCCTGCCGAATACGCTTGAGAAGATCCTCGTTCTTCGCTGAAGGATCGAGTGCTACGGCCCGCTCATAGAAATCCCGTGCCTCTCTCGGGCGATTTTCATTCAGGGAGAACCCTGCTCGAAGCATCCATGCGGGCGCAAAGCTGGGAAAATCTCCACAGACCTGCTCGATTCGAAGAATCGCCTCCGAACCCCTTCCCTCCAGATCCAGAATACGTGCGATCTGGAGCCGTGCCTGCGGATTGCCGGGATCTATCCGAAGAGCCGCCTCGAAGCTCGTGCGCGCCTCCTCGAAACTGAACTGCTCAAGGTAGGCATCGCCGAGCATCAGCAGCAATGGAACGTTATCGGGAGAAAAGGCCAGAGCCTGCTTGAGGGATGCGATGTCCGCCATGATCTATTTCAGGAGGGGAAGACCGGAAAGAAACGCGAATCCAGCCCGGGAAGCAAGCGACTTGCACCACCTTCTCCAAACCCGTTCCCGATCGAAAAAAACCGCCTCCTTGCTGCATCTTGACTCGACCAATAAGGCATTGCACCCGGTCCAGCGTCAGGCTAACCTGTGCAGATTGTCGGCATGGACCGCTCCCTTCCGAGTTTTCCTATTCAAATTGCAATTACCATCGGCTGACCGGCCGGGTGATTGCGAATCGGTCCATTTTTCCATTTGTCGGAACAAACCGAGTCGGTATCGCCCTCCTTCCGATCGACCGATTCTTTCGACTCCGCGACCTCCCGCCTGAATTTCCGATCCCCCGAGACGTTCCCAATGAGCAAACACCCCGACGTGAAACTGTATGACACGACCCTGCGTGACGGAACCCAGGGCGAAGGAGTGAATTTCAGTTCTCTCGACAAAATCCGCATTGCCAGGGAACTCGATGCTTTCGGCATGCACTATATCGAAGGCGGTTGGCCCGGCTCCAATCCCAAGGACGTTTCCTTTTTCGAACAGGCCGCCGATCTGGATTGGAAGAATGCCCGGATCGCCGCCTTTGGCAGCACCCGCCGGAAAAACGTCGCCGTTGAAGACGATCAACAGGTCCGCACCCTTCTTGAGGCGAAAACCCCCGCGATCACCTTTTTTGGGAAGAGCTGGCGCCTCCACGTCACCGAGATTCTGGGAACGACCGAGGAGGAAAATCAGGCAATGATCCGGGATACGACCCGCTACCTGAAGGAGCACGGACGAGAGGTCATCTATGATGCGGAACATTTCTTCGACGGCTACAAGGACTGCCCGGATCACGCCCTTGCCACGCTCCTGGCCGCCAAGGAAGGCGGCGCCGACTGGGTCGTGCTCTGCGACACCAACGGGGGCACCATGCCTCACGAAGTTTCGGAGATCACCCGGATCGTCATGGAAACCGTAGGGATCCCCGTCGGTATTCACACCCACGACGATACCGGAGTCGCTGTGGCCAATGCCCTGGCATCCATTCTCGCGGGAGCGACCCAGGTGCAGGGAACCATGAACGGGTACGGAGAACGAGTCGGAAACTGCAATCTCACGACCGTGATTCCGAACCTGCAGTTAAAAATGGATCGTCCCGTCGTCGCCGATCTCTCCCGACTGACCCACCTTTCCCATTTTGTCGACGATCTCGCGAACAACGCCCATAACATTCGGGCCCCCTACGTCGGAGCGACTGCCTTTGCCCACAAGGGAGGAATGCACGTCAATGCCGTTCAGAAAGTAGCCCACAGCTTCGAACACATCGCTCCCGCTACCGTGGGTAACCGCCAGCGCATTCTTGTTTCCGAACTCTCCGGGCAGTCCAATGTGCTGATGAAAGCCGAGGAGCTTGGCCTGAAGGTCGAAAAGGGCAGCGCCGAGGCTCTGGAGATCCTGCAAAACCTGAAGGACCTGGAAGAACAGGGCTACGAGTTCGAGGCAGCCGAGGCCAGCTTTGAACTTCTGATTCGCAAACACCTGAAGACCTACCGACCCTTCTTCGAGCTTAAGGAGTATCACTGCACCTTCCGGAGGGATGGCGTGAGGGATTATCAGACCTGCTCAGCCACCGTAAAACTTGAGGTAAACGGAGTCGAAGAATACCGGGTGGCAGAGGGTGACGGCCCCGTGAACGCCCTGGATGCTGCGCTGAGAAAAGCATTGCGCCCTGCCTATCCACACGTCGACGAAATGGAGCTGGAGGATTACAAGGTCCGAATCATCGACAGTCACATGGGAACCGCTGCAAAAACACGGGTCCTCATCCTGAGTTCAGCCCATCATGAAACCTGGGGAACCGTCGGAGTCAGCTACAACATCATTGAGGCAAGCTGGCGGGCTCTCGTCGATTCTGTCGAATATTTCCTGACAAAGCCTCGCTGATCCCTCAACCTCCCCGTTCATTGGGGATTCGATAGCTTCTCAAGAAACTTGTCGAACAGGGACTTCGATTTTGCCGGCGCGGTTGCTGCCTCCGGCTGGGTCTCTGTCTCAATGACGGTTTCGACCTGCTCGGGGACAGCGGGACGGACTGTCTCCGGGGAAGGGTTGGCAATGGTCAAATCGGGAGGATTGACCTCATCCACCTCCAGCCGGTTCGGATTGCTTTTCAGAAAAGTGTTGATCGGAACTCTCACCAACCTGTCCTCGAAACGCAAATTTCGCCGGGAATCGGTGAATTGTTTCGGCACATAGTAGGTCTGGTAATTCCTAGGATAAAGTTCACGGCGCATTCCGACCCGGAGATCTTTTCTGATCTCAAAGTGCAAGTGTGCTGCATACATCCGATAGGGTCCGCAGCCGATCGTTCCCACGACCTGCCCCCGTGTCACCTGCTGCCCCACCTTTACCGCCCTCACCTTGAGATGGCCGTACAATGAATCGATGAAGGCGATCTGTCCGTTATTCTCCCGATAGGCATGCCGGATGATCACCACATTTCCCCAGCCTCTCTTGTAATCTTCGGAAAAAACCACCACGCCATGAGCGATGGAATAGACCGGGTCGCCCTCGTCCGTATCTCCCCCGCCGTTGCCATTCCAGTCCTCGCCCAGGTGCCCGTTGGGCGAAAATCCACGAAAGATGTAATAGCCGTCACCATTTGGTTTCCCCACCGGGTAATCGAAACCATCCGCCAGACGAGTGGTGGTGAATGCTTGCGAAAATACTTTGCCAGGCCCCCATACAAAGAGACAAAAGAGCACCCCCAGAAGAGGTGCCCACATGGAAGGAGAAAAATCCTTGTCTGTTGATTCCATGGTCGGGACCGCCGCGAACGGCAACCTTTCGAAAACGAGCCATTGAAGCTGCCTCTTAGAACAAGAAACTGGTTTCAGGCGTTTTCCCGCACCGCAACCAAGCAACAGATTGCCCCTTCGTCAATCCATCTCAACTGAGCCTTCTCACTCGCGTCGAAGGCGCCAAGAAGGAGATTTAGCGATTTGACCCAGGACAGATTCCGAGCATCAATGGCGACTTTTTCTTCCTATTTTGCCACACCCGGATTTTATAAAGCGGTGAATTCGCAACGTAGAATCTCAAAATTGAAATATTTCTCAAATACTACTTGTCTTTTTCATAAAATTGGCCATTATTCCCAGAACCGACTGTTTTTACTCAGGATTGTGGTTTTTACGAACCGATCTAAAGCTTGAACCGGTCGATCCAAAATCCCCCCGGGGGAAACCTAGCAAACAGACATGGCAGACGAAGATCCACCAGAATTGATGACCGTTAAGGAGACGGCGGAGTATCTCCGCATCCCCCTCCCCACGGTTTATTACCTTGTCCAGCGGGGCCAGCTCCCGGCAATCCAGATCGGCGGACGCTGGCGCATCAAGCGCAGCCTCCTCGACCGCGACATCCTCAAAACCGACGAAGGAGGTCAACCGACCGTGCTGGTCGTTGATGATGACCCCTCGCTCCAAACCCTCTTCAAGCAGTTCCTGAAAAAGGCGGGATTTGGAAGGATCGTGGTCGGAACCGGAGCTGAAGCGCTTTCCTACGCGGAAAAACAGCGCTTTGATCTGGTCTTCCTCGACCTCAAGTTGCCCGATATTCCGGGAGACGAGCTCTACGTGAAGCTGAAGAAGATCTACCCGGATCTTCCCATCGTGATCATTACCGGCTATCCCGACAGCGAAATTCTCACCAAGATCCTTTCGAGTGGTCCAGTCACGGTGATTCAAAAGCCGATCG
>JAGRPC010000530.1 GCA_020439925.1 Verrucomicrobiia bacterium | reverse complement strand
GGCCGGTATTTCCACAATGGGGAGATCGTCGAGGCGAAGGGATTCTGCACCGACGTCTTCTTCGGGGAAGCAAAGCGCTTCATCCGCGAACAAGCCGGAAAGAAGCAGCCCTTCTTCGCCTACATCGCGACCAACGCCCCTCACGGGCCCTACCATGCGCCGCAGAAGTATCTCGATCTCTATGAGGGGCAGGATCCCGTGATCGCCGCCTTCTACGGGATGATCACGAACATCGACGACAATGTCGGCGAGACCCGCGAACTGCTTCGCGAACTCGGGATCGAGGAGAACACCCTCTTCATCTTCACCACCGACAACGGGACCGCAGCCGGGGCGAAGGTCTTCAATTCGGGAATGCGGGGAGCCAAGGGCAGCGAATACGAAGGGGGGCATCGGGTTCCCTTCATCGCCCACTGGCCCGCCGCGGGTTGGGATCGGAAACATGTCGACGACACGCTCTGCCATGCAGTCGATCTCGCGCCCACCCTGCTGGAGATCGCCGGTGCGAAGAAGCCGGATCGGGTGAAGTTCGACGGTCTTTCCATCCGTTCTCTTCTCGATCCTTCGGCGGACCGGTCCGCTTGGGCGCATGAGCGGATGATCGTGACGGATTCGCAGCGCGTTCGCGATCCCGTCAAGTGGAAGCAGACTGCGGTGATGTCGGGAAAATGGCGGCTCGTCAACGGGAGGGAACTTTACGACGTCTCCACCGACCCCGGGCAGGAGCGCAATCTCTTTGCGGAACATCCCGGACGTGTCGCCGACATGACCGCCTTCTACGACGCCTGGTGGGCCGAACTGGAACCGACTTTTGCCCGGACCACCGAGATCTACCTTGGCCACCCCGATCACCCGGTGGTCAGCTTCACCGGTCACGACTGGATCCAGGAGGAACTGCCGCCGTGGAACCAGCAGCACATCCGCGAGGGCGACGGGTATGCCCTCGCTCCGAAGAAGGCCGAAAAGGGAAAGAAGGCGGTGCCTCCGTCCGCGACCCCGCCGAGGTCCGTCCATCGCGGACACTGGGCGGTCAAAGCCGTCACGGGCGGCACTTACACCATCAGCCTGCGCCGCTGGCCGCTCGAGGCCGACCATCCCATCACGGAGGGACTGCCGCCGGGATCCGACGTGCCCGGAGCCTCGAAGGCCTACCGGGCCCGACCCGGTCTCGCGATCGCGGCCGTGTCCGCGACGATGAGACTGGACGGGAACGATCTCGGCACCGTGCCGGTTCCGGAGGGCGCCACCCATGTCGATTTCGAGGTCGAGTTGTCGGCGGGCTCCCATCAGCTTGCGCCGGTCTTCACCGATGCCCAAGGCAACGAGATCGGGGCCTATTACGCCATCGTGACGAAGAAACCGTGACCCGAATCCGCGGATGAAACCCTCTTCGCTCTTCCCCCTGACCCTCTTGGGTTGCCTTCTGTCCGCGCTTTCCTCCAGCCACGCCGCCGAACGGCCGAACCTGGTGGTGCTCCTCTCCGACGACCTCGGCTGGAAGGATATCGGCTGCTACGGCGGGCCGGTGAAAACGCCGACCCTTGATGCCCTGGCCGAAGGAGGGACCCGCTTCACCGACTTTTATTCGGGATGCGCGGTCTGCTCGCCATCGCGGGCGACGCTCCTGACAGGCCGCCACCATATCCGCACCGGCGTTTACTCGTGGATCAGCGACGCCGGTCAGCGCTCGCATCTCCTCGAGCGCGAGGTCACCCTCGCCGAACTGCTCAAAGCGCAGGGTTACGCCACCGCCCACGTCGGCAAGTGGCATCTGGGACTTCCGACGGAGAGATTCTCCAAACCGACGCCCGACCAGCATGGCTTCGACCACTGGTTCGCCACCTGGAACAACGCCGAGCCGAGCCACCGCAATCCCGCGACCTTCATCCGCAATGGCGAGCCGGTCGGCGAGATCGAGGGCTACTCCTGCCAGATCGTCGTCGACGAGGCGATCCGCTGGCTGGACGAGGGACGGGGGGCGGACCAGCCCTTCTTCCTCAATGTCTGGTTCCACGAACCTCACGCTCCCATCGCTGCACCGGATGAGATCGTTGCGGAATACGGTGAAGTGAAGGACAAGAACGCGATCTACTCCGCGACGATCGACAACACCGATCGCGCCGTTGCCCGTCTCCTCGCGAAGCTGAAAGAGGTCGCTCCCGCCGAGGAGACACTCGTCGTCTACTTTTCCGACAATGGCAGTTACCTCCGCGACCGTGTCGGGAACCTGCGCGGAGCCAAGGGAATGAACTGGGAGGGCGGCATCCGCGTTCCCGGAATCTTCCACTGGCCGGGGCACATCGCCGGGGGAAAGGTCGAGGCGACTCCGGCGGGCGTCGTGGATCTGTTGCCGACGGTGTGCGGGCTGTTCGGTCTCGAGCCGCCCTCCGGTGTCCATCTCGACGGAACGGATCTGACGCCTCTGCTCGATCCCGATTCGGAGCGCCCCTTTGTTCGTCCTCAGCCGCTCTTCTGGCATCTGCAGAAATCGCGTCCCATCGTCGCGTTGCGCGACGGTCGCTGGTCCCTCACGGCCGATCCGGACTACGAACTCTCCACCGACAATATGTTCCAGGAGAAGTGGATCCCGGCGATCAAGGCGGGGGGATACACGAACTGGCAGCTTTTTGATCTCGAGGCGGATCCCGGACAGCAGACGAACGTCGCCGACGCGCACCCGGAGATCCTGGCAAAGCTGCGAGGGCAGCTTCTCGAGATCAACGCCAGTGTCATGGCCGACGGAGCGGACTGGCATCTCCGGTGAGCCCGCTGGGGGGGAATCTCTTCTCTCAAGTGGACGGCGCGGGGCCGGGGATCTCGCGGGCAGGCCCCTGCAAGGGGAAACGGGAGGGCGGCGATTTTCCCCTCGCCAACCCGCCCTTTTCTCCGTCATCCTTCCTCTCGTCATGAAACTCCCGCCGTTTTCTTTTCGCGCCGTGCTGGCGCTCGTTTTCGTCTTCTCCGTTTTCACCCCTTCCGGCCATGCTGGGGAAAAGCCGAATGTCATCTTCGTGATGGCCGACGACATGGGATGGGGCCAGACGGGATATCGAGGCCATCCGTTGCTGAAAACGCCGAACCTCGACGCGATGGCGTCGAACGGTCTGCGTTTCGATCGTTTCTACGCGGGAGGCCCGGTCTGTTCGCCGACGAGGGCTTCGGTGATGACGGGGCGATCCCATGACCGCACCGGGGTCTTGAGCCATGGTTATGCTTTGCGCCTGCAGGAGAAGACGGTGGCGCAGGCACTGCAGTCAGCCGGCTACGTGACCGGGCATTTCGGCAAATGGCACCTCAACGGCTTTCGAGGACCGGGTGCTCCCATTTTTGGCGACGATCCGCGCAGCCCGGGTGCCTTCGGATTCGACGAATGGGTCTCGGTGACCAACTTCTACGACCGGGATCCGCTCATGAGCCGGAAGGGCGACTTCGAGGAGTTTTCCGGAGATTCCTCCGAGATCGCCGTTGACGAGGCGGTGAAGTTTCTCGACCGGCACCGTGGCGGAGAGAAACCGATGTTTGCGGTGATCTGGTATGGCACCCCGCACAGCCCCTTCAAGGCGGGCGATGCGGATCTCGAGCCCTTCACCCACCTCGACAAGGACTCCGCCAACCACTACGGCGAACTGGCCGCGATGGACCGCAGCATCGGGACCCTTCGGGCAAAGCTGCGCGAGTTCGGGATCGAGCGCGACACCCTGCTGGTCTTCTGCAGCGACAACGGAGGGCTCCCGAAAATCACGCCCGAGACGGTCGGAGGACTCCGAGGTTTCAAGGGCAGCGTCTACGAGG
>JAGRPC010000529.1:779-7815 GCA_020439925.1 Verrucomicrobiia bacterium | reverse complement strand
CAGCGCGTGCTCCGGCATGCCGGGCATGAAGCCTCCCCGCATACGCTGTTTTTCGCTGACGGGGACAATCCCGGTCGCGACGTTCAGTTCGAGGCCGGCCTGGACAGCGTGCCCAAGGCGAATCGTTACATGGCTCGGCTGTTTGGGTCGGAAAACTATCTGGACCTCGCCTATCGCGACCACCAGTTGGAGCAGGTTGCCGGTGAATCCAGCGAAGCCAACATCGAACGCTGGTTCAAGGACACCGGTTCCAGGCTGAAGCCCGGAGACCGCGTCATTCTTTATGCCGCGGCTCATGGGGGAATGAGCACGGACAAGGAGAACGCCTACGACACCAAGCTTTACCTCTGGAACAATCAGGCCCTACAGACGAGGCGACTCGCCGACCTGATCCACGGCCTGCCCGGGGACGTGAGCGTGGTTCTCATCATGGCCCAGTGTTATTCCGGCGGATTCTCACACGTCATTTTCAACGAGGCAAACGCTGGAAAGGGAGATCAGCCACGGTCCGTCTGTGGTTTCTACGCGACCATCCACACCCGTACCGCCGCCGGATGCACTCCGGAGATCAACGAGGAGAACTACCAGGAGTTCAGCAGCCACTTCTGGGCGGCGATGCTGGGGGAGAGTCGCACGGGCAAAGCGGTCGAATCCTGCGACTTTGACGGGGACGGACAGGTCTCCTTCGAGGAGGCGCACGCCCACACCATTCTCAGTGCGGAAACGATCGACATCCCGCTCAAGACCAGCGAAGCCTTCCTCGTCGCGCGGTCGCGATTCCAGGACAAGGACAACCTGTTTTTCATGCCGCGGAACGAGCCCTATTCCAAGGTCATTTCCACCGCCCGGCCGGCCGACCGGGCCGTCCTCGAGAAACTGTCCGAGAGGCTCGGCCTTGAGGGGGAGGATCGTCACTCGGCCGCAACGAAAGCCGCAGCGGGGATTGAAAAGAAGCGAAAGGACCTCCAGGATGAGGGCAAGAAGAAGAAAGGGCCCGTCAGACAGGCGAAAAACGCCATACGTGATCAGCTTCGAAGTCGTTGGCCGGAACTGGCCAATGTCCTCACCGTCCAATCCACACACCTTCTCACCGACGAAGCCAACGCTTTTGTCGAGGCCATCGAAGCCCATCCCGGATTCGACGAGTGGGGAAGGCTGGAAGCTGAACTCGAGAAGATCGAGGATGAACGATTCCTGTTGGAGAAACAGTGGATTCTTCACCAGCGATTCATCCGCACGCTCGAGCACGTGATTCTCGCCGCCAATCTCGAACTTTCCGACGACGGCGGGGCGAAGAAACGCCTCGAAGAGATCCTGAAGGCCGAGTCGGGGACGCTCTGAAACGGAAGATTGGAGATCGGTTTCCTCTTCCTTTCCGGTGGCAGCCTGGCGGAGAGACAACCCGCGTCAGTTCTTCGACTTCGACGCAAACCAGGTGCTTGCCATCGGATCTCCCGCGAAGAATTCCAGCAGGAGGCGGGCGACTTTCTGACGTCCCGATTCGCCTGGATGCACGCCATCATTGGCAAAATCCTGAGGCTCCCAGATCAACTGGTCGATTTTCCGCCCCTTCGTTCCTTCCGCCCACAGGTAGGGTCCCCAGAGCAGCAGCGGAGCCTTTTCGGGCGAAAGGTCGGCGTCTCCATCGGATTGCCTCTGGATGAGCGAGCGCACGGCAAAGGCCCCTTCGTAGGCATAGGGCTCGGGGTTCAGTCCGCCCTTCGCATTGCCCGCCCAGATCCGGCTGCCGAGGTAAGCAATCCTCAGGTTGGGAAATCGATTTCTCGCATTCTGCAGCACCTTCACCGTGTCCGCCTCCAGCTTCTGCAGATGTTCCTGGAACGAACCGCTTGGCGCCTTGTTGGCCAGCTTGATCCAGGCGGTTTGGACCTGGGCAGGAGTCACCCCTGCTGCCTCGAGACGTTGCAGGGCAACTTCCCAGGGTCGCCCGTCCTCGGGCACCCACTCCGCCATGGCTTGTCCGCCCTGCGCGCAATCCACGATCGTCACCCGGGGGGACTTGAGAGGGGACGGGTCCGCCAACCTCTTGAAGGTCGAATATTCCATGGTGGCATTCGACATGCTGATCGAGATCGTCACGATGGTCCCGTCGGGGGATGGTTCCCCCTTCGCGTCGAGAGGGTGAATGAGCGCCAGCTGCGCTTCCGCCTTCTTCTGCAGGGCCGGCGGGGGAGTGTTCATCCCCTTTCCGTAGAGTCCGCCAGCCTCGCCTTCGTAAGTTACCTCACCCGACATATCCGTCAGGGGAACGAGTTGCTCCGGAGCCTTGCGCTGATTTCCGGCCGAGGCTTGGGGGGCACCCCTTTGACCCGCTCCTCCTCTCCGCAGCTCTTTGGCTCGATCGAGATAGGACTGATCCTCCGGAGTGAGAGTCTCTCCCTGCTGGGAGCGTCGGTAGAGGTCCTTCGCCTTGTTCCAGTCAATCGAAGTGCCGTCGGGCCTGTCTTGCCCCCGCAAAGTCGGGCCAGCAAAAAGAGATACGGCGAGAACGAGGGGGAGACAGGCGCCTCGAAAGAATGAGTTCATGGGGGATCGGGAAACTTTCGTTTCCTTGAAACCCCGGGGAGTGACTTGCGGAGCGAAAAGAGATCTCAGAATTCGAATGCGTTCGAACCGGGGCACATCCAGCGATTCAATAGTGCGTCGAATACCCGTAGGAAGGCCGTTGCGGATTGGAAGACCATTGACGCGACTGGTTTCTTCCTCCCTGTCGGTAGCCGCGGTTGTATCCGGTGGAGAATTCGCCGCGAGCGGGTACGGGAACTTCCCGGTAGTATCTCCCCGGGTTGTGGGAGAGGCCCCTTCTCCAGTCCGACCGGCCACGATTCACGCCGAGATCGAAATAGCGTGCCGGCACCGGACTGGGAAGCTGGGTCGCATACCCCTGGTTCGGCCGATAATAGGGGTTGTTCGGACGATGAGCAGGGTATCGCCCTCCCGTCGAGGTGCAGCCAGTGGTGAAGAGAAGAAGGGTTAAGGCGAGGAGGGAAGCCGGGCGAATCATGGTGTCTCCATGCTATCAACGGGGAATCCGGTGGCAAGACGGAAACAGCGGAACGGGGAACGACGTTTTGACCCCTGCGTTTGAGATTTGGGCATTGATGCAAGGGGGCGGGATGGTGAATCTCCCCTTGGGAATAACCCCGTCCCGTGCTCTCCTTATCGGCTCCATGCCCTTGCTCGATCCCAGCCGCCTCGACGGACCCGCCACGAACGACGCGGTGCTCGACGCCTTTCTCGGATACCTGATCGATTCGGGAATCGAGCCGTACGACCACCAGGAGACGGCGATTCTCGAACTCTACGGCGACCGCAACGTCATCCTCAACACCCCGACGGGATCGGGCAAGACCCTCGTCGCCCTCGCGGTGCAGTTTCGGGCGGTTTGTCAGGGGCGCCGGAGTTTCTACACGGTGCCGGTGAAGGCGCTCGCCAACGAGAAGTTCCTCGCCCTGTGCGAGACCTTCGGTCCCGAGAAAGTGGGGATGATCACCGGCGACGCGACGGTGAACCCGTCCGCTCCCGTGATCTGCTGCACCGCCGAGATTCTCGCGAACCACGCCCTGCGCGAGGGAGCCGGAGCCGCGATCGACGATGTGATCATGGACGAGTTCCACTATTACTCGGACAACGAGCGCGGCGTGGCTTGGCAAATCCCACTCCTCACCCTTCCGAGGGCACGGTTTCTCCTCATGTCGGCCACTCTCGGAGACACCTCGTTTTTCGAAAGGGAACTCACCCGCCTCACCGGAGCGGAGACGGTGCTCGTGAAATCGGCTCAGCGTCCCGTGCCGCTCGAGTTCGACTACAACGACAAGCTTCCCCTCGAGGAAATGGTCGAGGAACTCGTGAAGCAGGACCGCGCCCCGATCTACCTCGTTCACTTCACCCAGCTCTCCTGCGCCGAATCGGCTCAGAACCTGATGAGCCGGAACTACTGCTCGAGGGAGGAGAAGGAAGCGATCGCGGCGGCCCTCGTGGGAGCGGATTTCCGGAGTCCCTACGGAAAGGAGATTCAGAAGCTGATCCGCCATGGCATCGGCATCCATCACGCGGGACTGCTCCCGAAGTACCGGGTTCTCGTCGAAAAGCTCGCCCAGCGCGGCCTTCTCAAGGTGATTTGCGGTACCGATACCCTTGGGGTCGGGGTGAACGTGCCGATCCGTACGGTCCATTTCACCCAGCTCTTCAAATACAGCGGCGACAAGACGAAGATCCTGGCGTCGCGCGACTTCCACCAGATCGCGGGACGAGCCGGGCGGCGCGGATTCGATACCCTTGGTTATGTCGTCGCCCAGGCTCCGGCCCACGTCATTGCCAACCTGCGCGCCGAGGCGAAGGCCGGGGAGAAGGGAGGGAAGAACCGGCTCGTGAAGCAGAAGTCGCCCGAGGGATTTGTGATGTGGGAGGAAAAGACCTATCGCAACCTCGTCGAGGCCGAGCCGGAACGCCTCGTCTCCCGCTTCTCGATGCATCACGGGCTCCTCCTGAACATTCTCTCCCGGCGCGGAGAGGATGGGTGCCTCGCCCTGCGGCGGCTGATCCGCGACTGCCACGAGTCAGAACCCTCGAAGAAGAAGCTGCGCCGCCGTGCCTTTGCCCTGTTCCGCGGTTTGATCGAGGGGAAAATCCTGACATTCATCCCGAAAGCGGAACGATCGGGGCCGGAAAAGGTGGCCCTGCACATCGAACTGCAGGAGGATTTCTCCCTGAACCAGGTCCTCGGCCTCTATCTTCTCGAGGCGATCGGAAAACTCGAGTTCGACTCCCCCGACTATGCGTTGAACGTCCTTTCGCTGATCGAATCCATCCTCGAGGATCCGGGCATCATCCTGCGCCGTCAGGTCGAAAAGGCGAAGACCGCCCTGGTGGCGGAGATGAAGGCCGAGGGGCTCGATTACGACGAGCGCATGGAACGTCTCGAGGAGGTGACCCATCCCCAGCCGGGAAAGGATTTCATCTACTCGACCTACAACGAATTTGTCCTCCGGAATCCCTGGGCGAAGGAGGCGGGGGTTCGGCCGAAATCGATCGCGCGGGAAATGTTCGAGAACTGGCAGTCCTTCGAAGACTACGTGAAACACTACAAGATCGAGCGGAGCGAGGCGGTGCTGCTGCGCCATCTTTCCGAGGTCTACAAGGTGCTCGTCCAGACCGTGCCTCCGGGATTGAAAACGATGGAACTGGACGAGGCCGAGACCTTCTTCGGAACGATGCTGCACGGGATCGATTCGACCCTTCTCGACGAGTGGGAGCGGATGAAGGACGACCGGGGCGTCGCTTCATCCGGCATCGAGGAAACGGCGGTCGCCAGACCCCGTTCGATTATCCGCGACCAGGCCGCCTTCACGAGGCTGGTGCGCGGAACGGTCTTCGATTTCCTGAAGAAACTCTGGCAGGGGGACGAGGCCGGTGCCCTCGCTCTCGCGTCGAAAGGGGAAGGGATGGAGCTGTCACCGGGAGAGCAGATGGGGGCCTTCCGGGAGGCGAGAGGGCAATTGCGTTTCGATCCCGAGGCGCGGAACGCGAAACACTTTCACCTTACGTCCGGCGATGGGAGCGGCACCTGGCGGGTCGAGCAGATCCTCGTCGATGGAGAGGGTTTGAACGACTGGAGCGCGCGTTTCCTCGTCTCACTTTCCGAGAGCGAGGCGGCGGGCAATCCAGTGTTGTCTTGTGAGGGCATCTCGCCGCTCATGGATCCGAGCTGACCACCTCGACGGGCATTCGGGCGAGTCGCTCGTAGAGTTTCAGGTTCGAAACGATGGGCCACCATCGGTAAAGGGCGATGTCGAGAGGCTTCCACATCGCCACCCAGCCGACGATGAGGAGACCTTCCCGCGCCAGGTTTCGCCATCCCGTCGTTCCGGCCAGCGTGCTTGCGCCGAACTGGCAAAGACCGAGGAAGAGCAGTCCGACGATGAACGCGGTGCGTCCTTCCCGGAGAAGTCGCTTCAACTCGCGTCGTGTCATCGTGGCCCGGTATTCGAAATAATGGGTGATCGCCTCGGAGACGAGGGGGCCGGGGCGGGAAACCCGGGGATCCTGCTCGGCGAGGTGGACGACGAGTTTCAGGTCATGCTGCCGGGGATGTTCGGCGGCCCAGCTCACGATGAATTCCTCCGCATCGTGATCGAGGTCCCTCTCGTGGAAAGGGGAGGGATCCATCGAATTGAAGAGCTGGTCCAGCCCGTTCAGTTTGAGTTCGATGAGCCCCGTCATGACACGGAGAGGGATCAACGTCCGGCGACCTCCGCTTCCTTCGCGAGCTGCCAGACGGCCTGATAACGCCGCGACCCATCCGGATGTCGATAGGCCTGGCTCTGGATAAGGGTGTAGCCCTTTTGGCTCCACCGTTCGAGTTCCTCGGCAAAAGTGATACTTGTCATGTCGAGCCGGTATTGCCAGCCGATCTGGCCGGGACGCGACATGGTGCCCAGCGCGATGCGAACCTCGCGCGCGCCCTCGTGCCAGCGGCACTCGACGCCGCGGATCCAGTTGCCGCGTGACCAGAAGCTGTCCCGGTATCCACGGTTTTTCTGACGGATGTAGGTTTCGAGGGCGAGCGTGGACATCCACGGGGTGAAGTCCGCTTCTTCGAGGTCGTCCTGTTTCACCAGAGGCAGAGTCTTGGCGGCCGGAGTGGAGGGGGGAACCTGTCCCTCCGGATGATCCACCTCGGGAGCCGTGACCGGTGCGGCATCCGCCACGGTGTCGATGGGGTCGGGGTCGGCGGCGGGTGATTGAGACTCGTTAGTCCTGAAATAAAAGGCCGTCATCGCCCCAAGCAGGGAGGCGATGAGCAGGGGCATCACGATAGTCCGCGTGCCCTTCTGGGGACAATAGGACTCTCGAATGCCTGAAATGGGGATTCTTTCGTACAAGGGACTTCTGTCTGCGGGTTCGTGTGTTCCGGCGGCTTATACCGGATCGACGCAGCAGAGGCAATCCCGATTCCAAAAAAACCTCTTCGTAGGCGAGTGCAGGACCGGGGTGACCTGAAATCTCACCGTGA
>JAGRPC010000529.1:0-689 GCA_020439925.1 Verrucomicrobiia bacterium | reverse complement strand
ACCTTTTCCTCGTCGATCCAGCCGTCCTTGGCGGCGGATTTGATCATGAGGTATTCCCCGCTCACCTGGTAGGCGGCGAGAGGCAGGTCAAAAGCGTCGCGAAGCGTGCGGATGATGTCGAGGTAAGGGCCCGCCGGCTTCACCATGAGCATGTCGGCGCCTTCGGCGACGTCGAGTTCGGCCTCGCGCAGGGCCTCTCTTCGATTGGCCGGATCCATCTGGTAGGTTTTCTTGTCGCCCGCCTTCGGAGCCGAGTCGAGCGCTCCCCGGAAGGGACCGTAGTAGGCAGAGGCGTATTTTGCGGTGTAGCTGAGAATGGAGACCTCTTCGTGACCGGCGTCGTCGAGAGCGGCTCGGATTTCTCCCACGCGTCCATCCATCATGTCGCTCGGCGAGACCACGTCGGCACCGGCTTCGGCGTGGCAGAGGGCCTGTCGGCAGAGCATGGCGACGGTCTCGTCATTGAGGATTCTCAGGTCGCCGGACGAGGTCTTTTCCACGATGCCGTCGTGGCCATCCGAATTGTAGGGATCGAGCGCGACGTCGGTGATGACGGCCATTCCCGGGAACGCCGCCTTGACCGCGCGAATCGCGCGGGGAATGAGTCCGTCGGGGTTGCAACATTCCTCGCCTCGCGGGTCTTTCAGGTTCTCCTCGATCTTCGGGAAAAAGACGACAGCGCGAACGCC
>JAGRPC010000528.1 GCA_020439925.1 Verrucomicrobiia bacterium | reverse complement strand
TTTGCACCCGGTCGGGCGGTAAGCCGCACGCTCGGGCTCATGGGAGCCCGGATGATTCTTTCTCCCTGCGCCTGGGCCGTGCCGGCGGATCATGACCCAGCCAGGGAGCCCTACGGGCGACTCTGGCTCGAAAACTACGGAGTTGTCGCGAAGGAGTTCGGGCTTTGGATCGCGGGGGCAAGCAACGTCGGTCCGATCGAGGACGGGGAGTGGTCGGGGCATCTCTGCATCGGCTCGTCCCTCGTGATGGATCCCGAAGGAAGGCCCGTCCTGCGTGGTCCGTATGGTGCCTCGGCGAGCGCCCTGCTTTTCACCGAAATCGAGTGGAAGGGGCCGCCGTTTCGCGGTGATGGCGCGACCTGAAGGCGGTTTCGTTTTCGTGATGCGCGCCCTCCGGATGGGGAGGAGGAAGGAAAAGGGAAATCCCGGCAGTCAGTCGTTGACTTGTCTCCTCGAACCGGTCGATCCTCGATGAAAGATGATGCCATGAAGAAGATCCAGTTTTTCGCTTTCACGCTTCAGATCCCCGCGTCGTTCATCCCGTGCCGGGTGAAGGCTCAGGAGTCCTTTGTCGGCTTGAACTTTACGATCGCGCCGACCGGCCCTTTCCCGTCACCTTATTGAACAACGAGCAGGCGACTTTCCCGACCCACGACCCATCCGGACGAACGATGACCTCGATGCAGCCCCCGACAACCGCTGGAGTTGATCCATCCCCTGGGAAGTCGGAGCGGCTTGTTTCCGTCGACGCACTCCGTGGATTCGACATGTTCTGGATCGTCGGTGCCGGAGCCATTGTCCAGTCCCTGGGCAAGATGGACGACAACCCGGTGACTGCCTTTCTCGTCACGCAACTGACCCATGTCCAGTGGGAGGGCTTCCGCTTCTACGACCTCATCTTCCCCCTCTTTCTTTTCATCGTCGGCATCTCCATCGTTTTCTCGCTCGACAGGGCCCGGGAGAAGGGCGGCCGCCGCTCGATGGTCACCCGCATCCTTCGACGGGGGCTGCTCCTGTTTGCCCTCGGGGTTTTCTACTATGGCGGTTTCTCCAAGCCGTGGCCCGAGATCCAGCTTGGCGGCGTGTTGCACCGCATTGCAGCCTGCTACGTCCTTGCCGCCTTGATCTATCTAATTGTTCCAGGGCGCAGGGGGCTGCTGATCACTTCCATCGTGCTGCCGGTCGGTTACTGGCTGCTGTTGACCTTCGTGCCCTTTCCCGATCTCAAGCTGGAAAAGGACACCGTAGAGGCAGTTGCGGGTCGGGTAGGCAGCGGGTCGCCCTTCGCCATCGCGGCGGCGACCCCGGAATCGGTCCGCGGCCTCTACGAAGAAGGGCGCAACCTGACAAACTTCCTCGACTTTCTCCTGTTGCCGGGGAAAAAGGCGCAGCTCTATTACATCAACGAAGGGCTTCTCAGTACCCTGCCTTCCATCGTTCTCTCCCTGCTGGGCATTCTCGCCGGGCAACTTCTCAAGAACGGCTCCGTTGCCTCTTCCCGCAAAGTCGGCTTCCTCCTTCTCGGGGGTGCAGTCTGCATCGCACTTGGTCTCCTCTGGAGCCTGCAGTTTCCTCTGATCAAGCGGATCTGGACTTCTTCCTTCGTCCTCGTAGCCGGCGGGCTCAGTGCATGGATGCTCGCCCTTTTCTATTACCTGATTGATGTCCGGAAGTGGCGTCGCTGGTGTCGGCCCTTCGTCTGGATCGGCAGCAATGCCCTGGTCGTCTACCTTGGCGCGCGTTTCGTTCCGTTCCGCGACCTCGCGGCCACGTTCACGGGTGGAGACCTTTCTTCGTTCCTTGATCGTCACGTCGCTCAAGGAATCGGTTCGGTCGTCACCTCGGCCGCGGCCCTGCTCCTCGTCTTTCTATTCGCCCGGTTCCTCTTCCGGCGCGGCATTTTCATCCGGGTCTGACCCGGCTCGAGTCCTGAAGGAGGATGCCGAAGTTACCCGAAATGATGAACCGATTGACCTTGTGCCTGATTCTGTCCTGCGCGGCAACGGTAACCGCCCGCGCCGAAGCACCGCCCAACATCCTTTTCATCCTCACCGATGACCAGGGATGGGCGACTCTCGGGAGTTACGGGAATTCCCTGGTGCCGACTCCCCGTCTCGACCGTCTCGCGGGCGAGGGGATGCGATTCACCGATGCCTACGTGATGCCGCAATGCACCCCGACGAGGGCGGCGTTCCTGACAGGACAACACACCGCCCGTAACGGAATGTGGCACGTCATCCCCTGGTATGGCACTCCCTGGGCGCCGGTGCGTGAACCTGCCTTTGTCGAATCCCTGCCCCGCGAAAGTTTCACCGTCGCGAAGGGTCTGAAGGCGGCGGGATATGCGACTGCCTGCATCGGGAAGTGGCATCTCACGGATGCGGCCAGCGGCAGCTACGTGGCGCTCGATGCCGCTGCCGCGCCCGCCTTCGGTTTCGACGAGGCCCCGGTTCCACCGAACGGGAAATACCACCAGGAGGGTGACAAGGGAGTCGACTGGCTCACCGACCGGGCTCTCGAGTTCATCGGGAGGAAGAAGGACTCGCCCTGGTTTGTTTACCTGGCGCACCACACCATCCATGGCCCGGTGGTGGCGCGTGAGGAGATCGTCAGGAAATACCGGGACCGGGGAGCTCCCGAAACGGGGCTGCACAATGCGAGCTACCTCGCTGCCATCGAAACGCTCGATACCGGGGTGGGACGACTGCTCGACGGACTCGCTGACCTCGGGGAGGCGGAGGATACCCTGGTGGTGTTTCTTTCCGACAATGGCGGGGTCGACGTCCTCTACGATGCGGCCTTATTCAAGGATGGCGATGGACGGATCGAACGCCTGCAGGTCAAGGAGCGCCAGTTCAGCAATGCTCCGCTGAGGGCCGGGAAGGGGAGTCCCTACGAGGGAGGCATTCGCGTTCCCTGTCTCGTGCGCTGGCCGGGGCAGGTTGCACCAGGCACGGTCAACAGGACGCCCGTGCATATCATCGACTGGTTGCCCACTCTGCTGGACGCGGCGGGCACTCGGGTTCCGGACTCCTGGCCGGTCGACGGGGTCAGCCTCGTGCCCCTGTTGCGGGGCGGATCCCTCCAGGCACGATCGCTCCACTGGTATCTGCCGCTCTACGATTTGCGTTGGGGAGCCACTCCCTGTGCGGTCCTTCGCGAAGGGGACTGGAAGCTGATCGACTACTTCGGCGACTCGTTCGATGCGGAGGGACGTTACGAGGAGGGAAGCCGCACGGAACTTTTTGACCTTGGCAACGACCTTGGGGAAAGCCGTAACCTCGCCGGAAGCGAGATTGAACGAACCGTAGCGATGCGGCAGCGACTTCACGACTGGATGCGTTCCGTTCCCGCCGAGATTCCCGGGCAGAATCCACATCATGATCCCTCGCGTCCACTCAAGGAGACGAGGGACAAACCCGAGTGGATGGAATCGCGCTGACGGCGGACCTCCCTCGCGGAGCGGTCTCAGCTGAGCACCTCAAGGATTGGCTTTCCTTTCGAGGACACCGTGAAGGGCCGCTTGCTGGGCGAATAGAGAACCTGGTCGAGGGGCAGTCCGAGAGCGTAGGCCACGGTTGCGTTGAAGTCGGGGATCTT
>JAGRPC010000065.1 GCA_020439925.1 Verrucomicrobiia bacterium | reverse complement strand
CGATTTCGAGCGGGCGGGTTTCCTTCCATTCGCCGTTCTCCGAGAAACGTCCGTTGGCGGTGATTTGGCGAAGATTGATCTCGGGATTGAAGTTCGTGGCGAAGGGCAGACCGTGATCGCCGGCGTTTGCGTCGAGAATATCGACGGTTTCGATCTCGTCGAAATAGTGTTTCAGGGCATACGCGCAGTAGACGTTGGTGACCCCGGGATCAAAGCCGGATCCGAGAAGGGCGGTGAGGCCGGCATGCTGGAAGCGTTCCTGGTAGGCCCACTGCCACTTGTATTCGAACTTCGCGGTGTCGGGCGGTTCGTAATTGGCGGTGTCGACGTAGTGGACTCCGGCCTCGAGGCAGGCTTCCATCAGGGTGAGGTCCTGGTAGGGAAGGGCGATGTTGAGAAGGATCTGAGGCTGCACTTCCTTCAGAAAGGCGACGACCTCGGGCACGTTGTCCGCGTCGATGCGGCGGGTGTGGATCGTGACTCCCGTGGCTGCCTTGATGTCGGCGGCAATCGCGTCGCACTTGTCGAGGCTGCGGCTCGCGAGCCAGATCTCGCCGAAGGTAGCGGCGTCCTGCGCGCATTTGTGGGCAACGACGTTGCCGACCCCTCCGGCTCCGATGATGACGGTTTTCTGCATGCGTGAGATAATACGAAACTGGAAAAAAGAACGCTCCGTTTCGCACGGGGAAAGTCAAAGAAATTTCTCGATTCCGGCCGCAGGGGCTCAGGACCTTCTAGGTGAAAAGTTCCCGGATCGCCGCCCCCCGGTCGGTGATCGGTACAGGCCGGTCTCCGTCGAAGAGTTCCTTCCGGTAGTCGATCCCAAGCGCGTGATAGACGGTGGCATGCCAATCCGGAACGGAGATGGGGCGCTCCAGCGCGAGTTTGGAAGCGTCGTCGGTACGTCCGATCGCTCCCTTGTGGGCGAGGCCACCTCCGGCCATGAGGACGGAAAAGACGGAGCCCTGGTGACCGCGTCCGCCACCCGCATCAAACTCCGAGGGGCGGCCGAACTCTCCGGCCACGCAGATGAGGGTCTTGTCGAGGAGGCCATGAGTCTCGAGATCGTCCATGAGGGCGCTGAGAGCTTGGTCGAGTCCACGGATGAGGACATGCTGTTTCACCTGGCCGTCGTTGTGGGTGTCCCAGCCTGTGCCGTTGGTGAAGTTGAGGTTGTCGAGGATCTCGACAAATCGGACGCCCTGCTGGAGGAGACGGCGACCGAGGAGGCAGCGTTGGCCGAACTCGGCTCCGTAGCGTTCCCGCAGGGTGGCGGGTTCGGACTTCAGGTCGAAGGCCTTGGCGAAATCTCCCCCTGCGAGACGTCGGCTTTCCTCGATGAGGGTGTCGTAGGAGAGGACCGGGTCCGCCTCGTCGCGGGTTTCGCGGGCGGTGGCACGGACCTTGCCGAGGAGTCCGTCCCGGCGCGCCTGTCGTTCCAAGGTGATCCCGGGAGAACGGGTGAGTCCGGCGGGCCCCTTTTCCGTATCGAGGAGGTAAAGGTAGCTGTGTTTTGCCCCTAGAAAGCCCGAGCCTCTCGCCACGCTGGGATAACCAGCGAGGATATAGGCGGGCACCCCTTCCTGTCCGGCACCCAACTCGTGTGAGACGACGGCACCGAGCGAGGGGTAGACGACAGTGCCGCTGACGGGACGACCCGTGTGCATGAAATTCACCGCCGCGGCGTGCTCGTCGATCACGTCGTGGGTGAGAGTGCGAAGGATCGTGGCCCGGTCCATGCGCCTGGCAAGTTCCGGAAGATGTTCGCTCACCTGCACTCCGGCTACCGCAGTGTCGATCGATCGGTAGGCACTGCCCGCCTTTCGAGCTTTCGGATCGCCCAATGCCTTGGGGTCGAAAGTATCGACCTGGGCGGGGCCGCCTCCGAGCCAGAGCAGGATACAGTGTTCCGCCTTGCCCCTGGGGAGGCTGAGCCCCGAGTCTGCGGCCAGGAGCGAGTCCGCTCCGCCCAGTGCGGCGAGGGTGGCGGAGTGCTGGAGAAAGTTACGACGTTTCATGCGGTCCAGAAAGGGAATCGGGGAGATCAAGTCACGGGACAAAGGCCATTTCGGGAGAATTCACGAGCGCCCAGACGGCGTCTTCCATGCGTTCGCGCCAATCGGACTTGATCCACTCTGTGGAAGCAGGGCCCTTGTAGGCCTTGGCTTCGAGGCGTGCAGAGATCTCATTGGCCTCGACGCTGAGGTGGTTGGTCCAGCTCACCTCTCGAACTTCCGGAAGATAGGTGGCCTTCTGGAAATCGGGTTGTGAGGTGGCGAGTCGATCATCGAATCCCGGCTCAAGCAGGGAAAGGTATGCGGCCCTCTCTTCCTCGGTCGGAGTCCGGGTGAGATAACGCAGGAAGAGGTCGTCGACCAGGTCCGACGGACTCTTCGCGGTGATGGCGAGCCCGGTGAGATCGCTGTAGTCGCTGAGCCGGGTAACCCAGGTTCCCAGCAGGCCGTTGGCAAGCATGCCCGGCTGGATCACGTTCGCCTCGTTGAGTCGTTCAGTAACAGGTTCGGCACGCTCGCCGCGCCAGCCGTTTGCACTCATCACGGTGAGGATGGAGTCGGCGTTCGGCAGGGTGAGGCTCGGGCGGTCCCGGTCGCTGGCCGTGGAGACCATCTCCCAGGCTCGATGGGGGAAGCCGAGATTGAGAAAATTCTGAGCCGGAAAGACTCCTTCGACATCAAAGGTGAGTTCTTCACTGTAATTCGGCACTCCCGAGGCACTGAGGAGGGAATCAACAAGCTGTTCGGCGCTGAACCGTTGCCGCAGGGGAGCCTCGAAGAAGCGCTCGTCGGGGGTCGAGGTTCTCGCAAAGCGGGCTTCTCGACCGAAGGCTTCGGTGTTGAGGATGACACGGGACAGGTGGCGCAGGTCGTAACCCGAGGCGACAAAGTCCCGGGCAAGCCACTCGAGCAGGTCCGGGTGACTGGGCGCATTTCCTTCCCAGTCATGGACGGGCTCGACAAACCCTTCGCCGAAATAACGTTTCCAGACCCGGTTCACCATGACCCGGGCAAAACGCTCGTTCTCCGGGCGCACGATCTCCCAGGCCACATCGATGGGGCGGGAGGCGATTTCATTCTTCACCTCGCCTCGGATGATGCCCGGGAAGGGCCATTTGGGAGCGACCGCGGTCCCTGGCTGGAGGGTCACTTTCACGACGGAGTTGGCCTTGCCCTCACGCTGGAAGAATTCGGGCGGCACCGTGGATGTCTTCGGCAGGGTGACGGGTTTCCCGGAAAGGAGCGCAGCGAGGGAAAAAAGATCTTCCTGTTTGGTGGAGTGATAGGGGGAATCGTGGCAGCGGGCACATTTCATCTCGACGCCGAGAAACGCCGTGCCGACGATGTGGGCTTTGGCGGCCATGGGCACGTCATTCTCCGCTGCACGGGAGAATCCGCCGGCCCCTCCGCCGTGGATGCTGCCTTCGAAGGCGACGAGATCGGCGACAAACTGATCCATCGGCTTGCCGTCGAGAAGGGACTCATGTAACCAGTAGCGGAAGGGACCCGAGTTGTTGAGAACCGGCTTGATGAGGCGCGGGTTTTCCGCAAGGACATCCTGCCAGTAGCTCACCCAGTGATCGGCGTGACGGGGATCTTCGAGGAGTCGGTCAACGGTTGAGGCAACGCGGGTGTCCTCGGGAAGGGTGAGAAAGGAACGTGCTTCTTCGGGAGTCGGAAGTACGCCAACCGTGTTGAGGTAGAGTCGCCTGAGGAATGAGAGGGGTTCCGCTGCCTGAGGGATCGCGACCAGTCCGCCTTCCCTGACCCACGGTGCGCCGTCGGCAATCCATTGGCGGGTCTTCTCGACCTGCTCAGGTGTGAAACCGTGGCCCTTGGGCGGCATCACTTCGTCCCGATCGTCCGTGGTGAGGCGGTAAATGAGTTCGCTATCGTCCGGCTTTCCCGGAACGACAGCGGCCAGGCCCGATTCACCCTTGCCCAGTGCCGCCTCGCGACTGTTGAGTTTCAGTCCGCCCTGAGCCTTCTCCCCGTGACAGCGATAGCACTGTGACTCGAGAAGGCCGACGACCTCGGCATGATTGGGTTTCGCCTCGGCGGCGACCTCGGCCGCGCCTTCCCGAGCGCGATCGATCTTGGCGAGAAGGAAAGCGTCGACGATCCGCGAAGGTGACGTTTCGTCGATCCCGTCGGGCAGGCGCACGGGGGAGAGGGTGGCAAGATAGGCTCGGGCCCTGGCATGACGGGCTTCGATCTCGGGAGTGAGTTTGACGAGGGCTTCTCTTCGTTTCTTCGTGTCGATACCGGCGAAAAACTCCTTTTGTGCCTCGTTGAGAGCGGCAAACCTTTCGCTGGTAAAAGGCACGAGATCCGCCCCGGCCGACGTCAGCAGGTTCCAGGAACTGCCGCTTTCAGGCTGGATCGCGACGAGGAATTCGTTCACGCTGAGCCGGCGACTCGCGTTCCCGATCATTGCCTCAACGACAACGAGCCGTGGAGAACCGCCCTCAACCTCGACCGTGAGTTCCCGGGTTCCCATGCGAAGACGCGGATAGGGAGACGCCTCGGCTGGGGGCGTACGGACCGCTCCGTGGGCACTGCCGCTGATGCCGAATGCCGGGATCGCCGCGACTTCACTGCCGTCGAGGGAGAGACGGCTCATCCCGGGAGCGCGGAGGAGAAGGGTGTGTTTCCCGGGAGGCAGGTCGACCTTTCCGGCAAGGCGAACGTGAAGAGGAAGGCGACGGTCGGTGCGCACTCCACGCTCGTTGTAACGGTTTGGCAGGCAGGTCAGGGAAAAGGCATCGAGCGGAAACGTCTCGTCGGGTTGTTGGTCGAGGTCGGGCCATTCCCCCGGATTGCCTCCTGTTTCCCGCACCTCCACAAGGACTTCGCCCTCTCCAATCCGGTCGAGTTGAGGAGGAAGGGGATCGGGAATGACCCTCTTATAGCGCTGGGCAAGACGCTGGTCGGGAAGGGATTTGCGATAGACGGCGATTTCATCGAGATCGCCGTGGAAGCTGTTGGAAGGGGCTCCACCCCGGGAGGAGCCGATCACGACTCGATCGGCGTCGACGACCGGAGGTCGTTCGGTCTCCCCGCCCATGTCCCATTTCCCCGAACTCGCCTTTCCGTCGATGAAGCCTTTGATGCTCTTGGGTTCCCCAAAGGTGTAGGTGACAGCAAGATGATGCCATTTCCCATCGGGGCTGATCCCGAGAGAAGAGGTCCACCGGTGATAGTCGCCCTTGAAATCACCGTCCGGGCGGCTTCGGAAGAGAAAGCTCAGTTTCGAGGATCCGCCCGAGTCGGCCAGGCGCAGGGCCCAGTTCTGATTCACGGCGTTGGAGGTCCCGCGTCCCTTGCCGATGAGATAGACATTTGCTCCGGGCTCGATTCCCTCGAGTCTGGCCCAAGCCTCGATCGTGATCGTGTCCCCCTGATCGAAACGCAACTCGGGTCGATCCTCGATCTCAATGCGCCCACCGTCGCCGTGGAAGCGAACGCCCTGGTTGTGTTCGGGAAGGGTGTGTGAATAACGGCGTGTCGCTCCCTGGGTGAGTTCGACTTTGCCGACGGCACCCGCGAGAGCTTCCCCTTCAAAGCGCCACCGCGCCTCGGGATGATCGGCTTCCGTTGCGGAAATCGCGTCGTCGGCGGAAGCTGGCCCCCATCCTGCGTGGCACAGGAAGAAAATCGCCGGCAGGAGCACTCCGGGAGCGCGTCGGAGGAGCGTGAAAGACATGGAGCGAAACTATCACAGGTCACGTGAAGTTCGGATGGCCTTTGGCGTACGCGAACGCGGGTAACCGACTCGCGGATCAGACCGCCCCGTAGGCGAGCATCGCCTCGGCCACCTTCTTGAATCCCGCAAGATTGGCACCCTTGATATAATTCACGGGACCCTCGCCGGTTGTCCCGTCAGAAAGACAGCGAGCGTGGATTTCCGACATGATTCCGCGAAGACGTTGATCGACCTCTCCGCGGCTCCAACTCAGGCGCATCGCGTTCTGGCTCTGCTCCAGGCCACTGACCGCGACCCCGCCCGCATTCGAAGCCTTCCCGGGAGCGTGGAGGATTCCCTTTTCATGGAAGAGCGAAGCCGCCTCGTGGGTTACTGGCATATTGGCCCCTTCGCATACCGCGAACACCTTGTTTTCGAGGAGCTTCTGCGCATCTTTCACGTCCAGTTCGTTCTGGGTGGCACAGGGCATAGCGATGTCGCAGGGAACGGCCCAGGGCTTGGCTTCGGGATAATAGTTTCCCAAGTCGGATAGACTGGATAGCGGTGCGCGTTTCTCTTCCTTCGCGCTGCGAATCTGTTCCCAGTGCTCCTCCTTCAAACCATCCGGAAAGTGGAGAAATCCGCGTGAATCGCTAAGGGTCACAACTTTGGATCGATGCTCCATCAGTTTCTGGGCGGCGTAGAGAGCGACATTGCCGCTTCCGCTGACGGAGACCCGTTTGCCTTCAAGCGAGTCTCCGAGTTGCCTCAACATTTCCTCGCAAAAATAAACGCAGCCCCAGCCGGTGGCTTCCTTCCTTACGGCGCTCCCTCCGAAGGAGAGTCCTTTACCGGTGAGGACACCGCTCCACCGGTTCTCGAGTCGCATGTATTGACCGAAAAGATAGCTGATCTCGCGTCCGCCCACGCCGATATCGCCTGCTGGCACATCGGTATCCTCTCCGATATGACGGTGAAGCTCGGTCATCAGGGATTGGCAGAAGCGCATCACCTCGCGGTCGCTCTTGCCTTTCGGATTAAAATTTGCTCCCCCCTTGGCTCCGCCCATGGGCAGACCGGTGAGGCTGTTCTTGAAGATCTGCTCGAATCCAAGGAACTTCAGGATGCTCTGGTTGACCGAGGGGTGAAAGCGAAGACCGCCCTTGTAAGGACCAAGGGCATGATTGAACTGGACTCTCCAGGCACGGTTTGCCCTGATCTCGCCCGAGTCTGTTTCCCAAGTGACCCGGAAGCTGATGATTCGGTCGGGCTCGGTGACACGTTCGAGTATCTGCGATTGGCGAAGGTTGTCGTGCTGGAGATACCAGGGCAGCACGGATTCAACGACCTCCGCCACGGCCTGATGAAACTCTGTCTCATGCGGATTCCGCCGTCGAAGTCCTGTCATGAAGGCACGGAATTCCCTCTCTTCGCCGGGAGTTGGTAGAGCCATCGGGTTCAGGGGGTGGGGCGGGAAGGTCTCGGTGAAGATCCGAGCCAGGGGAGGGTGAGCAGGACAAAGAGAGTGGCACCGATCAAGGCCATCCAGAGAAGCCGGAGCGGATACGGTCCGAGAAAATCGAGCAAGTTTGCCTGGGTCGGTTTGGTGGCGCCGACAAAAGCGTAGTTCCACCCGGTGAAGGCATCCAGCGCGGCCATGGCTGTCATGTAGGCGAGAGTGAGAAGGACGGCGATTCTGCAGTCCTTCCATCCCGGATGGAATCGGTCGGAGACAAGAATCCAGGCGGTGGCGACGGGAATGAACAGATGGTAAAGCCAGAAGAGCCAGAACCAGAGATGGGCGGGTCCGACATAGAGGGAGGGGGTCAGGAACGCCCACGAACAAAGGGCCATTGTCCAGAAATACATCAGTCCCTGCGAAACGCAGTGACGGGTCATCAGGGCATGGGCTCCAAGGAGGTTGGCAAGGTTACAGAAATGCAGAGGCAGGGATTCCGACCAGTCGAGACGCCCCCCGAAAAAGCCATAGCCATTGCTGACGACCCAGAAAAAGAGACACCCGAAGGCGAGGCCATATCTCACGCGCTTTTCCCAAGTCGGCCGTTTCCTGAGTTTGATCCCGGCGACAATGGTCGCGATGACGGCCACGAGGCAGGCCAGCAGACAGATCAGATGAAGCGACGACCACTGGGAAAACTCGTTCATGGTTCGTCAGTAGAGCTGCCCCTTCCGATAGGCGGCCGGAGAAACGCCCCGGTGTTGTTTGAGCATGCGGCTGAAGTAGTAGCGATTGGGAAACCCGCAATTCTCGGCCACCTGTTCGATGGACTGGTCGGTGTGGCGGAGGAGATGGCAGGCCCGGTCGAGCCGATAACTCAGCAGCACGCTCATCGGGGCAAGGCGGACCTGGGACCGAAACAGGTGGTTCAGGTTGCGAACGCTCACTCCCGCCGCCTTGGCGGCATCCTCGGCGTTGATGCGACGCGATAGATTGCTTTGGAGGAATTCCATCGCCTTGGTGACTCGGGGATCCAGTTTCTGATCCGTCCATGCGCTGGGGGGCAGTTTGCCGAGAGCGTGAATGACCAGCGAGGCCGATTCCCAGTTGTAGGGCTCCCCTTTCGCGCTGGCCAGCGAGTCGAGAAAACCCTGGCCCACCGCATCGACGGGACTGGAATAGATCCCGGGAACCGAAAGCAGATCGGAGCGCCCCAGGATGAAATGCATGTACCACTTGGTGAAAGGAACCGGATTTTGGGAACTGAAGGCGGTTCTTGGCGGGATGAGGTAAAGGTTCCCGGGCGTGAGAGCGGTTTCCACACCCTCGAAGCGCACCACTGCACGTCCCTCAACCGGGCAATAGAGGCGCCAGTAGGGATCGATGAGCTGCTGCAGGTTCCAGCGCTGCAAACGGATCTTCCGTGTCGCGAGAATCTCGAGAGACATTCCCGGAAGCATCACCTCGCGCTCGCCCTTCACTTCGTGCGGCGAGCCCTCGGGGACGAGGCTGAAGAATGAATCCCGCTTGCTTGCCATTTCCGATCAATTGCGAAATGTGACAAACGGAGAGCGCAATGTCGAGAGCCAATTTCATTGCTTCGGGATGCGGCTGCGGAAAAGGATACACCGGAAGGGCGACGGTGCCGTCGCCCGGGTCAGCGTTTTGATTCGCCAAAGAGAAAGCGGCCCACTCCCCGGAACGCCTTGCCGAGGCCGCCTTCGCCCGGTCCGTTTCCGGGGGCCGCGGCGCCTTCGACCGGGGAGGCGACGAGCAGGCCGCTGTTCGTTCCGGGAAGTCTGGCTGCCATGTAACCCTTGCTTTCGGCCGCTTTCATCACTCCGGTCCACACCGGCAGGGCGAGGGTGCTTCCGTAACCGCGCTCCATGATGGTTTTGGGCTGGTCGAGTCCCACCCAAACTCCGGTTGTGAGCTTGTCCGAGTAACCCACAAACCAGGCATCATGATAATCGTTGGTGGTTCCGGTCTTGCCGTAGGCCGGAGCCTGGTATCCGAGGCGTCGGGACTCGGTGGCAGTGCCTTCGTCGAGGACTTTTCCAAGAATGTTCGAAACGGTCCAGGCAACGTTTTCCGGAAAGATCCGTCGACCGTTGTTTTCGTGCTCATAGAGAACCGTTCCGTCGGCATGCTCGATCTTGGAGATGAGAAAGGGTGCCAGGTTGACTCCTCCTGTGGCAAAGGTGGAGTAGGCGCTCGTGATGTTCACCGGAGTGGTTTCAAACGCTCCCAGGGTGATTGCCGGGGAATTGGGGATATCCCCGAGTTTCAAAGCTTTGGCGAGGTCGCGAATATTGGAGATGCCCGCCATCTGGCCAACTCGAACGGACATGGTGTTTCGCGAACGGATCAGCCCAACGGCCGCCGGCAGTTTCCCTTGATAGGTGTTGTCGCTGTTCTTCGGAGACCAGTTTCCAATCTTCACCGGGTCGTCGCTGATACGAGTGTTCGGCTGAAGGCCGGCGAGGTGAAAGGCGACGGCGTAGACAAAGGGTTTGAAGGTTGATCCGATCTGTCGTTTTGCCAGAAAGGCTCGGTTGAAAGAGCTCTCGCTGAAATTACGCCCCCCGACGAGAGTCACGATACCTCCGGTGCGGTTGTCGAGGGAAACCACCGAACCCTGGAGGTATCTGGTCGTGGAGCCCTTCTTGTGGGAGCTCCGGGGCGAATGGGGATAGCCGGCCCGGTGCTCGATCTCCGTGAGGTGTCGGTCGAGCTCCGCCTGGGCCACCTTTTGAAGCTCGGAATCGATCGTTGTGTAGATTCGCAAACCGCCATTTTCGATCAGGTGGGGGGCCAGATAATCCTCGAGAAGGTCAAAGACAGACTGAAGGGGGTAGCTGCCAGTAGCAAACCGTTGGTCCGGTGGGCGCAGGGCAATCGGCTGCCCCTTCGCCACATCGGCTTCCGCCCGGGTGACGAGGTCCGAGGCGACGAGCCGGTCGAGTACTTCCCCCTGGATATCCTTTGCGTTCTCCATGCTGCGGAACGGGTTCAGGAGACTTGGTCCCCGGATGACCCCGGCGAGCATGGCCCCCTCGGCCAGGGTGAGCTGGGATGCCGGTTTCATGAAGTAGCCCTGCGAAGCCCGCTCGATTCCGTAGAGACCGGAGCCGAAATAGACCCGGTTCATGTAGAAGGTGAGGATTTCCTCCTTTGAATACTCACGCTCCAACCGGATCGCTAGCGCGGCCTCCATGATCTTCCGTTGCAGCGACATCTCCCGCATCCCGTAGGTGTTGCGGGCGAGTTGCATCGTGATGGTCGAGGCGCCCTGGGCCTTGCCTCCCGATTTCACGTTGGTGACGAGAGCGCGCAGCACACCGATGGGATCGACCCCGTGGTGATCGTAGAACCGGTTGTCCTCACGGGCGAGGAGCGCCTTGATAAAGTGTTCCGATACCTGCGAGGCCGGCACGGAAACGCGGTTTTCCCCATGACCCGCGACGTGGCCCATCAAGATCCCGTTGTGATCGTAGACCAAGGTTCGCTCGGGAATCTCCTTCACGAGGGAAAGATCGAATTGGGTGGCCTTCCACCCGTAGTAGGCGGTGCCTGCAACGGCCGCGAAGGTTCCGAGGAAGAGGCCGGTGCGGATCAGCCTGCCCACGGAGCGGGTAAAGGATCCGCCCTTTTTCTTGCTGCGGCGCTTGGAGCGGCGTTTGCCGGTGCCGAGAGAAGAAAATGGGCCCCGGGAAGTGGAACGACGGGCGGAGGAAGAGGAGGAGCGACGACGGCGGGCCATGGAAATTGTTAATTTTACCTGATATTTTGGAACATGCCAGCGGGAAGGAACTGGTTGCGGAGAGATTTCAGAACGTGCCACCGCAACTCGACGACGCGTGAGCCTCAGAAATCCCGCAGGAGGCTTCCTCAGGCGGCTGATTCCGCTGATTTGCGTCCTTGCGATTCCCTCCAATTCGCGCTGAAATGGAAGTCCCCTCGACAATCATGACCCTTCGCGCGCTTCTTATCTTCCTCGTCGGCTGCTTCGCTTCGGAGATCAGGGTCAGTGCTCAGGAGAAAGGGAGCGATTCTCCAAAAACTCCCAACATCCTGTTCGCGATCGCGGATGATTGGGGGGCACATGCGGGAGCCTACGGAACCCCATGGGTAAAGACTCCGGGTTTCGACCGGATCGCGAAAGAAGGGGTCCTTTTCAGCAAGGCTTTCACCCCGGTCGCGAAGTGTGCTCCCTCGCGGGCGATTGTTCTTACCGGGCGTCACGCCTGGCAACTCGAGGAAGCGGGAAATCATATGGCGGTCTTTCCCCCGAAGTTCAAAAGCTGGCCCGAGGTCCTGATGGAGCAGGGCTGGCATATGGGGATCACGGGCAAGGGCTGGGGTCCGGGGATCGCCAACGATGCATCGGGGAAACCTCGCCGAATCACCGGCGTCCCCTACAATCAGCACAAGGAGAAGCCCGTCACGACGGGAATCTCGCCCAACGACTACGCCTCGAATTTTGTCGACTTTCTAGAGTCCGTTCCCGAAGGGAAGCCCTGGTGTTTCTGGTATGGAGCGACGGAGCCTCACCGTGGATATGAGTTTCAATCCGGAGTAAAAAAGGGGGGCAAGCAGTTGTCCGACATAGACCGGGTCCCTTCCTATTGGCCTGACGAGGAAACGGTGCGGCATGATCTGCTCGATTACGCCTTCGAGGTGGAGCATGTCGATTCTCATCTCGTTCGCATGTTGAAGGAACTCGAAACGAGAGGGTTGCTCGAGAATACCGTGGTCATCGTCACGGCCGATCATGGAATGCCCTTTCCGCGCGACAAGGGTTATGCCTATCCGGATTCGAATCATGTCCCGCTGGCGGTTCGCTGGCCCAAGGGTATCGGGACCCCGGGACGGGTCGTGGAGGATTATGTGAGTTTCATCGATCTGGCGCCCACGATCCTCGATCTCGCGGGAATCAGACCGGAGACGACGGGAATGGCCGCGATCACCGGTCGGAGCTGGCGTCCCATTCTCGAAAGCGAAAGATCCGGACAAGTGGAGGAGTGGCGCGATTTTGTCATGGTTGGGAAAGAACGCACGGATGTCGGGCGTCCCTACGACTGGGGATACCCGATTCGGGGGATCGTGCGGGATGATTTTCTTTTCCTGCGGAATTATGAGCCGGACCGATGGCCTGCGGGCAATCCCGAGACGGGATATCTCGATACGGATGCCAGCCCTACGAAGAGCCTGTTGCTGGAACGTGGACGCCATGACCGGAGTGATCGCTACTGGCAGCTGAATTTCGGGATGCGTCCGGCGGTCGAACTTTATGATCTCGCGAAAGATCCGGAGGCGGTGAACAATCTGGCGGGGTCGCCCGATCACGAGGCGGTAGCCGCTCGCCTCGAGGCCGAATTGACGGGACGCCTGGAGGAGCAGGGGGACCCCCGCATGTTCGGGCAGGGGCATCTGTTTGACGAATATCCGATCCACACCGACGCCACCCGGAACTTCTACGAACGTTTCCTCAACGGCGAACTCGACCG
>JAGRPC010000527.1 GCA_020439925.1 Verrucomicrobiia bacterium | reverse complement strand
ACGTCGGCGGCTTTCGTGTAGATGCCCCCGCCGACACGGGCGAAAAGAGCGATCGAGGAGGCTCCGAAGGAGAACCCGGTGATGATCGTCATGATCTTGCCGATCGAGGCGGCATCGGTGCCGATGGTTTTCGAGAAGATCAGGAAGAGCACGCCGAGTCCGGTGAGGCCAAGACCGACAACCCCCATGCCCATGACCGATCCGCCTGCGAAGGCGATCTTGAGCCCCTCGCCGAGACTGGTGCGGGCACCCTGGGTGGTTCGGTGATTCGCCTTGGTGGCCACGCGCATGCCGATATACCCGGCAAAGGCCGAGCAGAACGCGCCGACGATGAAGGGAATGGCCACGAGAGGCGAGCTGTTCTCGTCACGGAGTCCTCCGAAGACGAGCAGGCCGGCGATACAGGCGACGAAAATCGCGAGCACCTTGTATTCGGCACGGAGGAAAGCCATCGCCCCGTCGGAGATGAAGCCGCCGATCTGCTTCATTTTTTCGGTGCCGGGATCCTGTTTCGCCACCCAGGCGGACCTCCAGAAGGTGTAGGCGAGAGCAAGAATGCCGAACAAGGGAACAGAGAGCACCAGGAGGTTCATGTGGGGGGGGCAGGACAATACGAGGGTTGAAAAAACGGAGGTGGAAATCCGGGAAGCGGTCAGGATGTCAAAACTATTTCCCAATGCAAGACCGCGATCGGAAAAAATTGTATACAGACTTCGATTTTCCCCGGTCTGTCCAAGGAAAACTGAGGCGGCATGCCGCCGGAATCGGGGGCATGAGCGCTTTTTTCGGAGGAAGGGTAAGCCCGTCAATTCCAATCATCGTGGGGGAGGTGTGATGATTCCTGGTGCCTCTCCCGAATCGGACGGCAGGTGCTCGATCGCCATTTCTTATGAAAAGGGGTGTAAAAACGCGGGTTGATCCTCGTCGGGTTGTCCCTAGGCTTGTCGGGATGGACACGAAATCCCCCTTCCTCGTCCTTGCGCCCCTTTTCGGGTGGAGTTTCCTGGTCCCCCTGTCCGGAGCCGACGCCCCGAAGCCGGTCTCCGAGTTGCGTTCCTTTCCTAGTCCCGGGGATGGTGGAGCGGGGAGCGCCCTGTTCGAGCCGCTCGCTCCCGAGGCCTCGGGCCTCGACTTCACCATTCCGATCGACACGAAGCATCCCGACCGTCGGCTCTACTACTCCTCGATGGCCTGCGGGGGGGTTGCCACGGGCGATCTGGACGGAGACGGCTGGCCCGAGCTCTTTTTTTCTGTCGGTCCGACGCGCAACCGGCTCTTCCATCACCGGGGAGAAGCCGCGGCGCCTCTCTTCGAGGAACCAGCCGATGAGACCGGTGTCGCCGAGGCGGAGAGCTGGTGCAACGGCTCCGCCATGGCCGACGTCGACGGCGACGGGGATCTCGATCTTTTCATCTGCCGCTATGACGAACCAAACCGGCTTTACCTGAACGAGTCGACCCCGGGCCACCTGAAGTTCCGCGAAGCCGCCGCGGCTTGGGGCCTCGATCTCGCCGACGCGAGCTTGATGCCCGTTTTCGCCGACTACGACCGCGACGGGGACCTCGATCTTTTCCTTGCGACCAATGCCCTCTACCGGAAAGGAGGCCGTCCCGCCGAGGGGGTGCCGATGCGCAAGACGGCCACGGGTTGGGAAGTGGTGGCTCCGTGGGACCGCTATTTCAAGGTGGGCACGATCAATCCCCAGACCGGGGTGCCCACGTTTACGGAGGCGGCCCGTCCCAATCGTCTCTTTCGAAACGAGGGTGGCCGGTTCACCGAAGTTTCCCTCGCCGCCGGCATCCGCCCGGTCCCGACTCACACCAACGGGGCGGCCTGGATCGATTACGACGATGACGGCTGGCTCGACCTCTACGTGGCCAACGATTTTTCCGATCGGGACGAACTCTACCGCAACCGGGGCGACGGAACCTTCGAGGAGATCGCGGCCGGGGTCCTGCAGCACACGAGTTGGTTCTCGATGGGAGCGGGGACGGGGGACTACAACAACGACGGACTCACCGATCTGATCGTTTCCGACATGCTGCCGACGACCCATTACCGGCAGAAGGTGACGATGGGGGAAATGGGTGCCTCCTTTACGGCGATGTACCAGGAGGGGCTTCCCCGCCAGAACATGCTGAGCGCCTTTTTCGTCAACACGGGAACGGGACATTTTTTCGAGGCGGCCCACATGTCGGGAATCGCGAAGACCGACTGGACCTGGGCCATCAAACGGGGCGATTTCGACGGGGACGGACGCCTCGACCTCTACCTCCCGACCGGACACACCCGTGATTTCAATCACTCGGACTTCAAGTTCGACGTGTCCCAGCGGGTCGGGAAGGACGACTTCGACTTCTTCCTCGAGCGGCCCGAGCTGCGGGAACACGATCTCGTTTTCCGGAACACCTCGGACTTCAAGTTTGAAAAGATCGGCAAGGAATGGGGTCTCGGTCTCGAGGAAACGATGACCTATGGGGCTGCGGTGACCGACCTCGACCGCGACGGCGACCTCGACCTCGTCACCCTGTCCCTGGAGGACCGTCCCGGAGTTTTCCTCAACCGGAGTCGCGAGCGAGGCGCCAACCATCTTCTCGTTCGATTGAAGGGACGCGGCGCGAATTCCTCCGCGCTGGGCGCCAAGGTGACGGTGGTTTCCTCCGGGGGCGGCCTGCAATCGCGTGTCCTGCTTCCGCAGAACGGCTACCAGGAAAGCGATGAGCCGCTTGTTCATTTCGGTCTCGGAGCGTCCGACGAGGTCGCCTCGCTGGAGGTGTTTTGGCCCTCGGGAACCCGCCAGAAGCTGTCCGGTCTCGCCGCGAACCGCTGGATCGAGATCGTCGAACCGGATCCGGCGGATTCGGTTCCGGTAGAAGAAGAGACAGGCAAACCCCTTTTCCGGAAGGTCGACGGTTTTGCCGCCTTGGCGCTGCCGGAGGCTCCTTTCGACGATTTTCAGAGGCAACCGCTCTTGCCCCACCAGCACTCCCAGCTCGGGCCCGGCCAGGCTTGGGGGGATGTGGACGGCGACGGTCTCACCGATGTCTACCTCGGAAGCCCCAAGGGCCAGCCTGGGCGCCTCCTCCTGCGCCGCGGTCTCGATGAAGACGGCAATCCCTTCTTCACCATGAGAATGCATCAGCCCTTCACGGAGATGATCGGCCAGGAGGATCTTGGAGCCCTCCTCCTCGACGCGGACGGCGACGGCGATCGCGATCTCTTCGTGGTGAGCGGAAGTGTCGAATGTGAACCCGGCGACCCATCGCTTGGTGACCGGCTCTACCTCAACGACGGGAAGGGTGAATTCACCGGAGGATCCCATCTCCTGCCGCATCCCGGGGCGGACGGGCATGCCAGCGGGAGTGTCGCGGCGGCGGCCGACTTCGACCGCGACGGCGATCTCGACATCTTTGTCGGCGGGCGGGTTGTGCCCGGACAATATCCCGTGGCGGCGCGCAACCGGCTCCTCGTCAACGGAGGACAGGCGGATTTCCGGGACGATGCCGCGGCCCAGGGCATCGCGAGCACCGGGCTGGTGACGGGCGC
>JAGRPC010000526.1 GCA_020439925.1 Verrucomicrobiia bacterium | reverse complement strand
CGAAAACTTCTTCTCAGCCAACGCGAACTGGGTGCCTCCTTCGAAGTCGAGGCCGTCCAGTCCGGTCTCGATCTGACTCCGGAAAACTCCCCGGAACTTTTTCCCGGGGAAGCCATGGGTGAGGATGCCCTGCGCCTGCTGAGAGATTATCGTCGCCTCCACGCCTCAGTCCGCAAGACCGTCCGGGCCTCTCTCGCCCCCGTGGAAGCGACCGTGGCCTGGGGCAAACGAAAGTTTCAACGCTGACAACCGTTTCCCTTCAACTTCCCGACTTCACGCGGGGTTCGGATCCCGATCCTTTTCCTCGCTTCGCCTGGATTTCATTTTGTGCAGGAATTCGGCGTTTAGCGCGCTACGTTCCCCGGAGCATGAGCAAGAGTTCAGTCGCCATCGACGAGTTGATAACAGTCTGTTCGGCCAGCGGTTTGCGTCGAACCGCGGCGCTCGAAGCCTGCCTGCGTGTTCTCGCAACCGCGGAGCAACCCATGACGCTGCAGCAGATCGCCTCCGATCCCGCTTTCGGAGTGTCCTGCGATCCCGCCACGATCTACCGACTGATCACCCGCCTTGAAGAGCGACGAATCGTCCGACGGATCGGATTTCACAGCAGGGCAGCCCACTACTGCCTCCGCGAGGGCAGCCATCAAGACTACCTGATCTGCCGTGACTGCGGTTCCGTCGAGGTGCTCGACATCGCCTGCCCCGTCGAGCACCTCGAGAAACAGATCGCTGAAGAGAGCGGTTTTTCCGATCTCGAGCACGAACTGGAGTTCTTTGGCCGCTGTCTCGCCTGCCAGAAGTAAGGGTTCCCGGCTTAGGTCTTCCGGCTCGAAAGGCCTTCGTCTCCCCGAAACGGCCCGATTACGACCCGGAATCGCGGAGGTGAGTCGCAGAATTGCCTCTTTTCCAATCTTTTCGAATTTGGGATTGAGTGCCTGGACCGAATTGCTATAACCTACTCCTGTTTTCCACCCGGCAGTATCGAAGTCGAGTTGGTTGTGCCCACATGAAAGTTTCCTGGAACCGCATTGCCCTTTCCATTGGGGCCTTTGTCCTTGCTCTCACTGCTATCGACGGCATCGTGAAAATGAACAAGGAAGCCACGAGTGGATACGGATTCGGTCAAGGCCCTCTCGTGGCGGCGGACAGCGCGGCAGCCTTGTTTCTCGTCGGGCTCGTCGCCGGTGTGGTGATCGGCATTGGAGTTTTCTTCGCTTATCTCGTGTGGCGAGAGAAGCGTTTCGCGGAGCAACCCGACGAAGTGGCCCTGCTTCTGGAGGAGGTGGCGGAGGAAGAAAAGCGGAACGCATTCCACCGCGAACGCGAGGAGACTTACGGAGAGGACCGCGGGGAGACTCTCGATCCGTGGGAGCGGCCTGCCGATTGGTGGAAAAACGCCGACGAGGACTGACTCGGTCCCTAACCGCCAATCCCAATCGCTCCCTTTGGAAGATTTACCCGCGGGGGTGAAAACGCCGGTGGATGTCCTGGAGTCGTTTCTGGTCGACGTGAGTGTAGATCTGGGTCGTGGCGATATCGGCATGACCGAGCAACTCCTGAATGACACGGAGATCCGCCCCATTGCCCAGAAGATGGGTGGCAAAGGAATGCCTCAGCAGATGCGGATAGACGTTGGTGTCGATCCCGGCAAGACGGGCGCGCTCCTTGACGATCTGCCAGACCCGCGTCGTGGTCAGTCCGCGTCCCCGATTCGAGAGAAAAACCTCGCTGCCCGTGTGACGGCTCACGAGCCCGGGTCGCTCTCCTTCGAGATATGCGGAAAGGGCCTCGCGAGCTGCCGAACCGACGGGAACGATCCGGGTCTTTGAGCCCTTTCCCGTGACCCTTATCGCCCCTTCCTCCAGAAAGAGATGCTCGAGCCGGGCTCCAGTGAGTTCGGAGACGCGCAATCCGCTGGCGTAGAGCAATTCAAGCATGGCGCGGTCCCTTCGCGCAAGCGGAAGGGTGTCGTCGATCGAATCGAGGAGGCGGGCAACTGCGGGTTCGTTGAGGGTCTCCGGGAGGTATTTCTCGAGTTTCGGCGGATCGATTCCCTCGGCCGGATCCTTCGCAACAATCCCCTTCCCGGCGAGATAGCGGAAGAAGATCTTGAGAGCAATGAGCTGGATACGGGCACTGGAAGCGGTGAGTCGGTCCTTGAGACGGCGGCGGGCCAGATAATCGGTAAGATGTCCCATCTCGACGGTCCCCGGATCGGAGAGACGGTGCTCCTTCGCAAACCAGGCCGCGAATGCCTCGAGAGAGCGCCGAACAGAGATCTGGTAGTTCTCCGAAAGTCCTTTCTCCACCGCCAGGTGGCGGATGAAGCGGTCGATCTGCGTCTCCATCTCGCCAAAGCAGAGCGGTCAGCGGAACCAGCCTTCCGTGATCAGGTCGGTGATCACCAGGTGCTTGACTCCATGTTCGAAGGCCTTCTGATCCAGCGTGATGACCACGGCGAGGGGCTCTACTCCGAGAGGCACGAGCCCTTCGAGCTTCTTCGCGATCTCGGAATCCTTTTTCACGAACACATACTCCGAGAATTCGTTCAGGTCGCCGTAGGGAGGATTGACCTGATAAACCAGGTAATCCTTCAACTCGGCGAACGCCTCCTTGTCGCTGCCGAAATAATCGGAGAACCGTTCGATGATGAGCCGGAAGGTGGCGGGCGGGGGCATCAACCCGTCACGGAAACGGAGGAAGTGACGGTCGTAAAACTCGGCAAAAATCTCCCAGTCCACCTTGAGGAGTCCGTTCTCGGTTCGAACGATCAGGGGGAAGCCTTCTTCCTTGTCGCTGGTGGAGACGATAAAAACCCAGTAGGGACCACCGAGCGAGGTGTCCGACTCGAGCTGGTAAAGTTGCAGGGAGTAGCGTGGGAAGGGACGATACGGCCACTTCTTGTAGTAATCCTCAATCGCCGGCTGGAGGCTGTCGCCGTGATAGGTGTATGTCACACGCGTTTCCCAATCCGGAGCCCGGAGGAAAGCATCGATGAGATCACGCGTCTTGCCCAAGGGGCCATCTTCGCTCGAGGGCGCGGAGAAGGATTCAGCCGGATGATAATTCGGATCATTCTCGATCTGGGTATCCACAGACCTTTCCGTGCCCTGGGCAGCGCCAGCGACTCCGTTCACGGTGGATGGAGGTTCGGTGGAAGCATCATTCGCCGGAGATCCTTCGGATCCCGCTCCGCTGGAAAGAGACGTTGAGGCCGTCGAAAAATTCGTGACCGGTCGATCGATGAGATCAAGGGCAGGCGCGCCGATGACGGAACCGCCCGAACTACCATTCACCGCCCGTTGCACTTTTTCATCGAAGGCGACGGCGGGTGGATCGGAAGGAACTCCCGCACCCGGACCGGATAGGCCGCCGGACGCGCCGGACGAATTGCCCGGACTCCTCATCGTCGCGGGCTGGTCGATGATCGCCGGGGCATCTCCGATGCCGGGATCCTGAATCGTCGCCGGGAGGGATGCGCCGACCGGCTTCACCACCTGGGTGTCGTCTCCTCCGGAAGCGAGAGGCGGTTCTTCACCGTTCCCATTCGAGTCCGAGACACCGAATCCGCCCAGAAAGACATTCACCGCCACCACCACCGCAATCACCGTGAAGAGCGCCACGCCAACGACGGTCGAAATCAGGAGAATCGCGGTTTTGCTGAGCCGCCTCCGCTCCCCGGGAGTCCGCCCGGAGGGAGAAGCGAAAAGTTCGTCGAGAATGTCACCCTCTCCGGGAACCGGCATCGAGGGGCTGGCCGCCGCTCTTCGGTCATCGTAATCGTAGCTGCCACCCAATGGCCCCGGGGCCCGATGCTCCGGAGGAGCCTGCTGCGCGAAGAGGCGGCCGAAAGAACCTTCGTGAAGCGGATTTTCTGGACTGTTATCCTCTTCGTTCACGGGAGGAGGAAGGAAAGAGCCTTCCTGCGCTCCGACGGCGACCATGTCAGTTTCCTGGCGTGGCAGGCGATCCACCAGGGGAATCTCGTCGTCTTCATCCGCGGGGATCTGAAGAGAGACAGGTTCGGGAATTTCCACTGTCCCGATTCGCGGAGCTTCCCGGGTTTCCCCCTCCTCTTCCCCTGGCCAGCCCCCGTGATCGGGTCCATCTGCGTAGGGATCGAAACCCGATTCAAGCAACGGATCTCCGTCCTCCAGAGGCTCCCAGGTCTCGTTTCCTTCTTCCAGATCATCGAGGGATCTGGGTTCCGATTCGGCGGGAGGAATGGGAATGGAAAGATAACGCCCGGCCTCCAAAGAAGGGTCGACGGGAAGGACGGAGCCATGGGAAGGAGCCAGGTTCTCGATCCCGGTCACTTCGTCCAGGTCGTCGCCCAGGGGACCCTCCTCTTCCTGATCCAACAAAGCCTGATCCAACAAAGGCGACCCCGAATAGGACTCGGCGGCCGTTTCCAACTCGGTGCCTTGGAAAGAGGGGTCCTCAGTCTCATCCGGAAGGGGATGCGAATCCACGGGAGCAACGGCCTCGGTTTCAAAGGTCGGTTCGAGAAGCGGTTCCGTCGAAAGTGAAGGAGGCGGAACCAAAGGGACAGGCACAGGAGGCACCGAGTTGGCCGGAGGAACCGATTGCAGAAAATCAGCCGGAGCATTACCCGGGAGCTCGGCTCCAAGCTTCGGAAGAACTACCCGCGTTCGCCCCTGGTGAGGCGCGGTTTCGGACAGCGTCGTCGGAACTTCCCCATTGCTTTGCCCGGCAAGGGACACATCGAGTCGGGGAAGGGCTCCCGGAGCCGAAGGGGCGGTTCGAGCCATCGGCAATTCTCCTGGCGGGGGCGAAACCTGGATGGGCTGTGTGATCGGTGCGAGAGGCGACACCGGCTCGGGTGCCGGAGGCATCTCGAAAAACTGCTCCTCCACGATCACTTCGTCTTCATTGAGGAGAGCGGGAGGAGCGGATTGCTCGTCGATGATTGCCTCGTCATCCGCGATCGGTGGAGGTGGAGCAAAAAGGGCGGTAGCTTCCTTGGGGGCGAGGTCGGCGAGACCGGAAACGGGAACAGGATTCGGCTCGATCTCCTCGACAGACACGCCCCCCGTTTCGGTCGAAACCGGAGTCGGAAGCGGAGCCTCAACCGAACGGCTTCGAGAGATCACCTCGCCCGACGGCATGGAACTGGTCCCGCGGGCTGGAGCTTTCTCGGAGATGGGGGAAGACGCAGGTCCTTCGGGACCTCGATTCACCGGAGCCGAAGCGGCCTGGCGAGAAGAAATCGTCGAAGTAGCTGGCGGAGCAAGCACGGCAGTTCCGGCGCCGGCAGAGGAACCCGCCTGGTTCCGGGAAACAGCGGACTTCGTTGCTGCCTTGGCGGCGGGACGCGAAGACGATGCATCGACGGCGCTGGTGATGTCGCTGGGAGCCGTGATCGTCGCGCCACATTTGGGACAGGGCGCGGACACGCCGGCCAAGTGGGTGGGCACTCGCAACTTCGCCTCGCAATGCGGGCAGGTGAATTTGATCTTTTTCACTTCCTTTCGCCTCAGTTTGGTTCAGCACAAAACGTGGCTCCGTGGCGCGCCCGTCTGGTCTCAGACGACCGGGCAGGCAGGGGGATTAGATTAAATTGGTCGACAAAATTGAGGGTCGGGCACCGGGAGTTCCCCCGGAGCCCAAAATCATTAACCTTGAAACGCAAAATTGCAACAAAACCTTTTAAATCTTTTAAAATAAGGGTTTGCTTACTTTCAAATTTGCGAAAATTCAGTTTTTTTGACAAATTTTGCCACCGATACCCCCGTATAGGAGGAGTATCTCCCCCTGCACCCACCTGGTTTACCCCTTTCAAACCCGCCCCGTTCGTTTCGATCTTTCGAGACCCATGCCTTCCCGCTCGCGCTGCCCTCGTTCCCGTTTTTGCTTCCGACTCATGGTCAACCTGGTTGGAGGGGTCGCACCTGCGCTCCTTGCCTCGTGTGCGCTCATTCCGGGAGAAACCCGAATCCCTCCTGCGGAACGAATACGCGACGGCTCCGTCTACTACCACCGGGCTCGGGAACAGGGCAAGGTGGGTCTGAAAAAGTTCAACCCGATCTGGTGGCTCGGAAATGCGGACGAGGACTACGATTCCAACTGGAAACCCGACAAGTCTCACGAATGGCGCAAATTCACCTATGCCCTTCGGAATCCGGGCCACAACTTCACCCACTATGTCATCGGCGTGGCGGACCGTGACTTTGTCCGCTACGGGAGCGATCCCGACCAGGTCTGGAATCAAGAGGGGCGAGTCAATCAGGCCATGATCCACGCCGGACCACTGCGACTTCCCTTTTACAGTCGGCAAGGTCGCCACTTCGACCAGTACATCGGCTGGAGGGAGTCCGGGAACTTCGGGATCGCTTTTCGCAAGGCCCATGCTCCGGAGCTCGAATTCCCGAAAGAGGAAAGCGCTCCGAGCCTCAGGGCAAAGCCGGTGGAGGACGGGGAGCCGTGATTATTGCTCCGGTTTCTCCCCGCTTTTCTCCTCCTCTCCCTCCTGCAGGAGGATCTCGAAAAAGCGGCGATGCAATCCGTTCACCGCACCGCCGTCCGGGTAGTGGTTCAACATCAGGGCAAAGGCATTCCAGCCCGCATCCCGCCGCACCAGCCCCGTGTAGGACCTGACGGAAGACATCGCTCCCGCCTTGAAACGAAGTTTGCCCTCACCGGTTTCGAGGAGGGAGTTGAGGTAAGCCTCACCGGCAGGTCCGGTCGCGGCGAAATGCTGCAGTCGCGCAAGAGACTCGGGCGTGATGTGGCCGGCCCGCGCCAAACCGGAGCCGTCGACGAGACGAAGGCCCGAGAGTTCGAGTCCCCGCTGGCGCCAGTGGAGCCGGATCGCTTCATCGGGGGTCAGCCCGGACTGCAATCCGATCATCCGGTAGACACACTCGGTCTCGTGGTTGTCGGACGTCTCGTGGATGCTCGAGACGATCTCGAGCAGGAGCGGCGACTGATGCACGAGGAGTTCCTTCGCGATCACCGGCACCGTTTCTCCCTTCAGAAACAGGTCCCCCGCCCCCTGTGCCTCGCCCGCGACGAGGATATTGGCGGCGAGAAGGGCGAGCCTCAGGTGGTGCGCCGCGAAACGCTCCGGGTCCGGCACGGCCCCGGTCACCTCGAATTCTCCGCCCGGTGGCACGGTGCCACGGAAGTGCAGCACGCCGGCCCGCTCCCCTCCGTAGATGGACACTCCGTCTCCCGAACCCTCCTCTCCGGTCACGACCTCGTTCCACCATCTCACCTCTGGAACTTCCGGCAGGGTTCCGAGAAAATTTGCGGGATCGCCGGCCTTTTCACCGGGTGCGAACAGCGCCGAAAACCGGTTGTGCCCGAGATTCAATCCGGAAACCGGACTGCCGTAGCCGTTGCCGATATCACCCCAGTTCCAGAAATCGGCGAAGGGCGAACCGCCAAAAAGCCGACCATCGCCGATGACCCGGCCGGGAACGGATTGGACCCCGGCTTCGGCCAGTCCGGCGGCCCATTTCTCCAGATCGCCGAAGCCCAGCTTGGGATCCCCTCCCCCGAGGAGGATGAGGTCGGCCACCGGCTTGGCCGGGTCGCCCGCGTTCGCTTCGCTCACCCCGAGCTTTGTCTGGAAACGGAATTCGGGCCCGAGAACCTCGAGAGCCGTTGCAGTCGTGAGGGTTTTCAGGGACGAAGCCGGGATCTGCGCGGTCTTGGCCGCCCGATCGAGCAGTACCTCCCCGTCCGGACCGACCAGGCAAAACCCGATGGCCGCGCCTTCGAAAGCCGGATCCTTGGCCGTCTCGTCGAGCAGAGTCGCCATCGCCGCCACGAGCGGATCGGGAGCCGGAGCAGGTTCGGGTTGCAGATCGGGAACGGGTTCGCCTGCCTCACTGCCGGAAGTCCGCGCCGACTCTTCTTCCGTCACGACGACCGAGGTGCGCTTCGCTTCAGGCGTTTTCCCATGCCTGCCCGTGAAATGAAAAACCAGCGACACCGCAAGAGCGCAGGCGAGCACGGCGATGACGAGATTCTTGAGCATGCCGGAAAGACTACTTCAGCCCCTCCGATCTGCATGGAAAAAGGCTTTCCACCTTCACACCACCACCCGATTACGCCGGTTAAGCGGGATGCTTTCGCCTTGCGCGAATTCCCCCTTTCCGGCACCTTCGGCAAACTCCCAAATCCGACGCCATGCGATTTCCTGCGCTCCTCCTCCTTGCCCTGTTCAGTCTCGTTCCTGGTCATGCCCAGGAATGGACCCGCTTTCGCGGTCCCGACGGTTCCGGGATCGGCAAAATGACGGGACTGAAGTCGCAGTTGACCGAAGCCGACTATGCCTGGTCCGTGAAGCTCGACGGCATCGGCCACTCCTCTCCCGTGCTCTGGGGCGACAAGCTCTTTCTCACCGTCGCCGCTGCCGACGGCAGCAAGCGCCGCGTCGAATGCTACGAGGCAGCCACGGGCAAGAAACTCTGGTCGTGGGACGCGCCGGTCGAGACCCATCATCTTCACAAGTTCAACACCTTCGCCTCCTCGACTCCTGCGGTCGATGCCGACCGGGTCTACATCGCCTGGGGTTCCGGCCAACGGACCGAGGCGGTCGCACTCGATCACGAGGGCAAGGAACTGTGGAAACGCGAGTGGCCCGAGTTCACATCCGACCACGGCTTCGGTTCGTCGCCCATCCTTGCCGATGGGGTCCTCGTCCTCCACACCGACTCCGTCGAGAAGAAGAAGAGCTTCGTGATGGGTCTCGATCCGGCCACCGGGAAATCGCTCTGGGAAGTCGAGCGGGTGACCGAAGGCGCCGAGGAAAAGCACCTCACCGCCTACAACACGCCCGTCGCCATCACCGTGGAGGGTCGCACCATGATCGTCGTTCTCCAGACCAACGACGGTTGGAAGGGGCTCGACCCGAAGACCGGCGAGGTCCTCTGGGACTTCGACGGCGAATACAGCCAGCGCAGCGTCGGATCGATCGCCTGGGGCAACGGCCTCGTCTTCGCGACCTTCGGATCCGGTTCGCAGGGCCGCGACGCCGTCGCCCTTCGTCCCAAGGCCTCGGGCGCCCCCGAAGTCGCCTTCAAGCTCGGACTCGCCGACGGTCTCAGCTACGTGCCGACTCCCCTTTTCTACGAGGGACGACTTTACCTCTGGCGCGACGACGGAATCCTCTCCTGCCTCGATGCCAACACCGGCAAGGGCATCTACAAGGAGCGCATCGGCGGCAACTTCTT
>JAGRPC010000525.1 GCA_020439925.1 Verrucomicrobiia bacterium | reverse complement strand
GCTTGCGGAGCGGCTTGCGGAGCGGGTGCGGGTTTTGGTGGAGGTCCCGAGGCGGGCTTTCCGACCTCGGCCGCGTGGGGCAGGCACGGGAGCAAGGCGACGGCGACGGCAATCGCGAGGCGGCGTATGAACCGGTGGAGGGCGGGGTGAACAGATTCCGCTTCCCCGGAAAGACCGATGAATCGGGCCCCCAGCCGTCCGGACGAGAAAAGATCCGGTTTCATGGGAAACTATTCTAAGGGGCGATTTTCATCGCGCAAGCAAAAACAAGAAAAAACTATCTTTAAATCTTGATAAGGCTCATTTTTGACGCCAGACTGTTTCTGTCATGAAACATCCAGTCCTTGTTTCTCCCTCCGGCACACCGCTTGCCGGGCGCACTGTCGGCGAGTTGGTCGCCGAACGACCGGGTCGTTCCCGGGTATTCCAGGCCTTCGGCATCGACTTCTGTTGCCAGGGCGGAACCACCCTCACGGAGGCTTGTCAGAGACGTTCCATCCCGCTGGAGACGGTGGTCGAACAGCTCGAGGCCGAGTCGAGCCAGCCTTCCGGCAAGGGGTTGAATCCCGCAAAGCTTCCTCCGGCCGAACTGGCCGATTACATCGTCGCCCGGCATCACGCCTTTCTCCGAAGCGAACTGCCGCGCCTCCAAGCGATGGCACAACGCGTCGCCAAAGTGCACGGTGGTCACACTCCTTCGCTCATCCGGGTCTACGAGGTCTTCAACGCGCTCTATCTCGAACTCGACGGCCACATGCTGAAGGAAGAGCAGGTGCTCTTCCCCGCGATCAAGACTATGGCGGCGGGCGGTGGGGCGATGCCTCTCGACGGCCCCATCGCGTGCATGTTGCGCGAGCACGAGGATGCCGGCGCCGACCTCGCCCGGCTCCGCGAACTGACCCGTGGATTCCAGCCGCCCGGGGACGCGTGCAACACCTATCGCGCCCTCTTTGCCGGGCTCGCCGAGCTCGAAGGGGATCTTCACCGCCACATCCACCTCGAGAATCATGTGCTCTTTCCCGCCGCCGAGGCCCTTGCAAAGCGCGTCGCGGCCGAATGAATCGCCTTTTTCTTGCCTAACGAGCGCCTCCGGTGTCATCATCGCAGCGAAGAGGTTCGCCGGGTGCCCGGCATGCCGAGTCGTCCACCAAGAAACGAAAATGGTCACCGCCGGACTCCTCCTCAGTCTCGAAGCGAAAGAGTCCTCCGACCGCCTCGCGTCAATGCTGTCCGCGAGAGATGCCGTTTTCCCGGGAAGCCCCGAAGGTTCCTGGCTTCCCGTCGCCGTCGAGGCCGCTGACGACGGAGGGTTGCGGGAGTTGCATGATTGGATCGCCGGACTGCCGGGCGTGGCCTACGTCGACGTGGTGCACGTGAGTTTTGACGACGCTTTGATGTTTCCCCCAACCCTTCCGACCTGATCCATGATCCAGCGCCGCGAATTCAACCGCATCGCCGCCCTCGCCGCCGCCTCCGCCGTGGCCAAGGCGCGCGCCCAGAACGTCCCGTCTCCACCGGCGGCTCCGCACGACGGCATCTCCTGGGACAAGGCCCCCTGCCGGTTCTGCGGCACGGGATGCCACGTCCGTGTCGGGGTGAAGAACGACCGTGTCGTGGCCATCGAGGGCGATCAGCTCGCCGAGGTGAACAAGGGCCTCCTCTGCGTGAAGGGATACCATGTCGGTCTCGCCCTCTACGGAAAGGACCGGCTCACCCAGCCGCTGCTGCGGCGAAACGGAGTGCTCGAGCCGATCTCGTGGGAGGAAGCGGTCGAGACGATTTCGCAGAAGATCCTCGCCGCGTCCGACCAGTTTGCCATCTACGGCAGCGGGCAGTGGACGATCCCGGAGGGATATGCGGCCAACAAGTTCATCAAGGCCGGCCTCTCCAGCAATCACATCGACCCCAACGCCCGGCTTTGCATGGCCAGCGCGGTCACGGGCTTCCTCAGCGTCTACGGCGTGGACGAACCCGCGGGCTGCTATGACGACCTCGACAAGTGCGACGTGCTCATCCTGTGGGGCAACAACATGGCCGA
>JAGRPC010000064.1:24974-25135 GCA_020439925.1 Verrucomicrobiia bacterium | reverse complement strand
ACCGTCGTTCTCACCACCGAGGGGAAACCCGGATCCGGAGAGATCAAGATCTATCGAACGGCAGCGGAGAGAAAGCGCCGTGACCGGGATTACCCCCTGGCCATTCTCGTCAATCACGCTTCCGCAAGCGGAGCAGAGGTCGTCTCTGGCGCCCTCCAGGA
>JAGRPC010000064.1:0-24809 GCA_020439925.1 Verrucomicrobiia bacterium | reverse complement strand
CCAGCCCAGGAGCAACAGCTGGCAAAGTGGTTCAGCCGCGACACGCTCCCTCCAGAGCAACGTCAACAGATCGAAAACTTCACCGACCCGCAATTGGTCAGGGCTGTGGACGCCATGAAGGGAGCCTTGGTTTATGCCAAAACTCTCGCAAAGGAATCTCCGTCTTCCGCACCCGGCAAAAGCTCGGAACCGAAGCCCGATGCGTCGCCGAAGGCGGGCGAGAACCCGGCTTCCACACCACCTCCGGCGGAGAAGGGCCAGGGAGAACCAGAGTCGAACATTCCGGCTCCGTCCAAGCCTCAGGAAAATACTCCTGGAGCGTCTTCACCTCCCGCTCCGACAGCACCGCAGTAAACCTGCGAGGCATTTTCCATCGGCAATGAGCGCGGAACTGGTCCTCGCGATCGAGACATCATGCGACGAGACGGCTGTCGCTCTCGCGGACCTTACGGGTCGACCGGTCGCCTCTAGAATCGCTTCGCAAGTGAAACTTCATGCCCCATACGGGGGAGTCGTGCCCGAGCTTGCCTCACGGAATCATTCACTCGATCTGCGTCCACTTCTCGAGTCGGTTCTTTCCGAGGCAAACGCCTCATCCCAAGACATCTGCCTGGTCGCGGCGACGTCCGGCCCGGGACTTGCCAGCTCACTCCTCGTCGGAGACACTCTGGGCAAGGCGCTTGCCGTGGGACTCGGTTGCCCCTTTTATTCCATCAATCATCTCGAAGGCCATCTCCTGTCGCCCTTCCTGCAGCCAGCCCGCAAGATCTCCCCCCACCTCGCATTGATTGTGAGCGGAGGTCACACGCTGTTGATCGATTGCCGCGGAGTCGGAGATTACCGCCTTCTCGGAACTACCAAGGACGATGCCGCGGGCGAAGCATTCGACAAGGTTGGAAAGCTTCTCGGGCTGCCATATCCGGGAGGACCGGAGATCTCGAAACGGGCCGAAGGCGGAAACCGCACCGCTTTTTCCTTTCCCCGCAGCATGCTCCAAAGCGGAGATTTTGATTTCAGCTTCAGCGGGCTGAAAACGTCCGCCCGATATACCCTCGATCGGCTCGGCGGACCGCTGTCGGACGATATTGTGGCGGATTTCTGCGCCTCCTTCGAGGAGGCGATTGTGGATGTCCTCTCGAAAAAGCTTTTGGATGCGTGCATCGCCACCGGTCATCGACTTGCCGCCGTCAGCGGAGGGGTCAGTTGCAATCGGCGCCTTCGTGAACGCATTCTCTCGGACGGTAACTCTGCTGGCGTCGAGATACTTGTGGCCGACCCGGCATACTCGACGGACAACGCAGCCATGATCGCCTTTGCGGCGGCCTCTCGCCATGCGGCCGGACTCTCCCCGTCGCCACTCGACCGCGACATCAATCCGAATCTCCGCCTCGCCTGAGTCAAGCGGCGGAAAAGGGCGTGACGCCGGGCAAAGACAGGATTGCGCTCTTGCCTGCCGATTGCTAGGTTTGTCCTCCATCATCTAAAGTCCAGCTTGTCCCCCGACAGTTTTCGGACTTCATCGAACCCCCAATGCCTCACATGAGCGAACCCATTCAGAAAGAAGAAGAATCCATTTCCCGCCGACGTTTTGTCGCCGGAGCAGCGACTGTCGGAGCCGCCGCCACCCTCCCTGTCGAACTTTCAGCCCAAGTGGCCGGCAGCGATGCCATCAAGGTCGGGATGATCGGGCTCGGAGGTCGTGGGTCCGGTGCTATCGTGCAGAACCTCACCGCTTCCGACAGCGCCCGCCTCATCGCCGTTGCCGATGTTTTTCAAGATAAGATCGATGGTACGGGCAAGCGTGCTGCCGGACTTCCCAAGATTCAGGAGCAGATCGAGAAGATGGGCAAGTCTTCGCAGATCGACGTGCCCAAAAGCCGCCAGTATGTCGGCTTCGACGCCTACAAGGGAGTGATCGACGAATGTGATCTCGTTGTCATCGCCACTCCTCCGGGTTTTCGCCCCATTCATTTCGAATACGCGGTGCAGCAGGGCAAACACGTCTTCATGGAAAAGCCCGTCTGCGTCGACGCCTGGGGTTTCAACAAAGTGATCGAAGCCGCCAAAGTGGCCGACCAGAAGCAACTCAAAGTCGTCGTTGGTCTCCAACGACACTACCAGCAGGTCTATCTCGAGGCCTTCAAGAAGGTTCACGAGGAAAAGCTGATCGGTGAAGTCCGTGGTGGCCAAGTCTGGTGGAACGGTCGCCGTCCCTGGATCATCGCCCGTGAACCCGGTTGGACCGAAATGGAGTACCAGATGCGCAATTGGTATCACTTCAACTGGCTTTGTGGCGACCACATCTCCGAACAGCATGTGCACAACATCGACGTGATGAACTGGTTCGTGAGCGGGGACTCGGCCAAGGGCGGCCATCCCGTCATTGCCCAGGGAATGGGAGGACGCGCCGGCACCGAGCCCCGGAATGTCGGAGAAATCTTTGACCACCACTATGTCGAGTTCCGCTACGGTGACGAGCATGGGGGGGCGATCATGAACAGCCAGTGCCGCCACATCGAAGGGACCATGAGCAAGGTCGCGGAGGAAATCCACGGCACGGACGGCATCCTTCATCTTTCCCAGGGGCGCATCACCGACTTCAAGGGGAACGTGAAGTGGCAATATCGTGCTCCACGCGAAGGCGATCCGAATCCCTACCAGGTCGAGCACGATCAATTGCACCAGTACATCCGCGAGAACACCCCTCACAACGATGCCTATTACGGCGCGAAGAGTTCGTTCACCTCGGTGTTCGGTCGCCTTGCGACCTACAGCGGTCAGGAGATCAAATGGGACGATGCGATCAAGTCGAATTTCACCATCATGCCCAAGGAGTTCGACATGAACGCCGAAGCCCCCGTCAAACCGGGACCGGATGGCAACTACGAAATCGCCATCCCTGGAAAATGGAAACTGCCCTGGGCCTGATCCCTGCAGAAAAGCTATTCACAAAAAACGGCTTTCGCGAAAGCGGAAGCCGTTTTTTGCTTTCACGAGAGGACTTCTCCGCCGCCAAAGCTGGTCATGCCATGTTGTGGTAAACCTGTTCCCAAAAAACAGAAGCCGCTCAGCCCGAGGGCTGAGCGGCTCCGAAACACGAAACACAAACAGACAGTTACCGAGAAAGTAACCAAGGAAAGATTACTCGATATTTAAGAATAGTCAACAGTTTGGAAGGAAAAAATTTACTTTTTGGCCACTGCCGTGGATCGGGAGTCGCGAGCAACGATCTTTGGTGTAGATTTTCCGCCGCTTCTTCTGATGAACTCCTCACTCCAACTTCTCCGGCGCCACGTTGTTGGCGCTTTTTTCCTCCTTACCGCCGCTGCAGGAATGGTTTCCTGCAAGACGATCGAGCCTGAGGCTCCCGCGAGCATGGCGTTGCGCTACGGGGCGATCACCAATCCTGCCAACGTGAAGGTGAAAGTGAGCCTCAACAACCGCGCGGTTTACGTGCTGGAAGGCGACGAGCCGCGATTTGTCACTGCGGTGGCCATCGGAACTCCCAGCGACCCGACACCGACGGGTAGCTTCAAGGCTTTCAACAAACTTCCCCGAAAACGCTCGGGCACCTATGGATTTTTCGTGAAAGGTGACGAAATCATCCCCGGGAAAAGCTCGGGACTGCCCTCCGGTTACAAATATGTGGGCTATCCCATGCCTTGGTGGGTTGAATTCAAAACCGGTTACGGATTCCACGCCGGAGCCGTCTGGCCGACCCCGCGCACCCATGGTTGCCTGCGTCTTCACAGGACCGTGGCCAAGGAGTTTTTCGAAATGATTCCGGCCGGGGCCACCATCCAGATCGACCACAGTCAACCAGAAGATGCGACCATCGGGAAGAACGTCCCCCGCCCCACGGATTACGCTGATCCCGATCATCCTCGTTCGGTTCTCATCACCGACGCCCCCCTCGACCGGACCAGCGAGATCCTGTTCTAAAGCCCTCGTTTTGCGGGCTTCGCCACTTTCCCATGCCGACCTCGCCCGAGCGAAATCGTCGTCGAGTCAATGTCCGCACCCCCGAGGTGATGGAACGCGTCCAGGCGGAGGTTGCAGACCACTACCAGAGTTCGATCGTCGAGAAGGTTCGCGCACGAGGCGGAATAGTCTCGATCGGGAACACGACCGTTCGTCTCGCCAAGCAATTCGGGTTCTGCTACGGCGTCGAAAGGGCCATCGATCTCGCCTATGCCTCTCGCCGGGTCTTCCCGGACAATCGCGTCTTTCTCATCGGCGAAATCATCCACAATCCCGAAGTGAATCGCCAGCTCGAGGAAATGAACATCGTCTCCCTTCCTTGGAAGGCTATGGACGCTCAATACGATGAGTTGGATGAAGATGATGTGGTCATCGTGCCGGCATTTGGCGCACCGCTTTCCTTCATGGACAAGGTGGAGTCGCGTGGCTGCCAAATCGTCGACACCACTTGCGGCGATGTCATGAAAGTCTGGAAACGAGTCCGCAGCTTCGCCAAAGATGGGATTACCTCCATCATTCACGGGAAAGCGGACCACGAGGAAACCCGCGCCACCGCTTCACGCGCTGCTGGGGAGAGCGGCCAAGGGCACTATCTGATTGTCCTGACGCTCGACGACATTGACTACGTGTGCCGGTATATCGAAGAGGGAGGAGATGCCGGCGCGTTTCATGAGCGCTTTTCCGCCACCTCCATGTCGGAGGGTTTTGATCCCGACATTCATCTGGTTCATGTCGGAGTCGCCAACCAGACCACCATGCTGAAATCCGAAACCGAGGAAATCCAGCGTCGCGTCCGGGAAGCAATCATCAAGCGAGACGGAAGTGATTCGAACTTTTCCGTTTTCGACACCATTTGCGGTGCGACCCAAGAACGACAGGATGCGCTATTCGACCTGCTCAAGGAACCACTCGACCTTCTTCTCGTCGTGGGAGGCTACAACAGTTCCAACACGACCCACCTTGTGGAGATCGGTGAAAAGGAGCTCCCCACGTTTTTCATTCGCAGCGCTTCCTGCCTGGTTTCCCTCGAGGAAATCATTCACTACGACATACACCGAAAAGAGGAGGTCTCCGACTATTCCTTGTCCCTCGCCGGAGACTCCCCCATCCTCGTCGGCATCACCGCCGGGGCATCCTGCCCCAGCAACCTGATCGAGGATACCATCCTGAAAATCTTTGAACTTCGCGGCATTGGCCCGGATCTGGTGAGGGCCGCTTGAAGTTCACCCCCGACAAAGATCATCGATCGCATTCGATAACGATCATTTCGAAGGGATCCCAGGAGAACTCGACCGCGGGACCGTCGGAAATCTTCTCTCCGGTGCGCAGGTTCACTGCCTCGCGCCATCCCCGACGATTCTCGAGACGCAGGGACACGTGACCGGAAACGGTCCTTCCGATGTCTCCGATGCTGTCGATAGATCCCTGGCGCGATGGGTTCATCACGACCCCCACGAACCTCCTCCCGTTGCGAAGATCCAACTGGATCACCTCTACGGGAACAAAAGGCGCTCCCCCTGAAATCGCACTCGCAGAGATTTCAGGATGGAGGCCGGACTCTTGAAACTGCTTCGCCACAATACTTCTCCATGGCTCCCCCTCTTTTCCGAGGCGAATCTCATGGTCGAAGTATGCGAGCGGAGACAGATTCAAGTAGACCGCACGTCCAGAACCATGCCGGCTCTCCAAAAGCGCTTCGCGGGCACGCTCCGGCCTGACGATGCCTTCGTGACGTAACGCGTTCTCGTAATCAAGACGCTCCAGGTAGGGCTGCCGGTATCTCTCCCCGTCGATCTCCCAGATCTGATCTCCTTCGCCGAAATAGGTTTCGTTCTCCGCTCGTTCGATTCCGAAAAGCCCGTCGAGCGCCCCCCGCACACGCCCGTTGCCGTTCTCGTCGAGAATCCCGCACCAGTAATCGGCGATCACCGTCCCTCCTTCCCGAACAAATTCACTGATTGCTTCGGCCTCCCGGTCAGATAGACAGAGCGCCCGGTTGAGAACGAGGACGCGGTATCCATCCCGAACAAGGGCTCCTGTCGCCACCTGTGAACTGCCGATTATCCGGTATTGGTAGCCGCAGTCTTCGATCAGCTTGCACCAGGAGATCCGGTTCTTTCCCGCCGACTGACAGGCATTGTCGAGAGCGCTGGAACGGCGCGGCCAGGTTTTCCCGTGAGGAACGACATCGGTCACCCAGGAAGCACGGATCGAGGGCATGGAGTAGAACACCGCGATGGGATCGGTTTCAAACACCGACTCTCCGCCGAAGAGTTTGCGTGAAAGATCACCCTGTAACTCTTCGAAAAAGGACCGGTTCTCGGCAAGGAAAGACGGGAGGGCATCGCCGCCAAACCATGGCCCTTTCCCCGGAGTTTCCGGCCAGGCAATTGCGCCGCGGTTTCCGTGCAGGAAATAGTAGCCATGGAACCATCGGTCAAGCCTTGAGTCTCCGCGGCTGAACCAGGTCTGGACGCGTGGACGCTGCTCCGGCCAAGACCAGAAGGATCGAAGGATCTCGTTGGTGCCGTCGATGTCATAGGCCTCGAGAAACTGCACCGCCCCCGCAAGTCGCTCGTAATCGTAGCCACCGTATGCCGAAGGCTGCTGGGCTCCCACGAATCCGGCCGGAATGTGCGGATCGATCGAATTGGTATGCCGCGTCAGACCGGATAAAACCTCCGCGAAGTGGGCGTCCATAAACGATCGCCAGTCCATCCACGGTGCCAGACGCCACGAAGCGAACGGCGGCGCCCGGTGTTGCTCGCGTAGTTCCTCAAATGACACCGGCCGGCACTCTTCAAAAGAATCGTGCGACGAACCCCACGAGGCATTCAGCCTCGCGATTTGCCCATACTTGTCAGCGAGCCATTTCCGGTAAAGGGAAACCGTTTCCGACGAATCGTCCACTTCGGCGGGCGAATTGAAGGATCCCAATGAAATCTCGTCGTCGAAGGAATATGCGAGCACGGGACCTGCCTTCGTCGTCGCGACATTCTTGGAGAGATGTTCCTTCAATTCCGCGATCACCGCCGGGTCGCTTAGGGACACAGGGCGAGGAAGCAGATCCGGCCGGTTGAGAATCCCCTTCACTCCGGTACGATCCGTGAGGTGCAGCAATCCCTTGTCTGCCGCATGATCCACGTAGTAAGGCAATCCCTTCTCGCCGGCAAAGGCTACCAGCTCGTCCTGCTTCCATCCCCTGTCGATGTGAAATGCCCGAAGCCCGACGGATTCATACTGGGAGAGATCGCGTCGGACATCGGTCCGATGTTGCCAGACCTGTATCAGATACCGGTCCCAGTACGACGGAGGTGCGACGAAAGGAACCGAATTACCCGATTCCAAAGCAAGGGGAGAAACTCCTGTGTAGGGAGGCAATTCGGCGGATATAAAGGGAGGGAACAGGCCAAAAAGGAACAAGGCTATCAGGGATCGATTCATGTCAGTCGCGCGATCAGGTTTCCTCCGAGACTTTACCTTGTGGTGGTTTTTGGCAAAAAAAGTGAGTGATCGCTCCTCGAGATGTCATGAAACAAAGCCAACCGGAGGTCAATCTCATTCGCCTTGCGGCAGTCGGTATCATCCTCTTCTCTGGTGACCTCAATGCCGCTGATAACGTCCCTTTGAAGAACGGCGCGAAGGGTCTCGGCCCCGAGGCAGCGCTGGCCTCGATGAAGGTCGCTCCGGGCTATCGGGTCGAACTTGCCGCTTCCGAGCCACTCGTCATGGATCCGGTCGCCTTCGATTGGGGACCTGACGGACGGCTCTGGGTCGCGGAGATGCGCGACTATCCGAATGGACTCACCTGGAACAAACCCGGGGACCCCCTTGATGCCCCCGGGGGACGTATCAAGGTCCTGACGGATAGAGACGGAGACGGGAAATACGATGATGCCACCGTTTTCCTCGATAACCTCTCCTACCCCACGGGAGTAAAGGTGTGGGACAAAGGTGTGCTCGTAACCGCTGCCCCGGAGATCTTCTATGCCGAGGACACCGACGGTGACGGCCGCGCCGACACTCACGAAGTCTGGTACAGCGGATTCGCCCAATCCAATCAGCAGCACCGGGTCAACGGACTTGCCTGGGGCCTGGACAACTGGCTCCACCTTGCGAATGGTGACGGTGGAGGCGTGATTCTTTCGCAGGAGCGACGTGAGGAGGTCGACATCCGGGGTTTCGACCTCCGAATCGACCCTTCCACGAAGCGGCAGGAACCGCTCAACGGTCGCACCCAATGCGGACGTTTCCGGGACGACTGGGACAACTGGTTCGGCTGCAACAACAGCAATCCGCTCTGGCACTATCCCTATCCATGGCGTCTCCTGAAGAGGAATCCCGAGATATCCGTTCCCCGCGCTTATGTCGATGTTCCAAAGGAACCGGGGGCAGCGCCGGTTTATCCCGTAAGCCCGACACTCGAACGCTTCAACGACTTCGACCGTAGCAACCGTTTCACCTCGGCCTGTGGACCGACGATTTATCGAGACGTCTTGTTGGGTCAGGAAGTCTACGGCAATGCGTTCACCTGCGAGCCCGTCCACAATCTCGTGAGCCGGCAGGTTCTCAAGGCTAAGGGAGCAACGTTCACCTCCGACCGACATCCGGACGAGCTTGGCTCCGAATTCTTCGCTTCGACCGACTCGTGGTCGCGCCCCGTCTCCGTCCGCACCGGACCCGACGGTGCACTCTGGGTCGCCGACATGTACCGCTTTGTCATCGAGCATCCCGAGTGGATCCCGCAGGAATGGCAAAAGAAACTCGACCTCCGCGCCGGCACGAACATGGGCCGGATTTATCGGGTTGTCCCTGATACCCCCGACAGCCCCAAGATTCCCCGCGTGGACCGACTTGAGGATGCCGCGCTGGTCGCTCGGCTCGAAAGTCCGAACGGTCCCCTTCGTGATCTCGTCCACCAGATGCTGCTGTGGCGAGGAGGGAAAGGTGCGGTTCCTTCCTTGAGGGAGATGGTCTCATCCGGTTCACGTCCCACCTCCCGCGTGCAAGCCCTCTGCATCCTCGACGGACTCGGTGAACTTGATGCCGAAACCGTGCGAATTGCCCTTGCCGACTCTGACCCGGGAGTTGTGCGCCACGCCGCCAGACTTTCACTGAACCACGTTCCTGCAGCCGAACTGGCAAAGCTCTCCGACGCTATGCTCGACGACGCCTTTGTGGCCATCGAACTGTCCGGCGTTCTCGACGGAGGAGAGGTTTACGGAAAACTCATCGCCGACCTCCTTGCCCGACATGAAAACGATCCTCACGCCCTTCCGATTCTTCTCAGCGCGATCGATCAGGGAAACCTGGAAACGGTCATCAGCCAGCTCACTCAACCCGGTGCGGCGAAGCGCGCCAACCTGGCACTGCCCACCCTGAGCCGGATGGCTGCCAAATGGCGAGAGAAAAACTCTCTTTCCCTGCTCTCTGCCTACCTAATCCATGATGGCGCAATTCCCCAAACCTCACGGACAGCCATCTTGTCGGCACTCTTCGACGGAGGAGCTTCCATCGAAGACCTTGCCGGAGATGAAGCGAATCGTGCAAAGCTTCACGCGTTCTTCGATGAGCTGCGGGCCCGCGTGAAAGACACATCCCTCCCGGATCAGGATCGTGCAGGGGCCGCCCGCTTTCTTGGTCATCCCTCCGTGTTTGCCGGGGAAAGCGATCTTCGACTCCTCGCTGGCCTCCTCGTGCCGCAGTCCCCGCCACTCTTGCGCGAAGCGGTTCTCGAAGCTCTTGGCCGCGCCCGGCCTGCGGGCACCCCGAAGGCGCTTACGAGCCAGTGGAAAACTCTCGCTCCTTCGGACCGAGCCAGGGCCCTCGGCCTTCTCCTGGGACGTAGCGACTGGACCTCTGCTCTTCTCGATGCGGTGGAATCCGGTTCCATCGTTCCAGGCGAGGTTGATGCCTCCAGTCGCTCGCGCCTTCTCGATTTGAAGGATCCCGCCCTTCGTCAGCGAGCCGAAACGCTGCTGGGATCGGCCTCGGCCGAGAATCGGGAAGAAGTTCTCCGCGCGCATCAGGATGTATTTTCGATCAAGGGCGATCCCGCCTCGGGCAAGTCTGTCTTTGCCACCGTCTGCATCGCGTGTCATGTCGCCGAAGGCATCGGTCAACCCGTTGGCCCCGACCTCGCCGCGCTGACCGACCGCTCTCCCGAGTCGATGCTCGTCGCCATACTCGACCCAAACCGCGCCATCGAAGACAAGTTCCTGAACTACACGCTCACGACCCAAGGAGGCGACTCCATCTTCGGGCTTATCGCCGATGAAGGCGCCAATTCGGTCTCCATTCGCCAGGCCGATGGGACTGCCCGATCGGTCCCGCGACAGGATATCTCCTCGATGGCATCGACCGGCGTTTCCCTGATGCCGGAAGGTTTCGAAAAAATTCTCACAAAACCGCAACTGGCGGACCTTCTCGCCTATCTCGGGAGTCTGGGCTCCGATGCACCGTCGACGCCCAAAGGAAACATCGACATGGCTGCCCGGATCTCACCCGGCAAAGGAGGGGTCGTTGAGTTGCGCGCCTCCCGTTGCCGCCTCGACGGGGAGCGCATCGAATATATGCCGGACTTCGACGCGATCGGCTGGTGGACCTCCGAACGAGACCGCGCCCAATGGACGCTCGTTCTCGATCGACCGCGGTCCTACCGGGTCGAATGGGAATACTCCGTCTCTCCGGATGCAGCGGGAAACTCCTGGCAGATCGAAATCGGGGGGAAGGAGTTTCTCTCCGGCACGGTAGCGAGCACGGGGGGATGGGAGACCTTCAAAACCGAGTCCCTCGGCACGGTCAATCTTCCCGCTGCAGACAACCATGTCGTGGTGCGCTCGAAGGGTCCGGTGAAGGGTGCCCTCTTCGACCTCAGGGCGATTCGCTTTGTTCCCGTTGCGGAGTGATCACAGCCCCTTGCGGTGAGTCTCCTCGGCGAACCAAACCGACACCAGCGTGATCGCCCCCATGGCGATAAGATACCAGGCCACCGGCCCGGGATCTCCCCCGCTCTGCTTGAGGAGCCAGGTCGCAATGAGCGGGGCGAGGCCTCCGGCGAGGGGCGAGGCGAGCTGATAGCCAAGCGAGGCCCCGCTGTAGCGCACCCGAGTGCCGAAGAGTTCCGAGAAAAACGCCGCCTGGGGGCCATACATAGCCGAGTGCCCGACGAGGCCGATGATCACCGCAAGGATGACCAGGAGCGGCATCCGGGTCTCAAGCATCCAGAAGAAGGGGAAGGCAAAGAGGAGCAGGAAGATGGCACCCCCGAGATAGACGGGACGACGCCCCCAGCGGTCGGAAAGCGCCCCAAAGGCGGGAATAGCGACGAGTTGCACCGCCGATCCCAGCATCACGGCGTTGAGGAGCCCGGGTTTGCCCATACCGAGTTGCTGCGAGCCGTAGCTGAGGACCAGCACCGTGAAGATGTAGAAGAAGGCATTTTCCGCAAAACGGGCGCCCATCGCGAGGAGAACGTTCCGGGGATGATCGCGGAGCACCGCGAGAAGCGGCACCTTGGGGCCGGGGTCCTCCGCCTTGGCTTTTTCAAAGACGGGACTCTCAAACACCTTGAGGCGGATGAACATCCCCACCGCCAGCAGGAGCACACCGAGCAGAAAAGGCACCCGCCAGCCCCAACTGAGAAAGACCTCTTCGTCCAGGCGGGAGGCGGCCATGAAAACCCCGTTGGCGAGGAGCATACCCACCGGGACTCCTGCCTGCACCCAACTCGCGTGGTAACCCCGTTTTTCCTTACCGCTGTGTTCCACGGCCATGAGCACGGCGCCACCCCACTCGCCACCGACCCCGAAACCCTGCACGAATCGAAGGATCACGAGGAGGGCCGGAGCCCAGAGACCGATTTGATCGTATGTCGGGAGAACACCGATCAGAACCGTGGCGATCCCCATCATCATGAGGGTGGTCACCAGCATCGATTTGCGGCCGATCTTGTCGCCATAGTGCCCGAAGACCACCCCTCCGAGGGGGCGGGCGAAGAAGCCGACCGCGTAGGTCGCGAACGAGGCCATCGTGCCCGCGAGCGGATCGAGATTCGTGAAGAAGAGCCGATTGAAGACAAGCGCGGCGGCCGTGCCGTAGAGGAAGAAGTCGTACCACTCGATCGTCGTGCCGATGAAACTGGCGATGACGACACGGCGCGTGTTGACCGGGCAAGGAGGCGAATCGGACATGGGGGAATACCCATGGAGAGTGACAAAGCCGGGCCGAGGCGGTCAAGCCGCGAGTCCCCCCCATGGTTGGCGGAAGTGCGGACTCGACCCTCTCTCCTCACTCACCCGACCCTGTCGGGTCAGATTTCCACCATCGCGGGAATGGCGCTTTCGAGAAGGGTGAAAAGGTCCTTCGCTGCAGCGCGTCCCGTTTCCATGACTTCCTCATGGCTGAGGGGGGCGGCCGAGAGACCGGCTCCATAGTTGGTGAGACAGGACAAACCCACGATCCGCATCCCGAGGGCACGGCCCTGGATGGCCTCCGGCACGGTCGACATTCCCACGGCGTCGGCGCCGAGGGCACGCAGCATGCAGACCTCGGCCGGCGTCTCGTATTCGGGCCCGTTGACCCAGGCGTAAACTCCTTCTACAAGCCGAGTGCCGGTGAGTTCGAGACTTTCGGCGCGCAGCAGTTCACGCAATTCCAGGGAATAGACGTCGCTCTGGTCGACGAATTCCGGGCCGCCTGTCAGCGGCGACTGCCGGGCCAGGTTGAGATGATCGGAGATGAGCATCCAGCGACCGGGTTTCAGGTTGGCGTTGACGATCCCGGCTGCATTGGTGAGGAGAAGCGTCTTTACACCGAGTTCTCCGAACAGCCTCACCATGGCCGCCACCTCCCGTGCCGTGTGCCCTTCGTAGAGATGAACGCGCCCCTGCGCCACCGCCACCTCGACCCCGCCGAGACTTCCAAAATGCAGGCGTCCGGCGTGCCCAGGAACGCCGCTGGACGGAAGCCCTTCCACTTCCCCGAATCCGCATGAAACCGCGTCGACGAGGAGATCCGCAAAACCTCCCAGACCAGAGCCTAGAATCACTCCCACCTCCGGCCTCACGGCAGCCAGACGGGATGGCAGGGTGAATTCGGTCATGCGTTATTCTGGCTCCGTTCCCGTGGCGGCGCAAATTTCGCGGTAAAGTCTTTCCAGCTCCGGCACGGCGACTCCCACCCGGCCGGCCTCCCGCAAAGCGGCACCCCAGATCGACTCGACCTCAACCGCCTGCCCGGCCAGAAAATCGACCAGGCTCGAGGGACGATAAGGTCCCATCTCGAGCGTCCCCCGGATGTTTGCCTCGGCGAATTCGGGTTTGATCGTGTGGCCCAGCGCCGCAGCGACATCGATGACCTCGCCCATGAGCGCGCGGGTGCGAAGAAGAAGTGCCGGATCGGCGAGAATCTCCCGAGTGTCGAGGCCTCCCGCCGCAATCGCAAGCCCGTTGAAGGGAACATTCCAAACCAGCTTCCTCCAGCGCGCGAGCCCGAGGTCGGGCAGAACGCGGCAATCGACGCCGGCCTGCACGAACAGCCCCGCGACCACTTCGAGGGATTCGGGATGGGAGAAGGCCCCCATTTCCACCTTGCCGTGGGCGAGGTGGTGGATCTCACCCGGTTCCCCCCGGTTGATGCAGACAAAACACATCCCCCCGAGCACGGGGTGTCCCGGAAAATGGCGGTCGAGGAAATCCTCGTTGCCGAGTCCGTTCTGGAGGGTCAACAGAATGGTGTCCCCTTTCAGAAGAGGCGGAATCAGGCTTGGCAGAACCTCGTTCACGGTCGCTTTCACGGCGATGAGAACGAGATCGACGGGTCCGATCGCTTCCGTCGTCGCAAAGGCTTGAACCGGATCGAGGTGCAGGTCACCGGCGACACTGTGAATCCGGAGCCCTTTTCGACGAACGACCTCGAGGTCGCGTCGCATCAGGAAGGAAACATCGGCAACCGAGGCCAGTCTCGCTCCGTAATAAGCGCCGACCGAACCTGCACCAACGACGGCAATGCGGAAACCCGAATCCATACCGGCTTTCCATTCTACCTCAGATCCCCGTTCCCGCAAAAGCAGGCGGAGGATGCAGTCCGGTCAGGAAAGCAGCCTGACGATCAGACCCGGAGCGAACCCCGCCGCCACGATGAGAATCATGAGCACGACCATCGCGGCCGCCGTGAGGGGATTCACCCGGATCGCAGTCTCCTCCCCCTTTGCCGGAGCGGAGAAATACATCGAAACCGCGATCTTCAGGTAGTAATAAAAACCCGCCCCGGCAGCGATGAGACCGGCAACGAGGAGTCCCCACTGCCCGGCATCAATCGCCATCTTGAAGGCGAAAAGTTTACCGAAGAAACCTGCGGTGAGGGGGATCCCCGCGAGCGAGGCCATCGAGACGACCAGCGCGAAGGCCAGGAAAGGCGAACGCTTCGAAAGTCCCCGGTAGGCATCAAGGTCCTCGCCGGGGGTAACCGCACGCAGGCTCGAAAGCACGAGGAAGGCGAGGAGGGTCATGAGAAGATAGGCGCCGAGATAAAAGGCCACTACGGTGGCGGGAGTCATCGCATTGGCCAGGCTTTCGCGCGGGGCCGAGGCCATGGCCATGAGGAGAAACCCACTGTGACCGACCGAGGAATAGGCGAGAAGGCGCTTGATATTCCTCTGGGGAAGCGCCGCCAGGTTTCCGACAAGAAGGGTGAGAATCGCGAGGACGACAAGAATCGCCGTGACTTTTCCAACGAGAGGCGAACTGGCGAGGAACGGAGAGATGAGCCGCAGTGCCACCACCGCTCCCGCGGCCTTCGAACCAACCGAAAGGAAGGCGGTGATCGGGGTCGGAGCTCCCTGGTAGACATCGGGAATCCAGAGATGGAAGGGAGCGGCTCCGAGTTTGAATCCAAGGGCGATGAGGATCAGGGCAAAGGCAAAGAGCGCCGCGGTTGCATTGATTCCCTCCCTGGCGAGAGCTTCGGAAATGGCGGGTAGTTCCATGCTCCCGGTGACTCCGAAGAGCCAGGCGAAGCCGTAGACCAGGAAGCCGGTCGAGAGTGCTCCGAGGATAAGGTACTTCACCCCAGCCTCCAGGGACCCGACATTCCTGCGCAGATAAGCGACGAGGATGTAGAACGTGATCGAAACCGTTTCGAGGGAAACAAAGATGCTGACGAGGTGATTCGCGGAAGCCATCCACATGAGACCCGCACAGGCGAAGACCGGCAGCGCGAAAAACTCGCCAAGCCCGGCCTGGGAATGGGCACCCGGCTCGGGATTGGCAGTCTGCTCGACCACAACCGGGGTGTACTCGACGGCCATCACGAGAACAAGCAGGGTGCAGAGCACCGCCAGCCCCTTGAAGAAGAGGGAGAGGGAATCCGGAGCGGCATAGAACTTCCACAAGACCCCTTCCGTCGCGGCCGGCTTCTCCACGGTAAAGAGGAGCAGAAAGACGATGCCCAACCCGAGAATGCCGAGGCGGGCGAGGGAGCGTTTGTCCTCCAGCTTGGCAAAGGCGTCGACCATGAGCATGACGAGCCCGAGTGCGACGACGATGAATTCGAGGTAGTAGACCGGCATGGGGGAAAGGTGGCAGAGTTCAGTATCCAGTGTTCGATCCCCGGCTCATTGGGCCGTTACCAGAAACAGCCCGTTCACGGCAGGGCGGATGAATTGATTCAGCAGGTCGGGCGCAAAACCCACCGCAAGGAGGGCAACGAGGAGAATGAGGAGAGGCACCCGAGCCCCCCAGTCGAGATCGGAGGGCGTCTCGAGTTTCTCGGGCTTCGGTCCCATGAAGATGGTCCGATACGCTCGCAACATGTAAACGGCGGAAATAACCACTCCCCAGAGCGCCCCGACCGTGGCCCAGCGAATCCAGGACATACCCGCGTCCTCGCCGGCGAAGGCCCCGAAGAAAACCTCGACCTCGGCCGCGAAGTTGGCGAAGCCGGGCAATCCCACGGAAGCAAAGGCAGCAAACCCGAAGAGCAGACCGAGCTTAGGAAGCGACTTGGCGATTCCCCCGAGCTTGTCGAATTCAAGGCCACCGAAGCGGTCGCGCATCCATCCGGCCAGACCGAAGAGCAGGGCGATGGAAAGGCCGTGGGCGAACATCAGGAGAACCGCGCCGGAAACACCGACGACATTCCCTGCCGCGATGCCCAGAAAGGCGTAACCCATGTGCATGACACTCGAGTAACCCAGCATGCGGTCCAGCTTCTTCTGCGCGATGGTGACAAGACCGATGTAGAGGATGTTCCCTAGCAGGAGGATGAGGACGAGATGCAGCCATTTTTCCGCGCCGGCAGGAGCCAGGGGAAGGGCGAGGCGGATGAGGCCGTAGAGCCCGAACTTTTTCAACACACCCGCATGGAGCATGGCCACGGGCGTGGGAGCCTCGGCATACGCCGGAGCCGCCCAACTGTGAAACGGAAAGAGCGACACGAGGATTCCGAAGCCGATAAAAAGGAGGAGGAAGATCCAGCCCTGGAGGTTGGCGGCGATCGGAGTGGATTTCGCCAGAGCCGTGAGCGTGGCCACATCGAAGGAAGTAGAATCAAGTGCTCCCACCGCCAGAATCAGCCCGACGAGGAGGATCAGGCTACCGACCCCGAGGAAAATCGTGATCGTCCAGGCAGTGCGAACGCGTTGCTCGCCGTGGCCGAAAATCCCGATCATGAGGAAGGTCGGAATGAGGGCAAGTTCGTGGAAGGCGTAGAGGAAAAACAGGTCCGTCGCGGTGAAGGCTCCAAGCGCTCCTCCCCCGATGAGGAGGAGGGAAACGTAATAAAGGCGGGAACTGCCCTTGATAGCCGACTCCACCGGAGCCACCCAGACTGCCGCAACCAGGACCAGAGCCGAGAGGAGAACCAGCACGAGGCTGATTCCATCAAGTCCGAAGGCGAGGCTCAGCTTGGGGAAACCGGGCATTTCGAGGAGCGTGCGCGAACTGGCAAACTGCCACGAACCGTTCCCCTCCAGAACTGTGGAAAAATTGAGAGCACAATAGAAGGAAATCAAGAGCACAAGCACCGAGGCTCCCAGCGCGGTGAAGCGTGCAGGCGCCCCGAGGCCGACGGCAAGGGCGGCAAGAAGCGGCAGGAAGACGAGGAGTTCGAGAGTGCTCACGACGGGATGGGGCGGGAAATTCGATCAAAGGACGAGATAGAGGACCACGGCAACGGCGGCGAGTCCGAAGAGGTAGGCGTAGGTCTGCACGTTGCCGACATTAAAAACCCGGAACACCGATCCGGCGGCAAGGGCGGTCATGGCCGGGAAACGGACCACGAGGGGATCGATGACAAATCGATCGGCAAACTTGAGCCCGCGAGCGACCGCGTCCTGGAAGACGCGGACGAGGACGAGATAGAATTCATCGATCTTGAACTTGTCACGGAAGAGCGGGATGCAGATGGGATCCTTGTCCCTGCCCTTGTAGAAGTAGACGGCCGCGCCGACCCCGAGAACGAGTCCGACCAATGACAGGATTGCGGTGGGGCCGATATGCCCGAAGAGGTGTCCGACGTCGGCATGGCCTCGTGCGAGAAGAGGACCGGAGACAAAAGAATATGCGGAGAGCACGGCCATCACCGCAAGCACGGCGAGCGGGATCCACATCACCGGTCCGACCTCATGGGCGTGGTCGGCGTCTTTCGTCCGCGCTTTGCCAAAGAAGGCCACAATGACGAGACGGGTCATGTAGAAGGGCGTGAGGAAGGCCACGATCATCGCAAGCACGTAAGGACCGGTCATCTTCTGATGGAGTGCGGCCTCGAGAATGGCCTCCTTGCTCCAGAAGCCACTCGTGAAGGGCACGGCGATGAGGGCAGCGGTACCGAGGGCGAAGGTCCAGAAAGTGATGGGCAGCTTTCTCTTCAGACCGCCCATTTTCCAGATATCCTGCTCGTGGTGGCAGGCGTAGATCACCGCACCGGAACCGAGGAAGAGGAGCGCCTTGAAGAAGGCGTGGGTGTAGAGGTGGAACATGCCCGCATCGCTGCCACCGTGGCCGATTCCCTGGGCCATGACCATGTAGCCGAGCTGCGAGAGCGTCGAGTAGGCGAGAATGCGTTTGATGTCGTTCTGCTGCAGGGCCATGAGCGCGGCGAGCAGGGCGGTGATCGCGCCGGTCCAGGCGATGACATGGGCGGCGAGTTCGGCCGCTTCCACGAGGAAGGCAACGCGGGCGAGCATGAAGACCCCGGCGGCGACCATCGTCGCGGCGTGGATGAGGGCGGAAACGGGAGTAGGACCCTCCATGGCGTCGGGAAGCCAGACGTGGAGGGGCACCTGGGCGGACTTGCCGACCGCGCCGCAGAAGACACAGATGACCGCGATGTTGAGAAGCTGGGCATTGGCGACACCTCCCACGGCCTTGGCGATCTCGTCGAAGTAGATGGATCCGGTGAGGACCCAGACGAGGAGGATCCCGGCCATGAAGCCGAAGTCGCCAATCCGGTTGACGAGGAAGGCCTTTTTCGCGGCGTCGGCTGCCGAGGCCTTCTCATACCAGTGTCCGATGAGGATGTAGGAACTCACGCCGACAAGCTCCCAGAAGATGAACATCATCGCGAAATTGTTCGCGAGAACGATGCCGGTCATGGAGAACAGGAAGAGCGAAAGTCCCGCGAAATAGCGCGACTTGCCCTTGTCGTCCTTCATGTAACCGAGAGAGAACAGGTGCACGAGGAAGCCGATCGAGCTGACGATCAGCATCATGCCGCGGCTGAGTCCGTCGATTTTGAATCCGATCGCGATCTCGAGGTCCCGCCCGAGGTCGATCCAGGGATAGGACTTCGTCTCCACCGCCGATTCCCCTCCCCCGGCGAGCAGGATGCAGAAAATCAGAGCGAGAAGGGCCGACCCCGTCGAGAGCAGGGCGGAGAGCTCCGACCAGCGCTTCAGGCCGAGCAGGATCGCCGCTGCCACAAGGAGCGGAAGAAGCAGGACGGTCCAGGCCAGAGTGTTGGGATCCATGTCAGAAAAAAATCGCGGTATCAGTATTTCATCGTGTTGACCTTCGTCACGTCGGTCGTCTCCTTCGTGCGGAAGAGGGCGACGATGATGGCGAGACCGACGGCGACCTCGGCCGCCGCCACGGTGATGATGAAGAAAAGGAGAACGTGCGCGTCGTAGGCAGGCTGGCCCTCGACGAGGTGGAACCGCGAGAAGGCGACGAGGGTGAGGTTGGCAGCCGCGAGCATGAGCTCGAGACACATAAAAATGATGAGGAGATTGCGGCGCACGAGAACACCGGCGAGCCCGATCGCAAAGAGCAGGCCGCTCACAAGGAGGAAGTGGTTGAGGGTGAGTTCCATGGGGTGTTCCTGACTCCCTGTATCCGGAGCCTTGTTGCCGTTACTTCAATTCTTTCTTGCTGAGCACCACCACCCCGACGGTGGCGGCGAGAAGGAGGACTCCGACGATCTGGACAGGCAGCCAGTAGGTGCCGAAGAGAAGTTCGCCGATACGGTGGGTGTCGCTGGCACCCGGAGCCGAGGGGTTCAGGGCCGGAAGAACCTTGCCCGCCGTGCCACCCCGATTCAGAACGAGGACCACGAGAATCACGAAGGCGGTAACCACGGCCCCGGCTCCCGCGAAGGTCGCGAGAGGAAAGCGGCGCTTTTCTTCCGCCTGAACGTCGAGGAGCATGATGATGAAAAGAAACAGCACCATGATCGCCCCGGCATAAACGAGGATCTGGAGGGTGCCGACCAGATAGGCATCCAACTGGATGAAGAGGGCGGCGAGACCAAGAAAAGAGAGGATCATGGAGAACGCCGCCGAAACCGGGTTGCGGCACACGACCACCCCCATCCCCCCGAGGAGGGCAAGCGCGGCAAAGAGGTAGAAGAGGAAAGTCATTTCAATTCGTTCCACTTGTTCACGAGACCCGTGCGGACACCGCCGATTTCATAGAGCCGCTTCTTGTCGTGCACCATCTCGGCACGGCTCGTCCCGGTGATGGCGTAGTCCTTGCGCAGGAAGATGGCCTGCTCGGGGCAGACCTCCTCGCAGAGTCCGCAGTAGATACAGCGGATCATGTCGATCTCGAAGGCACGGGGACGCTTCTCGACCTTGGCCCACTTGTCCTCGGCGGGAATCTCCTCGGGTTTGATGGTGATCGCGCGCGGCGGACAGATGAATTCGCAGAGCTGGCAGGCGACGCATCGCTCCCGACCCTGATCGTCGGTCACCAGGGCCGGCGCACCCCGGTAGTGATCCGGCAGATGCGCGTCCCACTTCTCCTCCGGATACTGCATCGTCACCTTCTTCTTGCGAAGGAGGATGGCAAAGAAGTGACCGAGCGTGACCCGCATGCCGCTGATCAGGCCGGGAAGGTACAGGTTTTCCCACCACTTCAGTTTCGGGCGTTGAACGATGATGGCCATGGGACGGAGTCGGAAAGGTCGATTGAAATGAAGGAAGAGCGATCAGCCAAGCCACCAGAGGAGAAGTGCGGTGAGGACGACGTTGGCGAGGGCGATTTCAAAGAAGAAGACCCAGCCGAGCCGCATGAGCTGGTCATATCGGAAACGGGGCAGGGTCCAGCGAACGACAATGAAAAAGAGGATAAAACCAATGACCTTGGCAAAAAAAGCGAGGATGTGGATACAGCCGTGGAGGAAGGGAACCTCGGCATCGGGGCTCGCAGGCGTGAGCCATCCGAAGGGCAGGCTCCATCCCCCGAAAAAGAGGGTCACGGCCAAGCCGGATCCGATGATCATCGCCGCGTATTCCCCAAGGAAGAAGAGGGCAAACTTCATCGAGCTGTACTCGGTGTGATAGCCGGCGACGAGCTCGGTTTCGCACTCGGGAAGGTCGAAGGGAAGGCGGTTCGTCTCGGCGAACATCGAGGTGGTGAAGACGATGAAGGAGATGAAGATCGGGATCGCGAGGATGAATCCCTTCAGGCTGAGGCCCTCGCCCCAGAGCGGCAGGAGCGCCCATCCGTTCTGCGCCTGGTCGAACACGATGCGACCGAGATTGAGGTCGCCGTAAATCATGACAAGCGGGATGATGGAAAGCCCCAGGGAAATCTCGTAGGAGATCATCTGGCTCGTGGAACGGACCCCGCCGAGGAAGGGATATTTCGAGTTCGAGGCCCAACCCGCCAGGACGATGCCGTAGACGGTAAGCGAAGCGATCGCGAAGACGAAAAGCGGCCCCACGTCCAGGTCGGCGATCACCATCTTTTCCCCGAACAACTGGCTCCCGAAAGGGAGAACCGCGCACGTGAGCAGCGAGGGAACCATCGTGAGGGCCGGAGCGAGCCAGTAGTAGGTCTTGCGGACATGTGCGGGCGTGAAGTCTTCCTTGAGAAGGAACTTGATACCGTCGGCGACCGCCTGGAGGAGGCCGAAAGGACCGACTCGGTTCGGACCCACCCGGTCCTGGATCGCGGCGCTGACCCGACGCTCGGCCCATACCGACATGGCGACGAGAGGCAGCGTCATCAAAAAGACGAAGACGACGATCTTGACGGCGGCTGCGATGAGGAGATGCCAATCCATGCGGTCAAAAGGGAATCAGCCGACGATGAGCCCGGCGGCTTTGCGCTGTTTCTCGCGCTCGATGGCGGGAATGGTCTCGCCGGTATCAATGAGGGAAATGCCAAGGTCGCCGATCTGGCCCCAGCTCAGCCCCTTGAACTCGGGAACTTCGCTGGCCAGCTGATTGAAGAGTTCGGTCACGGAGTAGATTCCGTTTCCTCCTCCCAGCGCCTGGATGAGATCGCGAACGATTTCCCAAGGCTCCCGGGTCTGCCCGGGTCCTTCGACCGCCTTGTTGAGCCGTTGGAGCCTTCCGGCGACGTTGATCATCGTTCCGGACTTCTCGGCCCAGCAGGCTCCGGGAAGGACGACGTCTGCGAGTCCGGTCGTAGGGTTCGCGAGCGGATAGGTCGCGAGGAGAAAGTCGAGCTTGCCGAGCAGTTCGGGGGAGAAGCCGCCGTCCTCGACCAGGTTCTCCTGGAGGCAGAGAACCGCCTTGATCCGACCCTCTTCGATCCCGGACTTGACCCCCTCGAGTCCGCTGCCCGGGCTCTCGATCCCGAGGACCAGCTTCACTCCGTTCGTGTTCGGATTGCGATCTGCGGAAATCAGGTATCCGTCCGCCTCGCCCAACCTGGGCACGACCTCGACGTGACCGGCCCCGATCTGCTTCACGAGACGATTGACGAGGAAGAGCTCCTCGTTGGTCATGCGGGCGGATGCGATCACGGCGATCTCGGCTCCCGACAGAGAAGCCAGCTTGTCCGCCGTCTTGGCAAGGGCTTCGGCCCATGACGCAACACGATGGCCGCCATTCTCCTTCACCATTGGTTCGGCGAGGCGGGATTCGCCGTCGATCCAGTGGAAGTTGAGACGGTGCGAATCCGGCATCCAATCGGAGTTCACGTCGTTGTTCTGACGCGGGACGACGCGGTAGATCTTGTTCTGCCGGCTGTAGACGGTGATGTTGCAGCCGGTCGCACAGTTCACGTCGATCGTGTTCGTCTCACGCATGAACCAGACGCGCATCTGGAAACGGAAATCGTTCGAGGTGAGCGCACCGACAGGACAGATGTCGACAGTGTTGAGCGAATAATTGTTCGCCAGCTCGCGCCCCGGGTAGACGGTGAGAACGGTGTGGCTGCCGCGGTCGGTGAACCCGAGAACGGGATCATCGGCGATCTCGTCGGTGAAGCGGATGCAACGGCTGCACATGATGCAACGCTCGTCGTCGAGTCGGACGCGGGGTCCCACCTCGACGTTCTTGGGCTTCTTCACCTTCTTCTCACGGAAGCGGGATTCCCCCTTGCCATGCTCGACACTGTATTCCTGCAAAGTACACTCTCCCGCCTGGTCGCAGATGGGACAGTCGAGCGGGTGATTGGCGAGCAGAAATTCCATGACGCCCTCCCGACAGCCTTCGGTGATGGCGCCGGTTGTTCGAATGCCCATGTTCGGCGCCACGGTATTGGCGCAGGCGATGACCGGACGGGGAATCCACGAAATGGGCAGGTGCCCGCTCTCGTCGGGCTGCGGCGGCTCCGCGCCCGGCGCGGGGCGCGGTGGCATCCCGGTCTCGACGAGGCACATGCGGCAGTTGCCCGGCGAGGTGAGCTTGGGGTGGTAGCAGTAGTGCGGCACCTCCGCGCCAGCCTGGCGGCAGGCCTCGATGAGGCGGGTTCCCTTCGGGAACTGGTGCCAGACGCCGTCGATCTGGACGTCAACGAGATCGGGTTTCACTTCGCTCATCTCAATCTCAAAGGCTCGCGGCGGCGGTGAGGGTTTCGGGGTTCACGATGGCCCCTTCAAGCTCGGGCTTCGTATCGGCGACAAGTTCGTCGCGGAATTTCTCGACGAAACTCTCGGTCGGCCAGGAACAGGCTTCGCCGAAGGCGCAGATGGTTCGTCCGTCGATGTTCTTGGCAACGCCGTAAAGCGTGTCGATGTCCGCCGGAGAGGCCTTGCCCGCCACGACACGGTCGGTGATTTTCTTCATCCAAAGGGAACCTTCGCGGCAAGGCGTGCACTGACCGCAGGACTCGTGGGCGTAGAAGTTGTTGAGGTTGTTGAGCACCCAGCTCATCGAGCGGCTGTCATCCATCACGATGACACCGCCGGAACCCGCCATCGATCCGCAGGCGGCCATGGTGTCGAAATCCATGGGGATGTCCCAGATTGTGAGCTTGCGGGCATCGTCCCCGCGACCCACGGTGAAGACCTCGTCGGCACGAAGCACCTTGGCGGAGGAACCGCCGGGAATGACCGCCTTGAGCTCCCGCCCCGGCTTGAGCCCGCCACAGAGATCGTTGATCACCTCGCCCATCGTCACCTTGCCGACCTCGACCTCGAAGTATCCTGGCTTCTGCACGTCCCCGCTGACACAGAGAATGCGGGTGCCGGTGTTGTTCCTGGTTCCGGTCTGGGCGTAGGCCTCGCCACCCATCTCGATGATGTGCTTCACGTGGCAAAGCGTCTCTACGTTGTTGACGATGGTGGGACAGAGATAGAGCCCCATCGCCGCAGGAAAGAAGGGCGGCTTGATCCTCGGATAGGGCCGCTTGCCCTCGAGCGATTCGATCAGGCCGGTCTCTTCGCCGCAGATATAGGCACCGGCACCCCGATGGACGTAGATCTCGAGATCGAATCCGGATCCCTGGATGTTTTTCCCGAGGAAACCCTTGGCGTGAGCCTCGGCAATGGCTTTTTCGACGATCTTCGCCGCTTCGGGGAACTCCTCGCGGATGTAGATGTAGGCCAGTTTCGCCCCCACGGCAAAACAGGCGATGGTCATGCCCTCGATGAGCTGGTGGGGATCCTGGTGGAGGATGTAACGATCCTTGAAGGTGCCAGGCTCGGATTCGTCCGCGTTGCAGATGAGGTAAACCGGCTTGGTGTTTGTGGGTGGGATGAATCCCCACTTGACCCCGCAGGGGAATCCCGCCCCGCCGCGACCGCGGAGACCCGATTTCTTCACTTCCTCGGTGATGGCGGAGCGCTCCATCTTGAGCGCCTTCCGGAGTTGATCGTATCCACCGTCCTTGAGATAGGTGTCGATGCCCGGGTCCCAGCCTTCGCGGTCGATATTGCGGAAAATGACCCGGTGCTCCTTGGCATGCGGCTCACGGCCGCGCTTGTAGGTGATGCCGCCCATGTGAGGATTCAGGGATATTGTTTGAGAAGTCCGTCGACGTCGGTGACCGCATCGTGAAAATCGTCGTTGATCATACAGACCGGACCGAACCCGCAGCTCGCGAGGCATTCGGCGAACTCGATGCTGTATTTACCGTCCGGGCTCACGGCAATGGGATGGTGATGGGTAACGCCGGAGCGATCGATGCCCGTCT
>JAGRPC010000524.1 GCA_020439925.1 Verrucomicrobiia bacterium | reverse complement strand
CTCATTCGCCCCGCCCTCTACGAGGGGCATCACGAGATCGCCCCTCTCAAGCAACCGGAGCCAGGAAAGACCGAGGTCGTCGACATCGTCGGACCCGTCTGCGAGAGCGGAGACTTTTTCGCCCAGAATCGCGAGATTCCGGTGATCGAGACCGGCGACCGCATCGCCCTCCTCAGCGCCGGCGCCTACGGTTTCGTGATGGCGTCGAACTACAATTCGCGCCCCCTTCCCGCCGAGATCCTCGTGTCGGGAGACACGGCGACGGTGATCCGGAAGCGCCAGACCTATGACGATCTCATCGCCGGCGAGGTGGTGCCGGGATAAGCCGCTTGCCTTTTTGACCGTTCCCCGGAAGTTCAGACCATGTTCGCCAAAGAGTCATTCTCCTGAATCTGATTTTCGTCAGGATCCAGGGAGCCCGGACACAAAGTCGTGATCCGGGCTCAAGACCCAGTTCTATCCAGGCCGTCTCAAGGCCGCTTTGACTCTTTCGTTTTATGAACGCTTCCCCTTTGTTGAAGGGGCGGCCCATTTCCGTGTGCTCCCTCGTTCTCGAGGGAGTGTCGTGGTCTGCCCTTTCGATTCGAAATCCTTGTCTCCGCTCTCATGCCCGCGTTCTCGCGCGGATGACCTCCCGCGACCGCGGCAAGGCGGTTTTCCTCCTGCCTTCGCTCGCCCGACTCGCTCCGATCGTGGAATTGCGGACTCCCCTCCTGACGCAGGTCAGGCGCGAGGTTCTCAATACGCTGCCGGTTCTCGTCCGCCTCGGCGCCCATCATCGGGACTGGATCCGAGGTCCGGAATCCTGGCAGCCGGACCTGAGCCTGCGACCTCGCGACCTGCTCCTTTCCCTGATCGGGCACCTTCTCGCGAATTACGCGCTGCCGCGCTTTTGCGGGAATGCCTGGTTGATTGACGGGCCTCTCGTCCACATCGAGCGAGAATGGTATTGCCATCTGGGAAAGGGTGGAAGCCCGCGAACTTTCCCGGGATGGATTCCGAAGGTCTCGCGCCGGGCATCCCATGAGTTTCTCTCGGCTCCGGATCATTTCCGGATGCGCGAAGCCCTTCGATATGGCCAGGCCCAGGCAATCGTGAAAGATCGTGATCTTTCGATCGCGATAGCCGGGAGTCGAATCGCGCTGGATTTTCATCACGATCGATTGTGGCTTCCCCTTTTCGGGATGTGGGCGGATTCACGGCGTGACCCCGACGAGTTCTTCCTCGTGGCCGATTACCTTTGGGCAAAAGCCAACGAAGGCGGCAGTTTCGGAATCAGGCTTTCGGGGAGGAACTTTCCCGACCTGGTTAGGTCCGCGGCTCGATTTTTTGAGAAACTCGGAGAGTCTGCGCTGCCGGAGGAACTGGCCGGGCTTGCGGGATGTGAGCTCAGTTCATCCCTCCGGAATCGCTTGCTTGACCGGCGCTTCCGCCGGTGGGATTCCCTCGAGGGGGTCAAGCCATACCGATCGGAGAAATCCGGGTGGCGATATGAGATCTGTGAAATCAACAATCCCACCGACCTGATCGCGGAAGGCCGGGACATGGCTCATTGCGTCGGAGGCTACGGCTGGCTTTGTCAGTCGGGACGCTCTTCGATCTTCAGCCTGATGAGCTGCAAGCTTGCAGGTGGAGTGCTTGATCGCGAAGTGACGATGGAGGTCGCACGTTCTTCCCGTCGTCTGGTGCAAGCCAGGGCGTGGAGCAACCGTCTTCCTCATCCGGTCGCGAGGCGAGTCATCCTTGACTGGTGCCAGAAAAATGAAATCGATCCCGGAGTGTTGCAACGGTAGCTGACTGGACGCCTCTCACCACCATCCCGAAAGCGCCATCGCGACGAAGGCCGCGAGGAGGATCACAGCGGTGAACCACCAGAAGCGTTCCTTCGGGGTCATGCGGGCGAACCAGTGGCCGCCCTTGCCTCCCTCGCCGAATTCACGCCGGATGAAGTCGTCGTAGTCGAAGTCATCTTCGTCGAGATCGAGTCCGTCGTAGGCCTCGGGCCGCAGCCAGTCGGTGCCGTCGCGGCGCGCCCCGCAGCGTCCGCAGGATTTTGCGTTGGGGGAGACGCTGTTGCCGCAGGATGGGCAGTGGAAGTCGTTCGGAACACGTTTCATGCGGGCTCGACGAGCCGGAGAGCCTGCGCGACCCGGGATTCGTCCAGGCTACCGTTTACCAGCATCCCGGTGAAATGCGAAAAATCCTTTGTCAGCACACAGATTGCGTAAGCCCTCGACTCGATGGTCGGGGAGGCCAGGGCATCGCGGAAAATCGGCCTCACACAATCGGCGGTCTGGTCGAGGAGAAGGGCGGCGTAGGCATCCTTGACTTCCCAGGAGAGGTCCGCGCTCCAGTCAGCCGAAACAGTGCGGACCAGTTCGTCGGTGAGGACATCGCGCAGTCCCTCGATTTCCTCGTAGTCGAGATCCGCGAGGGCCTTGCGGATCTTTTCGAGGGTCCCGGATGGTGGCAGCGGCGGGGGAACGGGCTTGGTGAGGGGCGGCGGAGTGGCTGTCGCCGGACGGCGCTGCAGGATTTCATCGGGGGTGAAGATCCTTCCGCTGAGCCGTTCCTCGTTCGCCACCTGGCGCAGCCAGTCGCAGCCACAGGCCCGGAGGTGTTCCTCGAAGCGATAGGCAGTGGCGTCCTGCAGGGTGAATCCGCCCCCGGTCGATTGGGTGCCCCAGCGTTCGCCGAGACAGACCGGGGTGGCGGGATAATCCGGCAGAAGATGCACCTCGAGGAGCGATGCTTTGGAGGGGTCACCGGGTGCAGGTCCGGTTCCGAGAGTGATGGCGGCTGGCATGGCGATCGGACGAACGGGAAGCAGGACTCAGGCAGAATCGGCGCGGTGCCTTCGGAATGCCAGCAGGAACCCGCTTTGCGTCATTGAGCGAACCCGCGCGATCCGGTAAAAGGGAACCATGAGATTCGCCGCTCTCCTTTCCGTTCCCCTGTGTCTTGGGTTTTTTGCGTCCGCCGCCGACCGCGCCCCGAACCTCGTCTTCATCCTCACGGACAACCAGGGAGCCTGGACACTCGGCTGCTACGGGAACCCGGACATTCGCACCCCGCACATCGACGCGATGGCGGCGGAGGGCATGCGATTCACGCGGGCGCTGAGCAGCAACCCGGTCTGTTCACCGACCCGTGCGACCTACCTGACCGGCCTGATTCCTTCCCAGCACGGGGTTCACTGCTTTCTCGATCCGAAATACATGATCGGTCCCGAGGCCTACTACACTCTCGAGGAATTCGAGACCCTGCCGGAAATCCTCCACGACGAGGGATACACCTGCGGGCTCGTCGGGAAGTGGCACCTCGGCGCGAACCTCACGCCGCAGGACGGCTTCTCGACCTGGGTCACGATGGAGCGCGGGAGCACGCGGGA
>JAGRPC010000523.1:2469-3704 GCA_020439925.1 Verrucomicrobiia bacterium | reverse complement strand
CGCGATCATTCCGGCAACGCCGATCCCTTGCGAGGCTACAAGATGCTGACCTGGGAGGGCGGCTTGCGCGTGCCCTGCCTCGCGTGGTGGCCGGGGAAGATCCCCGCCGGCTCGACGAGTGACGCGATCGCCTCGACGATCGATCTCTTCCCGACCTTCGCGGGGCTGGCCGGAGGCACCCTGCCGACCGATCGTATCCTCGACGGCCGCGACCTCGGCGCCCTCCTCCGCGATCCGGCGAACACGACCTCGCCGCACGAGGCCTTCTACTATTATTGCTTCACCCACCTGCAGGCGGTGCGCAGCGGGAAATGGAAGTTTGTCAGGAAACGCCCCGCCCATCCGCCCTGGGTCGGCTGGAGCGGTCGCTTCGTCGGCAACGCGGTCGATGAGCTCTCGCTCTACGATCTCGAGAAGGACATCGGCGAGACGACGAACGTCGCCGCGGAACATCCCGAGGTCCTCGCCCGCCTCCGTCAGCTCGCCCACGAGGCGCGCATGGACCTCGGCGACTACGACCACACCGGCAGCGGGGCGCGTTTCTTCGACGGACCGGCGCCGGTGCGCTCCAAGTGATCGATCCAGACTCGGGGCCAACGTCCCCACCCCGGTCTGACTCGTCCGACAATGCCATTGCCTTTCTCCGCACGAACTGACACGATCTCCTGCCCCATGAAACCGATCGTTCACCTCTTCCTGACGCTCGCCATCTCCCCGGTCCTCGCCGCCGAAATCCACCACGCCCAGGGCGAGATGGCGGGAGAGCCGACGGCGACCTCGGTGCTGCTCCAGTCGCGACTCACCGCGATTCCCGGCCCGGAGCTCGATGCGAACGGAGACCTCCCGGGCGCGGCGGGATTGGGCTACTTCCAGTGGAGTGAATCTCCGGATTTTGCCGAGGCCTCGCGGAGTAAATGGCTGGAAGCCAGACCCGATTACGATTTCATCGTGAGGCTTGGAATCGATGGGCTCAAGCCCGGCACTCTCTACTACTACCGCCTCATCTTCGGCGAGGATAAAACCAACCCAAAGACCGGGCCGACCCGCACCTTCAAGACCTTGCCCGATCCCGCCTCCGAGGTTGCGCTCTCCTTCATCATGGGCAGCTGCCAGAACTACGCTTTTTTCATGAACGGAGCGAACGGCAAGGGCAGCAAGGCCTCCGAGGAAGACAAGCGCCTCGGCTATCCCTCCTACGCCGCGATGCTTGCCTTGAAGCCCGACTTCTTCATCGG
>JAGRPC010000523.1:0-2419 GCA_020439925.1 Verrucomicrobiia bacterium | reverse complement strand
TGCGCAGGAAGTGGCACGAGCAGTTCCGCTTTCCGCGGATGGTCGATTTCTTCGCCGTCACGCCCGCCTATTGGTCGAAGGACGACCACGATTTTCGTTTCAACGATGCGGACCTCGACGGAGGGAAGCTGCCGGCGGCAGGGACCGGCATCGAGATCTTCCGCGAACAGATGCCGATCCATTCGAGCGGAGACAAGATTTCTCCGACCTACCGCACCCATCGCGTTCACCGGGATCTTCAGCTCTGGTTCACGGAAGGGCGCGATTACCGCTCGCCCAACGCGATGCCCGACGGCCCTGACAAAACCCTCTGGGGTGCGGAGCAGCGCGACTGGCTGCAGCGCACCCTGAAGGAGAGCGACGCGACCTGGAAAGTCATCATCACGCCCACGCCCATGGTCGGACCCGACCGCGACAGCAAGAAGGACAACCACACCAACACCCGCGGATTCCGCCAGGAGGCGGAACGTTTCTTTGCCTGGCTGGGAGAGAACGGGATGGACAACGTGATGAGTTTTTGCGGCGACCGGCACTGGCAGTACCACAGCGTGCATCCCTCCGGATTCCAGGAGTTCTCCTGCGGCGCCCTCAACGACGAGAACGCGATCCGCGGCGAGAAGCCCGGCGGCAAGAACACGACCGATCCGGAGGGACTGATCGACCAGCGTTTTCTCTACCCCAAGCCAAGCGGCGGATTTCTCAGGGCGTCCATCGGCGGATCCCCGGGACGTCTCGAGGTGTCCCTCATCGACGACGAGGGCACGGTCCAGTACCAATCTGTCCGGACCCGGGAATAGACCCTTTGCCAAGCAAATCCCGAACCACTATTCTCGGCGAATCATGGTCCTCTTTCTCGCTTCGGTCTTTCTCGGGATCGTCCCGATGGCTGTCTATGCCCTGATCGTCTGGCGACTCGACCGCTGGGAAAAAGAACCTTTTCCCCTCCTCCTCGCCGCCTTTCTCTGGGGAGCGCTTCCCTCCGTTCTTTTTGCCCTGATCTCCCAGTTCCTCCTCGGTGCGGTTCCGGGAGGGGAAGGAAGCCCGGAGGCCTCCCTGATGAGCGAACTCTACGGCGCCAGTATCGTCGCCCCTTTCACCGAGGAACTCGTCAAGGGTTTCGGAGTGCTCCTGATTTTCCTTTTCTTCCGCCACGAGATCGATTCCGTTCTCGACGGCCTGATCTATGGAAGCATGGTGGGATTCGGTTTTTCTGCCGTCGAGAATATCCTCTATTTCTCAGGACAACCCGACGCCGGCAGCCTCGTGTTTCTCTTCGTGCTGCGCGCCTTCATTTTCGGAATGCTGCACGCGCTTTTCACCGGTCTCTTCGGGGTCGGGCTTGCCCTCGGTTATTTTTCCCGATCGCCGATCGGAAAATGGCTCTGGCCCGTCGCCGGGCTCGCGCTCGGGATGGCGACCCATTCCGTTCACAACTACTTCGCGACCCTCGGCGGCGCGCATCTTCTCTACGCGATCGCCGGTGTCTCCTGTGGCGTGATCTGGTTCGGCGTGACCGCAGCGGTCTGCCTCTATCATGAGAATCGCTGGATCCGTCTTCACCTCTCGGAAGAAGTCGACCGGGGAGTGCTTTTCGCGGAGCAGGCTCTCGATGCGGCCGACTTCTGGAAGCGCAGCCACCTCAGCGGCCTTCAAGGGGGATTTTCCCGGGCCTGGAGACGCCACGCTCTGCTTCACGAGGCCACCAAGTTGGCCTACCTGAAACAGAAAGAAGCTCGCCTCGGCCTTTCGCCCTCCGTCTCCAACGGAATCGAATTGCTTCGCGAAAGAGTGCGAGTGCTGAGCCGGGAAGATCCCCTCGTCGCCACGGGCACCATCCAACCCGGGCGCCGGCTTCCTCCGCCCCTGCCCCCGACACGAAGAGCTCCACCGCCCCTACCCGCAAACGAGTCCTGAATCACTCTCAGCACTCTCAAAGAAAGGCCTCGTGCTGGCGAAGATAACTCTGCCAGTGCATGGGACGCATCGCGTAAACTCCCTGGCTAGACCGGCCGATTCCCGGATCGAAGATCTCCCAGCCGAAGGCCGAATCGCGACGCCCGTAATCGAGCCGACGAATCCACGCTCCGAACTCGTCGCGACGCCACAACTCCGGATCGACCCCCGGCACGGCTTCGGCGAACTCCCAGATCCGGGTGATCACTTCGCGTTCATAACCGGAGAAAAGCGTCGCCCCGCCCCGAACCTCCCAGATGCGAGCGGTCGTGTCCCCGGTGGTTTCCAAGACGGTTCTTTCGGCGGCTTCTTCGCAAGCCTGCTCAAAAGCCGGCGCCGGAAAACCACCTTCGTCGTCGCAGTCCCCGACGCCATGTTCAGCTCGATGCCCGGAAGGACGGGCCAAGGCAGGAAAAAGCTCCCCGTGCTCACGGACACTCTGGCTCTGATCGTAAAACATGGCAAT
>JAGRPC010000063.1 GCA_020439925.1 Verrucomicrobiia bacterium | reverse complement strand
GAGTCCTCATCGCCGATGCCGAGAATCACTGCATCCGCCGTTACGATCCCGCGAGCGGGAAGATCGAACTCATCGCGGGAAAACCGCCCGTGGCTTCGAACGAAATCGGGGACTCGCTCCTCACGACGGGATTGAAGCGTCCTCACGGGGTGCGCATCGGACCCGACGGGCGGATCTACGTCTGCGATACCTACAACCACCGCGTTCTCGCTGCACCCTACAAAGACTGACGCGAAAGGGGAGGGGATTCAGGGCATTCCGCCCGCGACCCGAAACCCGATCGTGTCAGCGCGTTCGCCTCCACCTGCCCGATAGGAGGAGAGGCTCTGCGCCGGAAGATTGTCCCAGGAACTGCCTCTCAGGGCATGCTGGCCTCCGTTGATCCCTTCCGTCCATTCCCAGACGTTGCCTCCCTGGTCAAAGGTGCCGTAGTAGCTAGGGCTTCCCGAGAACGCTCCGATGTCGGTCAGGTAGTTCTGGGTGGTGCTCACACTCGAAGACTGAGTCACGGAGTAGACGGTTGTGTAGACATTGGCCTGGTTTGGGGTGGCTCCGATCTGGTTGTCCGGGGGAGTGTCGCTCATCGTCGGGTAGAGGTAGTAGTCATCCGCGGGACCACCGAGGCCGTTGGGGTGGTGGTAGGCGGCTTTGTACCATTCGTCCTCGCTCGGAATCCAGAATTTCGCCCCCGACTCCCGGGTAATCGATAACCCACTCGTGGCTCCGTTGAGAGCGTAGGCGCCGGTCTCGGTTGTGCCGGCGATCTGTGCCCCCGTCGGTCTTCCGTTGTGAAGCCAGTTGCAGAAACGGGCGGCGGCGAACCAGTCGACATAGGTGACGGGACGTGTCCCTGCGCCGACCACTGTGTAGGTGTGGCTCCCTGGTGAACCGTTCTGCTGGATCCCGGCGACCTGAGAGTCTTTCAGCAGGCTGGGATCGTAGAGGTCGTAGGTGTCCGTGGCCGCCACCGCATTGAGAAAGGCGGTATATTGCTCAAGGGTCACCTCGTGTTTTCCGATCTGGAAGGTGTCGGCGACGGCCCCATAGACATTCGGGTCGCTCGTGTTACCCGGGTCGGCAGCATTCCCCGGATTCCCGACCGTGACCATCTCGATGAAGGGGGCCAACGAACACTTGGCGAGTTGCTGCTTGAGTTTCCGCAGCTGTTTCTTGAGCCGCCGCACCGCGGTGGTGTTTCCGCTGCGCTTGGCTTTCTTGAGTTGTCGGGTCACCTTGCGAATGGATGCCCGAATCGCCGCGCAACTGGTGGCGGCCCTCGCCACGGGTTGGATTTCCGCGCCGACGGCGGAACCAGGAAATGGGGTGAGAGGGGAAAAGCCGCCGCAAAGAGCCGCCAGCACGAGAAGGGGAATAAGGATCCTTTGAAAGAAGGCAGGAGAGTTTCTCATGCCTTCAATACTGCCAGATGAAACAAATGGGCGCCCTCCAAGGATTGCGATTTTGTATGCAGCGATTGGAGGTCCCTCGGGGGACGTCGCTTCTGTAGGAAAAACCGATAAAGCGCCTCGTGACGGGAACCTCTACGAGAATTCAAGGGGCGTGTGTGCTGACGGCTTCTTGCCCTGAAGGTTCATGCGCGAAGAGGGATTTGAACCCCCGACCGCCTCGGTGTAAACGAGATGCTCTACCGCTGAGCTATTCGCGCGAATCGACCGGAGGTTACTCCGACACGGTCAGGCTTCAAGAAAAACCCTGAAATTCCAAGTGAAGTTGGCGTTTCCTTGCCCGGGGATTTTTCGGAACCGGCACTTGCGCAGGGGGCCGTTGTTTGAGACGGTTTCGCTCTTTTCCCGTGCCGTAGGTTCTCCGCAAGGTCCGGCACTCCTGACTCTCTCTCAATCCCTTGTCTCCACGTTTTATCCGACAATGAGCCAGCGCCGCACTTCTGCTGCCCCCAAACCAACGGCCACCCGCTCCCGCAAGCCGGCCTCTTCTTCCAAAAAGGCGGGGGGTGAGTCGAGGGAGGATGACTGGACAGTCGAGGACGCCGCCGAAACCTACGGGATTCAGCACTGGGGCGCTGGTTATTTCAACATTTCGCGCCGTGGCGAGGTCGTGGTGGAAATGACGGACCGTTCCACCGGCGCCCCCCATTCCGTGAGCATTCCCAAGCTGCTCGAGGAACTCGACGAACGGGGAATCCGTCCGCCCCTGCTCCTGCGCTTCCCCCGCATCCTCGAACGTCGCATCGAGGAGCTTTTTCACGGCTTCGCCAAGGCGATCAGCGATCTCGAGTACAGCGGATCCTATCGGGGGGTCTTTCCGATCAAGGTGAACCAGCAGCAGCAGGTCGCCGAGGAAGTCGCTGCCTACGGGCGCCGTTTCCACTACGGTTTTGAAGTGGGCAGCAAACCAGAACTCATCGCCGCGCTCGCCTATCTCAAGGATCCCGATGCCCTGCTTGTCTGCAACGGTTACAAGGACGAGGAGTTCATCGACCTCGCTCTCTACGGCCAGCTTATGGGGCTGCGGGTCGTGCTGGTGCTGGAGATGCCTCACGAACTCGGCATCATCGAGGAGCGCTCCGCCGCCCTCGGGGTCGAGCCGGTCATCGGGGTGCGCGTGAAGCTTTCCGCGGAGGGCGCCGGGAAGTGGGCCAAGTCGGGCGGAGAAAAGAGCCCTTTCGGCCTGAACCTTGCCCAGCTCGTGCAGACGGTGGAGCGCCTCCGCGAACGCGGACGTCTCGGCTGGCTCCAGATGCTGCACTGCCACCAGGGATCGCAGATTCCCGACCTCACCATCATCCGTCGTTCCATCGAGGAGACGGCACGGATCTATGCGGGCCTTGTCAAGGAGGGTGCTCCCATGGGCCTTCTCAATCTCGGAGGTGGCCTCGCGGTGGACTACGACGGCTCTCGCTCGACCCGCTCGACCAGCGCGAACTACTCGATCGAGGAATACTGCCACAGTCTCGTCGATGCGGTGAAATGGGTTCTCGACGAAAGCGGGGTGCCTCACCCGACCCTCGTCACCGAATCCGGCCGCGCCATGGTCGCGCATTACTCGATGCTCGCCCTCGAGATTCTCGACGTGAACCGTTTCGAGAACCGCGAAGCCTTGTCCGTCTCCGAGGGAGCGAGCGAGGCTCTCGTCGCTCTCGCCGAGGTGGCCGGCGGTATTTCCGACGACAACCTGCTCGAGTCCTTTGGCAAGGCGAACCGGTATCGCGAGGAGCTCCACGAGAACTTTCTCTCGGGCGACATCGGTCTGCGCGAGCGCGCCGCCTGCGAGCAGTGTTACTGGCGTGCCATGACGGACATCGCCGCCCATACCCGCGAACTCCGCTACGTGCCCGACGAGCTGCGGGACCTTTCCGGACTGCTTGCCGACCAGTATTACGGGAACTTCAGCATCTTCCAGTCGCTGGCCGATTCGTGGGCGATCGATTGTGCCTTTCCGGTGATGCCTCTGCACCGGCTCGCCGAGAAGCCGACCCGCCAGGGGGTGCTTCACGACGTCACCTGCGACTGCGACGGGATGATCAAGAAATACGTCTCCAGTTCCGAAGTCCTCGAGGCGTTGCCCATTCACGAGACCAGGGACAATCAGTCCTACTTCCTCGGTATTTTCCTCGTCGGAGCCTACCAGGAGACGCTCAGCGACCTCCACAACCTCTTCGGCGATACCCATGCCGTGAGTGTGGACGTGGAGAAGGGCCGGGTGCGTTTTTCCCGCGAGGTCGAGGGCGACTCCGTCTCCGACGTGCTTGCGTACGTCGAACACGATCCGAAGAAACTCGTCGAGCAGTTCCGCGAACTTGCCGAAACCGCCATCCAGGAAGGGCGCATCACCGCGGTGCAGCGCCGCAAGGCCCTCGAAGCTTACCGCGAGGGCATGTCAGGATACACCTATTTCGAAAGCTGAGCCCGATGACAGGCGACATCTCCCGATTCCTCGAGCACCATTTCCGGCATTTCAACGCGGCCGTCGTCGTCGACGCGGCGAAAGGATGGCGAGACTTGCTCGACTCGGGAGGGCGGATGTTTTTCACCATGGCCGGCGCCATGAGCACGGCCGAGATCGGTTTGTCTCTCGCCGAGATGATCCGACAGGGCAAAATCCACGGGATCTGCTGCACCGGGGCGAACCTGGAGGAGGACCTCTACAATCTCCTCGCCCACGACCACTACCGGCGAATCCCGAACTGGCGCGACCTCACGCCCGAACAGGAGCAGGCCCTGCTCGACGAACATCTCAACCGAGTCACCGACACCTGCATTCCCGAAGAGGAGGCCTTTCGCCAACTCGAGCATGTCATCCTCGCCGAATGGCAGGCGGCCGAGGCCGAGGGGCGGCGGCATTTTCCCCACGAGTTCCTCTACCGCATCCTCCGGAGCGGCGCTCTCGCCGACAGCTACCAGATCGATCCCGCTGACAGCTGGCTCGTCGCGGCCTGCGAGAAGAACCTGCCGATCTTCGTGCCGGGATGGGAGGACAGCACCTCGGCCAACATCTTCGCCTCGCATTGCCTCAAGGGAAACGTGAAGAGTCCGCATGTGGTGAAAACCGGGATCGAGTACATGATGGAACTCGCGAACTGGTATCGTTCGACCACGGCGGAAACGCCTCTCGGCTTTTTCCAGATCGGCGGGGGAATCGCGGGAGATTTCCCCATCTGTGTCGTGCCGATGCTCCACCAGGATTTCGGTGACGAGGATGTGCCGCTTTGGGCATACTTCTGCCAGATCAGCGACTCGACCACCAGCTACGGCAGCTACTCCGGAGCGGTGCCGAATGAAAAAATCACCTGGGGCAAGCTTGGCGTCGAGACCCCTAAATACATCATCGAAAGCGATGCGAGCATTGTCGCTCCGCTCGTTTTTGCCCAGGTGCTGGGCTGGTGAGGAGTTCACAGGGGAAGAGGAACCGGTGGAGGTGCGCGGAAATTTTGGCCGACAAGAAGGGTGCGGCAGAAGACCGCAATTGTGATTTAGTTAATATTTGTTAAGTTTATGGAGGTGCGGCTTGCGAAGCCTGAACCGCTTCGAGCATGATTCGTTCCGGTGAATCGTCCGACCCGAGCCCTTGGTGGCATTACTCCATGAACTCCTCCGACTCTTCTCCCTCCTCCTTCGACCGCCGCTCCTTCCTTCGACAGGCTCCTGCCGCGGGAGCTCTTCTGGCGGCGGGTTCCTCCATTCCCGCCACAGCGATGGCCGGGCGATCGGCCGGAGGAGGTGGATACCGGAAAAAGCGCCGCCCCAACCCATCGCCCGCGCAGGTTCGCCGGACCGCTGCCTACAACAAGCGACTCGCCGCCGCGATTGCTCAGCGCAACCTGCCTCTTCCCGCGCATCCCTCCAATGCCGACGAGTCATCCTATCCGAACTACATCGGAAACTTTTCCAAGGCCTTGCCGCATGATGCCAATGGGGAGGTCGACCCTTCCGCCTATCGGAAGCTTCTCGCCGCGGTGACTTCAGGTGCGGAATCCGATTTCGCGGCCATCCCCCTCGGAGGAACGGCGAAACTCGCGAATCCACAGGCGGCTCTGGCGTTTTCATTGGAGGGCCCGGACTCCCATCATCTCGCCATCGCGGAGGCGCCGGCATTGGCGAGTGCCTGGGCGGCGGGTGAAATGGTGGAAGTCTACTGGCGGGCGTGGACACGGGATGTTCCCTTCAGCGATTACGGAATGAGTCCCGCGATCGCCGCGGCGGCCTCCGATCTTTCCTCTCTTCCGGATTACCGGGGACCGGAAGTCGGAGGCGATGTCACGCCGGAGACGATCTTCCGGGGCACGACCGATGGGAATCTCGTGGGGCCATTCCTTTCCCAATTTCTCTGGCTGGAGGTTCCCTACGGAGCGACCACGATTCCCCAGCGCTACCGGACCACGGCGGAAAACGACAATCATCTCACGGCCTTTGCCGACTGGCTCCAGGTAAGAAACGGGGGGAGTCCCGTTTCTTCGGCGACATCGGATGGCCCCTACTACATCGCCAGCGGGCGCGACCTCGCGGAGTTCGTGCACTATGATTTCTCCTACCAGGCGTATCTCAACGCCGGGCTGATTCTTCTCTCCTTCGGGGGAAACGCTTTCGACGAAAACAACCCTTATCGTTCGATCTCCAACCAAGGGGCCTTTATCTCCTTCGGGGGAGCCCATCTTCTGGATCTGGTCGCCAGAGCGGCGCGCGAGGCGCTCAAGGCCGCCTGGTTCCAGAAATGGCGGGTTCATCGGCGGCTACGACCGGAGGACTACGGAGGGCTCGTGCATCGTGTTATTGCCGATGCAGCCGACTATCCGCTTCACTCGAGTATTCTCGACTCGGCCGTGCTCCCACTGATCCAGGGTGCCTACTCCACAAGTCTTCTTCCCCTCGCTTATCCCGAGGGTTGTCCCACGCACCCGGCCTATCCCGCCGGACACGCGACGATCGCGGGCGCCTGCGTCACCGTGCTGAAGGCCTTCTTCGACGAGTCGTTCGAGATTCCGAATCCGGTCGAGGCCAACGCCCTCGGCGATACCCTCCTTCCCTATGGCGGCTCGCTTACCGTGGGAGGGGAACTCAACAAGCTTGCCGCGAACATCTCTCATGGTCGGGACACCGCCGGCGTTCACTGGCGCACCGACGGGGAACAGGGAATGAGGTTGGGGGAGGAAGTGGCGATTCGACTCCTGCGCGATCACAAGACACTCACCAACGAGACCTTTGCCGGATTCTCCCTGACAAAGTTCGACGGATCGACCATCACGGTCTGATCTCCATCCTGATGCCGTTTCCATGATCCACGCCCTCATCGATGCCACCCGGGTCGTCGGAACCTTTTTCGAAGACGGGAATCCGCAGGAAGTCTGCATCGAGGCAATCGCCAATCACAATCGTGCGGAGAATCTCCTCACGGTCACTCTCCGGGCTTTCCTTCGTTCGACCGAGCACGGCCACCTCGGCGAGACTTCCATTCCCGACTGGCTTCCGGCATCGGAGGAACTGCGCGAGTCCGTCGGCGCGGAGGAAGCCCACGAACTCGTGGAGGATATTCTTGCCAGCTGGTCGCTGAAGGTGAAAAACGCGATTCCCTGATGGCACGTCGGCACGACCCTGTCCGGTCCTTCATCCGACCCTGTCGGGTCGGGTGGGCCGTGGTTCCCTGACGAAGTCGCGCCCCCGGTTTCGCTTGCCGGAGCACGGGCTTCCGGCGTAGCCTTCCCGAGGTTTCCCGCCATGCTTCGCCCCATTGTTTTTCTCCTCTTATTCCTCCTGATGCCCGGAAGGGGAAGCTCCACGGATCGGGAAGATGACTTCGTCGAACTCAAGCGCCTTGATCCGACCCTCGTCGTCGAGCTGCCCTACGCGACGGAGAACAATTTCTGCAAGATGGTGCTCTACCCGGTGGAACGTTGCTTCCTGCGCCGGAAAGTCGCGGAATCCCTCGTCGCCGCGCACCGGAGTCTCGCCGAGCGTGGGCTGGGACTCAAGATCTGGGACGGCTACCGTCCCCATTCGGTCCAGTATCTGATGTGGGAGAAGTCGCCTCTCCCGGGATTCGTCGGACATCCGGGCCAGGGCTCGAAACACAATCGCGGCGCGGCGGTGGACGTCACGCTCGTGGAGCTGGCGACCGGCAAGGAGGTGCCCATGCCGACCCCCTACGACGAGTTTTCGCCGAGGGCGCATCGTGACTATTTCAAGGTGACTCCGGAGGTCGCCGAAAACCGTCGCCTTCTTCAGACCGCGATGCGGGCCCAGGGATTCATGACGATCGAGAGCGAGTGGTGGCATTTCGACCATCGCGACTGGTCGCAGTTTCCGCTTGCCGATGTCTCCCTCACAACGCTGGCAGCGCAGTCGGATCGGGAAAGGAAAGAGGATGAGGTCAAGGCCTCGGTCGCCTGGCCCCGCTTCCGCGGCGTTCACGGGACGGGGATTGCCTCCGGAGACATACCCCTTCACTGGAGTGCGCGGGAGAACCTCAAGTGGCGGCTCGAACTCCCGGGGCCGGGTTCGTCCTCCCCCACTGTCTGGGGCGACCGCGTCTTCCTGACCTGCTATTCGGGTTACGGAGACGGAAAACGCGAGGACGCCGGGCCGACCGACCTCGTGCGTCATCTCCTCTGTGTCGATCTCTCCTCAGGCAGGGTTCTCTGGACCGCCAGCGAGAAGGCAACGCGCGCCGAGGATCCTTTCGAGGGATATCTGCGCGAGCACGGATACGCGAGCAGCACTCCAGCGACGGACGGGGAGCGGGTCTATTGCTTTCACGGGAAGAACGGGGTGCATGCCTACGACTTTTCGGGAAGAAAAGTCTGGTCCGCTGAGACGGGTTCGCGATCCTCGGCCATGGTCTGGGGATCGGCTGCGAGCGTGCTCGTGGCGGGCGAGACCGTGGTCGTCAACGCGGGGGACGAGGCAAGGGCCTTGCTCGCGTTCGACCGGCGCACCGGAGCGGAACTCTGGCGCATGGAGGATCCCATGATGGAGCAGACCTACGCGACGCCCGTCCTGCAGCCGCTGGCTTCGGGGCGCACCGATCTACTCGTGGCTTTGCGCGGCGAGCTGCGCGGCCTCGATCCCGCGAGCGGGGCGATCCGTTGGAGGGCGGCCAGTCCCGTCACGGGAAATCTTTCGGCGGGTCCCGTTCCGCTTGCGGGCGACCGCATCGCCCTTTTCGGCGGGTTTCCCCGCACTCTCGGCACGGTGTTTCAAGGGGGAGGTGAAGGGGATCGCGGGGGCGACGTCCTCCTCTGGGAAAGCCAGACGGCCAAGAGTTACCTGCCCCTGCCGGTCGAGCATGAGGGGCATCTCTACTGGGTCAGCGAGGACGGGATCGCCGCCTGTGCAAAGACGGAATCCGGCGAACTGCTCTATCGCGAGCGGCTCGACATCGCGAGCGAGACGGGCAAGGGAATGGCCTTTTATGCCTCTCCCGTTCTCGTGGGCAATCACCTCGTTGCCGTGAGCCGCAGTGCCGGAACCTTCGTGATCGAAGCCAAACCGGAATTCAAGCTCTTCGGCGTCAATCGTATCGAAGACGACACGAGCCGGTTCCAGGGAACTCCCGCGGTGGCCGGTGATCTGCTCCTGCTCCGCTCGGAGAAGGCCCTCTATGCAATCGGGAGACAATGAAGATTGAAAACCTGGCGGATTCCGACCGATAATTCCCTGTCATGCGCATCGATTCCCATCATCATTTCTGGAACTATTCGCCCGAGGAATACGCTTGGATCGGGGGCGAGATGCAGGTGCTGAAACGGGATTTCTCGCCGGCGGACCTGAAACCCCTTATCGATGAAGCCGGTATCGGAGGCGTGATTTCGGTGCAGGCCCGGACAAGTGAGAAGGAGAACTCGTTTCTCCTTGAACACGCTGCCGAAAACGACTGGATCCTGGGCGTGGTGGGATGGCTCGATCTCTCCGCGGCGGACGCCTCCGAAAAGATCGCCCGCTTTGCCGAGCAGCCAAAGGCGGTTGGACTTCGCGAGGTGCTACAGGGAATGACCGAGCGCGATTACTGCCTGCGCGAGGACTTCAATCGCGGGCTCGCCGTGCTGCATGACTTCGGGCTCGCCTACGATCTCCTCATCTACGCGGACCAGCTGGGGGCGGCGATCCAGTGCGTTGATCGACACCCCGCCCAGACCTTCGTTCTGGATCACATCGCGAAGCCGGTTATCGGCAGCCCGGCCGGGGTCGACGCCGCCTGGGCCGACGGCATCCGGGAACTCGCGAAGCGCGAGCAGGTATTCTGCAAGCTCAGTGGCATGATCACCGAGGTGATTCCGGCCCTCGACGACTGGGATCCCGACCTTCTCGGCCCGTGGTTCGATGTTGTGCTCGAAGCCTTCGGTCCGGAGCGGTTGATGTTCGGAAGCGACTGGCCGGTGTGCCTCCTGCGCGGAGAATACGCGGACTGGGTCCAGTGCGTGGAATTCTGGTTGTCGGGCATGAGCGATGCCGAGCAGGCTGCGATTCTCGGGGGGAATGCGAAAAAAGCCTACGGGCTGGGGTGAATCCACCTTTGGAGGCCGATGCGTCGGCTCGGACTCACTTGCCGAGAAATCGTTGCAGCATTCCGCCCAGAACCTCGATTCCCCAATGGAATCCGGCGATGGGGATGCGTTCGTTGTCTCCGTGGAAGAGGGCGGCAAAGTCGAGTTCCGGAGGCAGTTGCAGGGGATAGAAACCGTAGCAGGTCGCGCCAAGCCGGGCCCAGTTCCGGCTGTCCGTGAAACCGGGAATAATCGCGGGCACGACGTGGCTGCCCGGATCGGCGGCGACGAGCGTCTCCTCGATCTCCCGGTAAAGGGGAGTGTCGGTTGGGAAACTCACGGGCGGTGATTCGTGGAGCACCGAGATGGAGTAGTCGCGCTTCAGGACGGGGCGGATCACCGTCTCCAGTTCGCGAACGAGATCCGTTGTGGTTTGTCCGGGGGCGAGACGCCCGTCGATGTCGACACCCGCACGCCCGGGGATCACGTTGATGCTCGTTCCGTTGATGAGGCAGGTGGGAGTGGCCGTGTTGCGGAGAATGGCTTCGACTGAGTTTCTCCGGGACGGATCGCGGACAAGGAGCGGGAGGAGGCAGGGGCCGATCAAGGGATGACAGAGGAGTGAGGCCACCTTTTCAGCAAAGGATCCACGGGGCCTGGCAAACCCTCCGAGGAAACGGCGTGCCTCGTCCGAGGCATGCCAGGGGAGGCGGGCCCGGTCGATCGCGTCGATGGCCCGGGCGAGTCGGGAGACGGCATTCTCGCGAGAGGGAACGGAACTGTGTCCCTGTTTGCCACCGACTTCGAGCCTCAGCCAGGCGACGCCCTTTTCGGCCACCTGTACCGGGTAGAAACGCCGCCCCTCGCGATGGACGGTGAAACCCCCGACCTCGTTGATTACATATTCGGGTGAACCGAGCAGATCGGGTCTTTCATCGACCAGCCATTGCGAACCGAGGCGGGTGCCGGCTTCCTCGTCGGAGCAGGCGACCAGCAACAGATCACGCGTGAGCGGCCACTGCTCCCGCTTCAGCTTGGCGATCACCGCGAATGCCATGGCCGCGAATCCCTTCATGTCGATGGTGCCACGTCCCCAGATGCATTCGCCGTCGTCGTGAGCCGACCACGGCGGGTGGATCCAGGTCGTCGGATCCGCAGGCACACAGTCAACGTGGCAACTGAGGACGAGGGGGCGCCCGGTTCGCTTCTCCGGATCGGCTGCGAAGCGGGCAACGAGGTTGGGGCGCTCGGGATGCGCTCCGACGACCTGGGTTTCGAGTCCTGCCTCGCGACAGTGTCCCTCCAGCAGGGCGATGGCAGGCGCTTCCTGTCCCGGAGGATTCGAGGTGTCGATGCGGATGAGGTCCCGCAGGAGGGACAGCGCTTCCTCTCGCTCAGCCGGTTGGAGGGTGAATGCCGGCATGGTGAGGGAATGGCTTCGGCACCGAGGCCGGGGGGATCAGGAACTCACTTGGGCAGACCACTCGATTTCGGGCCTCCGAGACTCTCACGCTTGAAAAGGCTGGAGGGATAGTCGCCGATGCTCACGTCGCTGAAGGTGAGAGTGATGTTTGTGCCGGAGTCCGAAACGACCATCTTCGAAAGGAAAGGTTTTCCGCTGGCCTTGTTGTTGTATTCCATCACCGAGGAGCGGACGAGATTGCCCGACTTGGCGTAGAATTCAGCCTTCTTCCCGAGGTTTCCGTTTTTTGTGACCCAGTAGCGGATCTTCGCGTAGGTGTCGCCGAGTGAGTTGGCTTCCATCGTGTAGATCGTGGCGGCTTCGCCATTGACCTCGCCGTCCTCCGTGCCGGTGATCTTGTACCCGTCCACATAGCTCGTCGAGGCGATGTCTCCGATGGCCGCGTCACCGGAAAGCCGTTGGCGTTTTGAGACCGCGACGGGGCGGCTCAGGCCCGGTTTCCAGAACCACATGTTCCCGTCGGATTCGGCAAGGTATTTCCGCCCCTGCGCGTCGGCCGGTTCGATGACTTCGGCGAAGATCTTCCCTCCCTGCGAGGTGGCGACGAATTTGGCATTCTTGTTTCCCGTGACGTTCACCGTCCAGCGGACTCCGCTTCCGGTGAGGATACCGCGGGCTTGTTCGGCCGCGAGGAGCGCGGCGTCCTGGGCGCGGGTCGCCGTCGTGGCGAGGAGGAGCAGGAAAGAAAAGAAGAAAAACTTCATCGTGCGGTCAGGTTACACGTGGCCCAGCGAGTCGACAATGCCCTGTTTCGCGGCGCGCCGTGCCGGAGCGATGGCGGCGAGGGCCGTGAAAATGACGAGGAGGACAAAGGTCGCCGCCAGCGTTGCGGGGAGGATGCGGATTTCCCAGACGATTTCCCGGGCCGTCACGGGCGGTTCCCAGGTTGGCTCGAAGGCACGCACGACGAGGGCAAAGGCGAGGGTCATGATCAGGCCGGTGGTCGCACCGATGATGCCGAGAAGGGCGCTCTCGATCCCGAAGAGAAGCACCACCCCGGGGCGTTTCAGTCCGAGGGCGCGCAGGGTGCCGATTTCCTTGGTCCGTTCCACGACGGCCATCCCGATGGTGTTGAGCACGGACATCGTCACGATGGTGGCGATGATCGCGAAAACGAGGCCGAAGATGATGTCGAACATGCGCTTGGTCCGCAGGTAAAGCTTCGAGACCTCGTACCAGGGGATCACTTCCCACTCGGACTCCGGAAACGCTTCGCGCAGGGAGGCGACCACGGCATCCGTGTCGGCACTGTCCTTGAGAAGAATGCGCACGCAGCTCACGCCCGCGGTGTCGTAGAGTCCCTGGGCGAGGTCGAGGGGAAGGAAGACGAAGCGATTGTTGAGAGCCTCGGAAGCGGTATCGGCGATCTGGAGAACATGGGCGTCGATCGCGTTGATCTGGCCGCTGATCGAGGCGGACATGAGAATGACCGCATCGTCGATCTTCAATCCCAGGCTCTCCGCCATGCCGGTGGTCACGGCGATGCCGTCGGGGGTGTCTTTTGTGATCGGTTTGCCCTCGTAAGTGCTGCCGTCCGCGCTGCGGAGGGCCGTGGAGCGCTGGTGGATCGCGTCCTTCTCTTCCGGCACCATGGCCTGGCCCACGAAAAAGCCGGGGAGTCCGTTGAAATCGACATTGCCCTTCACCTCGAGCATGCCTGCGGCGAAGTCGATGCGCGGATCCTTCGCAGCGAAGTCCTTGATCGCCTCGAACTCCTCCTTCGAAATCAGGTAGGCTCCCGGATCGGTGCCTCCGTAGCCGCGGGCATCCTTTTTCCAGATCTGGACGTGGCCATTGATCTGCTCGTAAATGTGGGCGTCCTCGATACTGGCGAACATGTAGGCCGTGAAGCCGGCGAGAATGTTCACGGCGGCGTAGCCCAGCGCCACCGCCGCGATCGTCGTGATGGAACGACGGGCGTTGCGGAGCAGATTCCTGAGGGCGAGGGAAATCCAGGTCACGGTGCAGGGAGTAAAACCGGGCCTACTTTTGATGGAAAAGGCCGGGGGGTCAAAGGGGGAATTGGATTACCTCGAATCAGCGGTGAGGACACCATTTCGAGGTCAACCCGGCTCAATAGGGAGGAAAAAGGCGACGGAAACCGTGGGCGAGAACGATCGCAAGGAAGGCGGTATTGCGAATTACGGAGATTGGCCAGTTCGGGAAGCGAAGGCCCAATGATCCGTCGGGACACATCAGGGAGTTCGCGTTGATCGGATAGTCCCGAAGGCCCGAAAGCCATTCAGGCGGAAGATCGGAAAGGGCGGTATCGATTCCGCCGAGCGATCCGGCGACAAAGGCCACCGTGTCGGTGTCTCCCCCGGCAAGGATTGTCGAGGTCACGATCTTGCGGAAATCCCCTCGGTGGCGGAGCCAGGAAAAGAGGGCGACCGCGGCGGTATCCGGGGCAAAGCCGCTGACGAAGCCGGCTCTGCGGCCGATCGAGTCCGTGAAGTCGCCCACTTCGATTCCCCGTGAGAGTCCCTCCCGCAGGCCAGTCAGGCGGGACTCCATCTCTTCGCTTTCCACGAGCGGAGCGAGCCTGGAAAACAGCGTCTCGACATCGGTGCCCGATTCAACGGCCCACGCTGCCGATTCCGCCACGATTTTAGCCGTTTCGCAGGCGCGCGGATCCTTGTGGGTGATTCGTGTTGAAGCCTCGACAAAGGCGCTGCGCGCCTCGCTGTCCGTGCTGAACCAGGCTCCGATCACTGGAGCCCGCATCAGGGGGCCATTTCCGGCGGAATGGACTCCGCTTCGGGAGGGAGGGACTCCACTCCAGAGTTTCAAGGAAGCGCGTGCGGTGGCGAGTCCGATCCCGGCCGGCACTCCGGCGAACCACCACCGGATTCGTTTTGCGAGGTCGATCGAAAACGATTGCGGGCAAGGATTCCGTTCGAGGCTCAAAACCGTCATGACCGCATGTTCGGTGTCGTCGCTGACCATGCCTCGCCCGAAGAACAAGCGGTGTTGCCACGGACCGGGCCATCGTCTCGCGATCCTCGCGGCGCTCATTCCCTCAGCCGGGAGACCGAGCGAATCCCCCAGGGCACCTCCAATGAGACATCGGCATACTGCTTCGGATGGCATGGGGGGCTCCTGTG
>JAGRPC010000522.1 GCA_020439925.1 Verrucomicrobiia bacterium | reverse complement strand
CGATCCTCAAGACGTTTCCAGGGCCGGGAAGCTGGCCACGGAGGAGGACAGTTTTTCCGTCTGATTCGATCAGAGGCTCAAGCGAAAGAGAGGTTTCCCCGCCTCCGAGGGCAATCGCCTTGACCGAATAGTTTTCAGCCTTCACGGCACTGTAGCGGTCGACTGGCTGGTTGAAGCGGAGGAGCAGACCGTCATTGGCAAGCGCAGCGCTGAGGATCCGATAGGAAGGATCGGAATCGTTGAGCGGGAGAAAACCCTCGTCGCCTCCGCCGAGGATGGCTCCCGGCTCCATTTCCGCGAGCGCATAAACCGGTTTTGGACTGCGACCACGGAGAAGAATCGCTCCCTGCCAGAGACCGCCGGCCTTCTCGGGGACGATCTCGATGAGATGGCGGGATTCAGGACAGGTGAGAAGAAGCTTACCCTTGCCGTCTTCCTCGAAAAAAGTTGGCTGGATGGGGAGCGCGTGTCCCGTCAATTCCGCAGGGATGATGAGGGAAGGCAGCGTGAATGGCAAGGGACCGGCAGGAGTTTCTGAATTTTCGGGCAATGGCGGAGGGAGTTCGGTGAGGGAAAGGAAATACCCATCCTTGTAATCCGGCATCGAGAGTCGCGCGGCGAGAAGGCCGTCGCGACGAACCACAAAATCCTCCACCGGGAGTTCGCTCTCCGTGACGGTTTCGATTTCCGTCCTGTCCGGTTGCCAGGCGACAATCCTGGCCTTGGCGACGTCTCCGTCTTTGAGGGCATGGGGCGACAAGGCGAAAAGAACGCGCCCGTGCGTGTCGATGACCGGACCGGCGGTGATCGTGACCCCTTCGGATTGCCCGGGCCAGTCCCGGACGAGTGCCTGGAAGAAGTCGAGTTCGACGTCCTGATTGGTATCGAAGGCCTGGGTCAGTTCCAGAGGCGAGGCTGCAATCACCGAATAACCGGGACCCAGGGCCAGTGAAGGGAGGGCGTGGAGCTTCACTTCAGAATAGAGCTCCCAACCGATCTGGCTGAGTCCGGGAGAGAATTTGGCCACGCCGATCTGTCCCCGGTGATTGAGAAAGAACGCATTGGGGCCGCCAATCGGAAGGATTGCTCGCACCGTCGGGATCTGATCGTTGGGCGCAATCTCGATGTATCGCCGTTCCTGCTTCGGCGGAGAATCGGAAGGAGAGGCTTGATCGAGTGCCTCGTCCGCACCGTGGACTGCCGGGATCAAGGCCAGAGCCCATGTGGCGGCGATGAAGGTTCGCGGGTTCAATTGGATTCGGACGGTTGAGGTTCAGTTTCCTTCCGGATCAGGCGGTAAGTGAGGATGACCTCTCCGGCCTGCTCCTTGGGGACCGTGAGATCCGTGCCCTTCCAGGATCCGGCGGAGGACTCGACCCGGTCCTTCCATTCCTTCGGAACGGAAAAAACGAGGTTTTTCGGTGGATCCTTCAAAACCAGTCGTTGTCGCAGCACCTGTCCTTCCTCATCGAGCCAGATCCGTTCCTCGATGGCAAGGCGTCCGCAGTGATAGAGGAACTCAGGAACCCCGTCGACTAGACGAAAGCCGAAGTAACGGGGTTGATCGGATGCCCCCTGGGTCTTTGACAAGGGAAAGGAGCCCTCCGCCTTGAAAAGGAAGGGTGAAGCGGCGGAGGTGGAGTTGTCCTCTTTGCCTGAGTCGCCGTCCGGCAGGTTGGTCGATGGTACAGGGGGCTGCGTCGATTCCGGAGTCTTTTCGGCGGCGGCAAGGTCGAAAATTCCGAGAAGTCGGCAGGTGCGAGGATCCCAGATAACGGCCCAGGGTGCCTTGACTGAACCCAGCATGAAGACGTCGCGCAGAGGGGCCACCTCACCTGTCTTTGATCGATAGGGGGCGAGAGCCTTGTCATCGGTCAAAAAGTTCACAAGGTCCCGGCGAGACAGGTCAAGAGTCAGGGGAACTCCCGGAGTAACCGAAGGAGGGGGCGTCGTGAGGTCCTGTCCTCTGGCGCATAAGGCACCCATCGCAACCAGGGCAATGGAGGCAACAAGAGAGAAACGTGGGCGACCGGGCATGGAAGGCAGGGTAAGGGGAATCAGGTGGACTTTCCACGGGTGAAATGCCAGTTCGTATCGTCTCCGAGTTCAGGCTGATACCGATATCCTGCTCCTTCGAAAGCCTGAATCTCTTCCGCATTTTCGATGCGGCTTCGAATTATGAAGTCACTCATGAGTCCGCGGGCCTTCTTCGCGAAGAGACTCACCACCTTGAAACTTCCGTTCTTCCATTCCCGGAAGTGGATGTGGATGATTCGCCCTTTTATCCCGTCTTTTCGAATTGCTCCAAAGTACTCCTGCGAGGCCAGATTGACGAGGGTCTTCTCTCCAGACTTGGCAAGGGCCCGGTTGATCGAGTCGGTGATTCGTTCTCCCCAGAATTCATAGAGATTCCGACCTCGTTTCGTTTTCAGGGCGGTGCCCATTTCGAGACGATAAGGAAGAATGAGATCAAGAGGCCGAAGCACACCGTAGAGCCCCGAAAGGATGCGAAGATGTTTCTGGGCGAAGCGGAAGTCGTTGGATCGGTACACGTCCAGGGAAAACCCCGTGTAAACGTCTCCCTTGAAGGCAAAGATGGCGGCTCGGGCCTCGTCCGGATCCAGAGTCTTGCCGTCACGGGCCAGTTTCCAGTCACGATTCCGTCGCCAATTAAGATCGGCGAGGGCGGGGCTGATGTCCATGAGAGCCTGAAGCTCGCCTCGGGACTTCTTTCGCAACACCCCGATCAACTCCTCTGCGTCGCCGAGATGTTCGGGTTGAGTGGGCCGGTGGGCCGGCAGGGCAGATTCAAAATCCAGGGTTTTGGCCGGAGAAATGACGGCAAGCATAACAGCAGGTGCCCACAGTGAGCGAGAGCGCGGCAGTCTAAGGGCTCCCCGGGAAAAGCTCAACTCGCGAGCGGATACCCAGGAAAAGGAAAATCGAGAGGTTGCGCCTTCGCGTCAGTAAAAATGATTTTAAAAATGTTTAATTTTTGTTAATTTTACAGTAACCGTTATAACTCTTGCCATCATGCTGCCCGTAGCCAATGTCTATCTGCTTTTCTTTGCGGTCTCCCTGACGCTGCTGTTCTTGATCTTTTGCGTGAGGCTCCCCGAGTTCTGGCGTTCCGCCTCACGTTTTTTCCGCCAGATGGCGGCCCGTCGGACCCGTCATGAACGCATGCTTGCCGATCTGGAAAAGCTGATGGCAGAGGCCCGCCGTCTCGAAGGCGTCTATTGTTTCGAGTCGGTTGAACCGCACCGGACGCCCCGTCAGCCGATGGCGGAGGAGATTGTCAATTCCCCGGGTTCCTCGCGATCTTCTTCATCTGAGAAAACCTCGGAACTCGAGGCGTCCAGGTGAGCGGATGCGATGTCCTCGAGTTCGGTGATCGAGGCCACGGTGGAAAGGATCTGACGGAGGTATTTCCCACCCCGCAGTCCCTTTGTATAGGCCATGAGCCGCGAGCGAAGTGACTGCATGGCGTGGCGCTCGCCGGGAAACTTGCCCCACTCGACGAGGAGTCGGGCATGCCGAAGGATAAAGGTCCAGCGTTCCTCAAGCGAGACGGTGGGCGGCAACTCTCCCGAATTGAGGAACTGCTTCGCTTCGCGAAATATCCATGGGTAGGCCATGGCGGCACGCCCTATCATTACTCCACGGACTCCCGTGGTGGCGCGTCGATGGGCCACATCCGAACCCGAGCCGATATCGCCATTGCCGATTACGGGGACGGAAACGGACCGGGTGCAGGCGTCGATCACCTCCCAGTCGGCTTCGCCGCTGTAGCCTTGGGCCCGGGTGCGCCCGTGTATGGCAATGGCCTGCATGCCGCAATCTTCGAGGATATGGCACACCTCGGGTGCGTTGACCAGATTCTGGTCCCACCCGATGCGAATCTTGGCCGTGACCGGAACCCGGTCGCCCACTGCCTTGGAAATGGACTCCGCGACATGGGCGAGCACGGGACAATCTTTCAAGAGTGAGGAGCCTCCGTTTTTCGAAACAACCTTCTTGACGGGGCAACCGAAGTTGATGTCGATGAAGTCGGGCTGTTTCCAATCGATGATCTTTTTGGCGGCCTCGGCCATGCGTGGACCGTCGGCGCCGAAAAGTTGCACGCCGACCGGTCGCTGGGCGTCGTCGAATTCGGTGTAGATTCGTGTGCGTTCATCGGCCTGCATGATCCCTTCCGCCGAAACGAATTCGGTGACCATGACGTCTGCTCCGAGTTCCTTGCAGAGTCGGCGAAAGACGAGATCCGTCACCCCGGCCATCGGCGCGAGGTAGAGAGGGAAGGTGTTGTTCTGGAACCACGGAAGCACGGCAGGTCGGGCGAAGGGAGGAGGAAAAGCCGGAAAATAACGCCAAAACGTCCGTAGCGCGAACGTATCCCGCGGATTTCTCCTGCTGTGGATTCCGACTATTTCAAACCGGAGAGGTCGCGTATCGCAGTGACGTAACGAGCAAGGCTCTCGGTGGGATTCAGTTCCTGCGACTTTTCGAGATGTTCGAGAGCGCTTTGATAGTCTCCGGCGGCAACGAGAAGACGGCCATGGGCGAGATGGGCTGGGGCGGCGGATTTGGGAATGCGGGCCGCCTGTTCGAGGAGCATGGCGGCCTCGATCGTTTGTCCGGCTTCTTCACGGAAGCGGGCAAGGAGAAGAAGAGCGAGGCCGTCGAGGGGTTCGCGTCGTATCCAGTCCTCGACGAGTTTGGCTCCGGCGGCGGTGTCCCCGGACTCGAGTTCGAGAACCGCTCTGGCTCGCGTGTATCGGGAAACGAGTTCCCGGTCCCCACTTTCCGGGGAGAGAGCTTCCCGGTGGAAAGGAGAAGCTTCGATCCATCCTTTCACCGTCTTTGCCCTTCCCCAGTCCGAGGACGCGACGAACTGCTCCACGATTTCCACCACGCGTGAGGTGGAAAGGCGGGGTTCCCGGTGAACGGCAATTTCATAACGTTCCATCGCCAGGTCGGCCAGTCCGTGCTGAACATAGAGGTGGCCCAGAGAGGCGATCGCGTCCGCTTCAAGGGCTCCCTTGCGGTAGGCGATTTCCAGGTTGGCGGCGGCACGCAGTTCCTCTCCCTGGTCGATCCACGCATCCGCCTGAAAGAGCCAGGCCGGGGAATTGTCCGGACTTGCCGCAATGAGTGACTGCAGGACACTGGCAGCTTCCCGCGGGCGTTCCAGGGCCATGAGAGCCTGGGCTTCCCCGAGCAACCACTGGCTTTCGTCGGGTTGGGTGATCAGGGCGAGACGGTAGGCGTCGAGGGCTGCCTGATGATGGCCGTCACGGGCATGACAATACGCAAGGAGCCCGGCAGTAAGCCCGTCCTGCGAACCCAGGGAAAGGGCACGGACAAGGTGTCCTCTGGCTTCCTCCTCCCGACCCAGGCGGATTAAAACCACGCCAAGGTTCCTGTGCGCGTCGCGAAAATTGGGAAACGATTCCAAGGCCGATTCGAACTGTTTCATCGACTCCTCGGCGTCTGCCGGTTCTCCGGTCTCGAAAAGCAGGGTGGCAAGGGTGAAGCGCATCGCCGGGCTATCTTCCAGCAGCGAAGAACGGCGGAGAACCTCGATTGCCTTCGCACGGTCTTCCCCGGCCATGGCTTCGGCGGATTGGTCGAGGTAGAAGGCCTCGTCCTCCGTGATGCGAGGTTCGATGCGGGAATCGATGCCATAGCTGGCCGTGACGGACTTTCGAAAACTTTCACTCTTCCAGAGCGGATCGATGGGAAGAGGCTCCGCCCCTCCGACGAGGAGGGAGGGAAGCAAAAGGGAAAGCTGGAGAAGGGCGGCTCGCATCAGGATTTCAGAATCAGGGGCCAGCGGAAAAGCGCATTGACGGGGCGACCGTCCTTTTTGGGGGGGGTGAAACGAGCCCGAGTCGCGAACGAACGGGCCATGGCGGTGAAGTCGTCATGCGGACTTTCGAGGACGCGTTTCACCGTGACCACGCCCCCGGAACTGATGAGAACTTCGAGAACGACTTTGGCCTGCGTCACTCCTGCTCTTCTCTGTGAAGCAGGGTAGGTGACGGATGGTTTGTTGACGAGCTTCGGCTGGGTGTCGAGGTCGGCCGAGGCGAAGGTCATCTGCGCGAGCGGAACTTCCTGTTCCGGCGCAAAGTCCGTGCGATTGAGGCGCAGATCGAGGTCTTGCTCGAGCGAGGCCTTCACTGCCGGAGCGACGGAATCGAGCTCGATCTGGAGGCGAGGAAGGTCGGGCGGAGGAGGGGGAGGGGGTGGTC
>JAGRPC010000521.1:822-3531 GCA_020439925.1 Verrucomicrobiia bacterium | reverse complement strand
ACGTCATGCACATCGTTTCCAACGTGCGTGGCCGACTTCGCGAAGGACAGAACGCCTACGACGTCATGCGCGCCACCTTCCCCGCCGGCACCGTCAGCGGCAGCCCCAAGGTCCGTGCCATGCAGATCATCAACGAACTCGAGAAATCCAAGCGCGGCGCCTATGCCGGCGCCGTCGGTTACTTCGGCTTCGACGGCAACCACGACAGCTGCATCGCCCTGCGCACCGTCGTCCTCAAGGACGGCAAGGCCTACGTCCAGGCCGGTGCCGGCGTCGTCGCGGATTCCGTCCCCGCCAGCGAGTACCAGGAGACAGTCAACAAGGCCAAGGGCATGATGCGCGCCATCGAGCGTGCCAAGCTGCTCGAGTGAACGGGCTCCCCGTGCTCCCTTTCCGTTTGGGAATCTGGGCCGCCTTCACTTGCGGGCGATCACCAGCAGACCCGAAATCATCAGGGATCCGCCCACCAGCGTTCGCACCGTGATCTGCTCCCGCAGGAAGAGCGCCGCGAGCACCACCGAAACCACGACACTGCCCTTGTCGATCAAGGCCACCGTCGAGACCTCCCCATCCTTGATCGCCTTGTAATAGAAAACCCAGGACACCGCCGTCGTCAGCCCCGAGAGCCCCAGCCAGAGATAGTTCGAACGTTCCAGCGCCGCGAACTGCCCCGACGGGACCACCATCGCCGCGAAACCGATGACAAACACGAAGACAAAACCCGTGCGTATCGTCAATCCCAGTTCGCTCGAGATCCCCGAGAGACCTGGCTTTGCGATCACGGAAGTCAGCCCGGCAAAGACCATCGAAATCAGGGCATAGAGGACCCAGGGTTTCATTGGGGAAGGGAGGGATAGCACCCAGACCAAATCAGGTGTGGACAGCCACGACAATGTAGCGGGCGCGAGGTTACTGCGTCAATGCCGGGGGTATGCCTTCGGGTGAGAGGACTCTTCGAACTTTCCACCCCATCCGTTCAGCACCTCTTCCACCGGGTAAGAACCGCCACGACACACCAGCCTGTATCCCTCCTTCGTCGTGCGAGTCACAGACGCACTTCCTCCGAACCAGCGCTTTGGGGGCGGCGGCTGCCCAGCATCGAATTCGAAAAACCTGTCCGAATTCCAACCCGTGTCCCGGATCGAGCGTTCCCTCTCGATCACTTGTGACTAATCTTTGGCGTTTTCGCCTTTATCGAAGCAAACTAGTCACCTTGACTGCACCCCAACGCTTCCCTGTGCCCCCCCTTTTCCCTACTCTCACCGCCCTCGCCTTGGCTGGCACTTGCTTGCTCTCCGCTGCCGACCCGAAACTCGATAGTTCGAACAATTCCCAGTCCGGCGAGAAGGCTCCTAACATTCAACCCGCGTCGCGGGAGAATGTCGTCGTTTACCGCGAGCCGGGCCGCTACGGGGGATGGCCGGCAAACCACGGCCTGTGGCAATGGGACGACGAACTGGTCGTCGGCTTTTCGGCGACCTTTTTCAAGGATACGACCACCGACCATCGCATTGACCGCACCAGGCCCACCTACGAGATCCAGGCCCGCAGCCTCGACGGAGGCCGCACCTGGAAAGTGGAGGAGGATTTGCCTTTCTCAGATCGGAAGCAAGAGGCCAAACCCACGCCTTTGACCGAGCCTCTCGACTTCACCGCACCCGGTTTCGCCCTCATGTTTCGATTCGGCGGTCTGCACCAGGGACCTTCGTGGTTCTACACCAGCACCGACCGTTGCCGGACCTGGCAAGGTCCCTGGTCCTTCGCCGTCGAGGGAGTCGAAGGCATCTCCACTCGCACCGACCTCGTCCCACTCGGTCCGCGCGAAGCCCTGATGTTCGGCAGCTGCGGGAAGAAGTCTGACCAGAAGGAGGGGCGTGTCTTTTGCGCCCGCACCGACGACGGCGGGGTCACCTGGCGGCTTGTCTCCTACATCGGCGAAGAACCTCCGGCGGGCGGATTCGCCATCATGCCGAGCACCCTCCGCCTCTCCGGCGACGTGCTCCTGACCGCGATCCGCATGGGCAAGCCCGAATACCGGATCGAACTCTGGCGAAGCGACGATCTGGGAGCCCACTGGACCCACGTCAGTGCCGTGACCGGCGACATCGGCGGCAACCCGCCCGCCTCCGTCCTTCTGCCGGACGGACGCCTCTGCGTGACCTACGGCTATCGTCGCAAACCGACCGGCATTCGTGCCCGAACCAGCTCCGACCACGGGAAGACCTGGTCACCCGAGATCATCATCCGCGACGACGGTTACGACGGCGACCTCGGTTACCCGCGCACCGTCATCCGGCCCGATGGAACGGTGCTGACGGTCTACTACTACAACGGTCCCCGCGTTGAGGATCGCAGCATCGAGGCTACCTTCTGGACGGCCCCCTGAATTGCCGCGCTCCGCCCGCCCTCCTGTCACCCAGCCTCCCCCTTCCCCGCCCCTCCCGCGCGGAGACGGTCGAGCCACACCGCGGTGAGGACGACGGCACCGAGGACGATCTTCTGCGAATAACTGTCGACGTTCATCAGGTTCATCCCGTTCTGGATCACGGCGATGATGAAGGCCCCGACGAGGGTACCGATCATGCTGCCACGCCCGCCGCTGAGGCTGGTACCCCCAACGACGACGGCGGCGATCACGTAGAGCTCGTACATGTCCCCGTAGGTGGGCGATCCGCTCTTGAGTTGCGAGGCCATGACAACTCCTCCGAG
>JAGRPC010000521.1:353-694 GCA_020439925.1 Verrucomicrobiia bacterium | reverse complement strand
GTCATGAGAAGGTGGGCGAGCCCATAGAGGAGGAACATCAGGACAACGGCGTTGGGCAGTCCCGGCAGGGTCTCGCCGCGCCCCAGCCAGGTGAAGGAGTCGGGCAGCTGGTAGACGGACTCGCCCGCGGTGATGCGGTAGGCGAAGCCGCTCGCGATGAACATGGCGGCGAGGGTGACGAGAAAGGGCGGGATCCCGAAGCGGGTCACGAAGAGGCCGTTGAGCAGTCCCACGAGACCGGTCACGACGACCGCGGCGAAACAGGCGAGGATCATCGCTCCGGCTCCGGCCTGGTCCGCCCCGCCGAACTCGCGGATGAAGAGAGCGGCGAGCACGGCGGC
>JAGRPC010000521.1:0-284 GCA_020439925.1 Verrucomicrobiia bacterium | reverse complement strand
GTCATCCCGATGGCCATGATCGCGATCACCGCGATCTGATTGGCGACGTTGAGGAGATTGTCGGGCTTCAGGAAATTCGACCCTCGGTGGCGTTGCGGCACGACGACAACAGGATCGCCAAGTGCAGGAAAGTCGTCCTTCACCGAGGCAAAGACAAGCCAGCCCGCGGCATGGGCGGAGGCGGCGATGCCTCCGAGCCGGTTCCCCGAGGCGGCGAGATTCTCGAGTGCCGCCCTCGCGTCGCGGGGTTCACCGGTCACAACGGCGGCCACGGGGCGTCCCTC
>JAGRPC010000062.1 GCA_020439925.1 Verrucomicrobiia bacterium | reverse complement strand
CGTTTCGCCGGGAAACCCGACGATGATGTCGGTCGTGACACTGATATCGGGGCGCACCGCGCGCAAGCGCCGCAATTTGTCTTTGAACTCGAGCACCGTGTAGCCGCGCTTCATGAGGGCCAGGATCCGGTCCGAGCCGCTCTGTACCGGCAAGTGCAGGTGGTTAGCCAGCTGCGGCACGGATGCGTACGCCTCGATCAAGCTATCGCCAAACTCGACCGGATGCGAGGTCGTGAACCGAATCCGTTCGATGCCCGGCAACTCGGCGACGTAGTGGATGAGAGTCGCGAGATCGACGATCGTGCCGTCCGCCATCTCCCCCGCATACCCGTTCACGTTCTGGCCCAATAATGTGATTTCGATGACCCCTTGGTCCGCCAGCGCCCGAATCTCATCCAGCACCGAATCGAACGGCCTACTCACTTCTTCGCCCCGCGTATATGGCACTACGCAGAAGCTGCAGTACTTGCTGCAACCCTCCATCACGGAGACGAATGCCGACGCGCCCGCGGCGCGCGGCTCGGGCAACCGGTCAAATTTCTCGATCTCGGGAAAACTGATGTCGACGACCGAACGGCCGGTGCGTTTGAGTTCGCCGATCATGTCGGGCAAGCGATGTAGTGTCTGCGGCCCGAACACGAGATCGACGAACGGTGCGCGAGCCACGATCGCATCACCTTCCTGGCTCGCCACGCAACCGCCAACACCGATCAGGACGTGGGGCCTTGCTTGCTTGAGCAGCCGCCATTCCCCGAGCAGGGAATAGACTTTGTCCTCGGCCTTCTCACGCACCGAGCAGGTGTTCATGAGCAAAACGTCAGCCTGCGAGGGGTCGCAGGTGGGTTCCAAGCCGTCGAGCGAACGCAGTACGTCGGCCATGCGGGTCGAGTCGTACTCGTTCATCTGACAGCCGAACGTCTTGATGTAATAACGGCCGGACATGTGTTGAGCGGGAATAGCCTAGCGCAATTCTGCCAACACGTTAAATAATTCCGTAAATCAATAGCTTAGCCGCGCGGGACTTGGGCCAATGCCCACCCGGGCCCGGTACCGATGTCAGTACGGAATGTCGTCGTCAAAATCGCCGCGCTCGGTGCTGCTGGTCACTGGCTCGCCCCGGTCGTCATCGCCACGATCGTCCTGCGATGAGCCGCCGCTGCGTGAACTACCGCCACGATCGCCGCCTGCATCGCGCGAGCCGCCGCCTTGGCGGCTGCCCACCATCTGCATTTCGTTCGCGATGATCTCGGTGGAGTAGCGATCGTTGCCCTGCTTGTCCTGCCATTTGCGCGTGCGCAGCCGGCCTTCGATGTAGACCTGCGAGCCTTTGCGCAAGTACTCGGCCGCGATCTCGCCCAGGCGACCGAACATTGCCACCGAATGCCACTCGGTCTGCTCTTTCATTTCGCCGGACTGCTTGTCCTTCCAGGATTCGCTCGTCGCAATACGGATATTGGCGACCGTCATGCCCGACGGCAGCGAGCGCGTTTCCGGGTCGGCACCCAGATTGCCGAGAAGAATGACTTTATTGACTCCGCGCGCCATGACACGCCACCTTTTGGTTCGACCAGATCAGGAACGTAGTGTAAGCGCGTTGCGCCATCCGATGCAGCCCTCTCGATCTCGTGCGTTCATGCAATTAGTCGCTGTCTGGACAGGCAGCGTAAAATAGGCGGTTTACCCTCTTGCGGCTCCTCCGCCGCCGCACAGCCCATGCAAAACATCCGAATCCGCGGCGCTCGCACCCACAATCTGCGCAACGTCGATCTTGACTTGCCGCGCGAGCGGTTGATTGTCATCACTGGCCTGTCGGGCTCGGGCAAGTCATCGCTCGCCTTCGACACTCTCTATGCCGAGGGACAGCGGCGATATGTCGAGTCTCTTTCCGCCTATGCCCGTCAGTTCCTCGATCGACTCGAAAAACCCGAGGTCGACTTCATCGAAGGACTCACTCCGGCCATCGCCATCGAGCAGCGTTCCTCCCAGCCGAATCCGCGCTCGACCATCGCCACGGCGACAGAGATCTACGATTACCTTCGAATCCTCTTCGCCGCCCTTGGCCTTCCCCACGACCCGGTCACGGGAACTCCCCTCGTGCGTCACACGATCAAGGATATCGTCGACGTCCTCGTCGCCTTTCCGGAGGGAACCCGGCTGATTCTCATCGCTCCGGTAAAGATCGAAAAAGGCGAAACGGTTCGGGAGAGCCTCGAACGTTTCCGGGTGCAGGGCTTCCTCCGCGCCCGTCTCGACGGCGAACTGGTCGAGATAGAGGAAATCTCCGAAAAAACCCGGGCCAAGTCGATCGAGATTGTCATCGACCGCCTCGTCGTGCGGGAAGACCTGCGAAGTCGCCTCGCCGATTCCCTCGAAACGGCACAGAAGCTCTCGGAAAACCGGGTCGCCGCCCTCGCCCAGCCTCCCGGCGCGGACGATTACGAACGGCATGACTTCACCTTCCAGTTCACCAATCCCGAAACCGGCTACTTCCTGCCGAAACTGACGCCAAAGCATTTTTCCTTCAACAGCCACGCCGGCGCGTGCCCCGTGTGCCACGGCCTTGGTTCAAAGCTGGTTCCGGATCCGGAACTGATCGTCCCCGATCCTGACAAAAGCCTCAACTCGGGCGCAGTAAAGACGTGGTGGAGCGGATCCAAGTCGCGCAAAGGCTATCACCAACGCGCCATTGCCGATCTCGCGAAACACTACCACGCCGATCTCGACTCGCCGGTCCGCAGTCTCTCGCGCGAGTTCAAGAAGGCCCTCCTTTACGGAGACGAGAGCTTTGAAGGGCTCGCCACCCAGGCGACACGACTTCTCGAAACCAGTGACAGCGAGATGACCAAGCGCAACGTGCGGCGTTTCATGTCCGCGAAGCCCTGCCCTGCCTGCAACGGAAAACGGCTCAAGGACGAAATCCTCGCCGTTACCCTGGCCCACCGCGAGCGACCGCTCTCCATCGAGGGATTCACCTCGCTGGCCATCGCGGAGGCAATCGGTTGGTTGGACGGCGTGGAACTCAGCGAGGTGCAGGCGACATACGCCACCGAGGTTCTCAGTGAGGTGAGGAAACGTCTCGTCTTCCTTGATACGGTCGGGATCGGCTACCTCACTCTCGACCGCGAGAGCGGCACTCTTTCCGGCGGAGAAAGCCAGCGCATCCGTCTCGCCACCCAACTGGGAGCCGGGCTTGCCGGGGTTCTCTACGTGCTCGACGAGCCCAGCATCGGCCTTCACCAGTCGGACAACGAAAAGCTCATCGCCACCCTCCGTGATCTCCGCGACGCCGGCAACACGGTGATCGTCGTCGAACATGACGAGGACACCATTCGGGCTGCCGATCATCTCATCGACCTGGGACCCGGCGCCGGAGCTCACGGTGGCCACCTTCTCGCGCAGGGCACTCCATCCGAGGTCGCATCGGATCCGCATTCCATCACCGGAAAATTTATTTCGGGAGAACGTTGTATCGAAATTCCCGAGAGCCCTCTCTTTTCCGACGGTGATTCCCGCGAACTCGTCGTGCGAGGCGCACGCGAACACAATCTGAAGTCGGTCACCGCGAAGTTTCCCCTCGGGCGTTTCATTTGCGTGACCGGCCTGTCCGGCAGCGGGAAGTCCACCCTCGTCGACGACATTCTCAGGCGCGCCCTCTTCCGTCACTTTCACGGAAGCAAGGACAAGCCCGGCGATCACGATGCCATCGAAGGTCTCGAGCATCTCGACAAGGCCATTGTCATCGACCAGGCCCCGATCGGGCGCAGCCCGCGCTCGAATCCTGCGACCTACGTGGGAGTCTTTGGACCGATCCGGGATCTCTTTTCCCAGCTCCCTGCTTCGCGAGCACGCGGCTATGAACCGGGACGATTCAGCTTCAATGTCGAGGGCGGACGCTGCGAAACCTGCCAGGGCGACGGAGTCATCAAGATCGACATGCATTTTCTCTCCGACGTCTACGTCACCTGCGAGTCCTGCAACGGCCGCCGCTACAATCGAGAAACTCTGGACGTGACCTACCGGGGAAAAAGCATTGCCGACATCCTCGACATGACGGTTGAAGATGCCCTCGACTTCTTCCAGAAGGTCCCGAAGATCGCCCAGCCCCTTCGTGCGCTGCGAGATGTCGGACTCGGCTACCTCGCCCTCGGGCAGTCCGCCACCACCCTTTCAGGCGGGGAGGCCCAGCGCATCAAGCTTGCCACCGAGCTCGGCAAGACCGCCACCGGAAAGACCGTCTATCTTCTCGACGAGCCCACCACCGGTCTGCATTTCGCCGACATCGCCACCCTCCTGGAGGTTTTCTACCGCCTCCGCGACCAGGGAAACACGCTCATCGTGATCGAGCACAACCTCGATGTCATCAAGTGCGCCGACTGGATCCTCGACCTTGGTCCGGGCGGGGGCGAGGCAGGAGGAAGAATCGTCGCGGAAGGCCCCCCGGCGGAGGTCGCTCGGAACGAAGAATCCCTGACAGGCCGATACCTGGGGCGGTGGATGAAATGAGTGCTTTCCCGGGATGAGTTCGTTCCCGATTTCGCTTCTTTTTCCTTTCCAAAGCACTCCGCCGCCATCAAGCTCAAACTGTCCGGGTCAGGCTTGTTCGAATAACTGGCACCCGGATGTTGAACTCCAACCTCACACTGATCATCCATGAAAATCTTCGCCAGACTCTCCTTTCTCGCTCTCACCGCAGCCGCCCTGCTCACTTCGTGCACTCCCGGAGAGCGTGGAGCGCTTGTTGGTGGGGCCATTGGCGCCGGAACCGGCGCCCTGATCGGGGATGGCACTGGTGCTCTTGTCGGTGGGGCCATCGGGGCGATCGCCGGATCGGAGATTTCCAAGAACCGGGCCGCCCGGAACCACTACTACGGGCATCATTGATTTTTGTTGCCCTCCTCACGGAAGCAACTTCCCGAACCCGGCGGCACCCCGCCGGGTTTTTTCGTTTCACAGCAGCGTTTCACGGGAAACCCCGGTCGGATTTCCCTTTGCTCTCACGCCATCCTTCGCGACAATTGCCGCGTCATGTCCACCCCCTTCATCCACGACGACTTCATGCTGCAATCGACGGCGGCACGCGAGCTTTACCACCACTTCGCGAAGGACGAACCCATCCTCGATTTCCACAACCATCTCCCGCCCGACCAGATTGCCGCGGACCGCGTTTTCGAGAACCTCTACGACATCTGGCTTGCAGGAGACCACTACAAGTGGCGCGGGATGCGGGCAAACGGCATTCCCGAGGAGCGTATCACCGGGGCCGCCTCTCCACGCGACAAGTTCGATGCCTGGGCGGAAACGGTGCCTCACTGCCTGCGAAACGCGCTCTACCACTGGACGCATCTCGAGCTTTCGCGCTACTTCGACTTTCACGAACTCTTTTCACCGGAAACGGCAGACGCAGTCTGGGAGCGTGGCCTCGACCTTCTCGCCCGCCCCTCCCATTCCTGCCGAGGCCTCCTCGTGCAAAGCAAGGTGCGTGCACTCTGCACTACCGACGATCCGACCGACTCCCTCGAGCATCACCAGGCCATCGCTGCGGACTCCGATTTCGACGTGAGGGTTTATCCGACTTTCCGCCCCGACCGGGCCCTCTGGGTGCACGAGGCCGAAGCGTTCAACGCCTATGCCGACCGGCTATCGGAAGTCAGCGGGATCGATTGCGGAACCCTGGCAGGATTCCAGGATGCGCTGCGTTCGAGACATGATTTCTTCCACTCCCTTGGCGGACGCCTTTCCGACCATGGCCTGCACCACGTCTTCGACGCGGATTGCACAACGGAAAAGGCCCAGGCGATCTTTGACAAGGTCCGCTCCGGGCGTTCCGCGGAGGAAGCCGAAGCCGAGGCTTTCGGGGCCTATCTCATGCTCTTCTTCGGCGAACTGAATGCCGCTCGAGGCTGGACGATGCAACTCCACATCGGAGCCGAACGGAACAACAGCCAGCGCCTCTTCGAGAAGCTGGGTCGCGACATCGGATGCGATTCGATGGCAGACGTGAACCATGCCTTTGCCGTGCGCCGCTATCTCAACACACTCGACCAGCGCGGACACCTCCCCAAGGTGATGCTCTACAACCTCAATCCAAAGGACAACTACGCGCTCGCCACGATGCTTGGAAACTTTCTGGAGGCGAAACCCGGAGATCCGCCTTGCCGCCTTCAGCTCGGCACGGCTTGGTGGTTCATGGATACCAAGGAAGGAATGGAGTGGCAGATCAACACCTTCTCGAACACGAGCCTGCTCTCGCGCTTCAACGGGATGCTGACCGACTCGCGCAGCTTCCTTTCCTTCACCCGACACGAGTATTTCCGCCGCATTCTCTGCAACATGATCGGAACCGACATCGAAAACGGCGAGATCCCGAACGACATGGAACTGGTCGGGGACATGGTGCGTCGCATCTGCTTCCAGAATGCGGCCGGATTCTTTGGATTGGATCTGCCGTGAGTATGGTTCGCACAGCCCACTGTGACACCGTTATCATAGGAGGCGGCGTCGCAGCTCTGTGGACCGCGAACGTGCTTAAGTCCGCGGGACAATCCATCGTCGTCCTGACCGATTCCCCCCTCGGCGCGGGCCAGACCCTTGCCGCACAGGGTGTGATCCATGGTGGGGTGAAGTACGCCGTTGCCGGAAAACTCACCGACTCGTCCGAAACTCTCGCTGGAATGCCGGGACGCTGGCTTGCGGCGATGCGTGGCGAGGGCCCGGTCGACCTCCGGGAGGCCACCCTGCTCAGTGATCACCAGATCCTCTGGAGCCTCCCGAACGTGGTCAGCCAGGTCGTTAGTTTTTTCGGCAGCAAGGCGCTGCGTGGTCGCTCTGCAGCGATTGCTCGCGAGGACTATCCCGCCGTCTTTGACACTCCCGATTACCGGGGACGTCTCTTTCGAATCGACGAACCCGTCGTCGATCCGGTCTCCGTGATGCAGGAACTTGCCAAGAGTGTCGCCGACGTGACCTGGCAGGTTGATTGGGAGGCCAATGCGAAACTTCTCACCGATGAAGGCCAGATCTCGGCCATCGAGATCATCCAGACTGATGGAAGCACCTGTCGTCTCGAGGCTGGCAACCATGTGCTTGCGGCAGGGGCGGGAAACGGTCCGTTTCTCGTCCAAATTGGCATCGAGGAGCCGCGCCAGCAATTGCGCCCTCTTCATCAACTGGTCATCCGCAGGAAGGATTTGCCCCCCTTTTATTCCGTGTGCGTGGGTAACGGCCCCAAGCCTCCCATCGTCGTAACGACCCATCATGATTCGGCTGGACGCACGCTTTGGTATGTCGGCGGGGATCTCGCCGAACAGTCCGGGGTAGATCGCGACGAGTCCTCCCAGATCCAAGCAGGTCGCGCTTTCTTCGCCAAGTGGCTTCCGTGGATCGATCTTTCTGGAGCAGAGTGGTTCACCTGCCGAGTGGACCGGGCCGAACCTCTCACAGGCACCGGCGACCGTCCTCCCGGTGCCTACTGCCGGAGGCTCGGCAATGTCATCGTGGCATGGCCAACGAAGCTCGCCCTTGCCCCCGCGTTGGCGGAAGCGGTGCTGAATGAGACTTCCGGCTACCGTTTTGGCGAGCGCTTCACCCTTGACCTCCCGCGCCCCGGCCTGGCCAAACCACCTTGGGACCTTCCCTGAATCATGATGATCACTCATCCTCTCGCTTCTACCGGAATCTCTGTCTCGGCCCTGGGCCTGGGGACGGTGAAATTCGGTCGCAACCAGAGCGTGAAATACCCGACCTCCTTCGACCTGCCCTCCGACGAAGCCATTCTCCAACTTCTCGACCTGGCCCGCGAGGAAGGGCTCAATCTCCTCGACACCGCCCCCGCCTACGGCACGAGCGAAGAGCGCCTCGGAAATCTGCTTGGATCCCGTCGGGAGGAGTGGATGATTGTTTCGAAGGCGGGAGAGGAATTTCACGGCGACCTCTCCTCCTTCGACTTTTCCCCGGACTCCATCCGCAAGAGCGCGGAACGAACCCTTCGACGCCTTCGCACCGACAGGGTCGAATGCCTGCTTCTCCATTCGGACGGAAACGATCTCGAAGTGCTCGATCATTCCGGTGCCGTTGAGGTTCTATTCGAACTGAAGGCATCCGGAAAAATCCGCGCCGCCGGCATCTCGACAAAAACGGTTGCCGGTGGGCTGCGCGCCGTCGAACTCGGCCTGGACGCAGTCATGGTCACCTACAATCCCTGGGTGAGGGATGAAGAACCCGTCCTTGATGCTGCCGCGGATCAAGGCACCGCAGTCTTCCTGAAAAAGGCCCTCGGGAGCGGTTGGTTTGGAGGTGATTCCCCCTCGGCAGATCCCGTGCAAACCGCCTTTCGCTTTGTCTTCGAGCATCCCGCCACCACTGCTGCCATCGTTGGCACGATCAATCCGGCCCACCTTCGGGACAACTGCCGGGCGCTGCGCGAAGCCCTCGGCGAAAACTGAAAAATCGGTTTGGTGCACCTCGCGGGATGAGGCAGGTTATCGCCCCTTCCCCTGCCTTGTTTCCCATGTCCGAAGCGATCTTTTTCGACAGTCACATGCACACGCCGCTCTGCAAGCACGCAGAGGGACATCCGGTTCTCTACATGGAGCACGGCGTTGCCGAGGGTCTCGCCGGAATCATCATGACCTGCCACAGTCCCATGCCGAACGGATTCTCGGCCCGGGTGCGGATGGCACCTGAACAGTTCAACGAGTATATCTCCCTCGTCACGGAAGCTGCCGACCAGGCACCGGATGGGTTTGAGGTCCTGCTCGGGCTGGAAAGCGACTTTTTTCCGGGAATGGAAGGATGGCTGCGCGAGCTTCACGACCGTTCCCCTTTCCACTATATTCTCGGATCGGTGCACTGGCACATTGCGGAATACATGGACGCCTTCTGGCGAGGGGATCCGTTTGCCTTTCAAAAGCAGTATTTCGAACACCTCGCCGATTCCGCCGAATGCGGCCTTTTCGATTGCCTCGCCCACCCCGACCTCGTCAAGAATGCCAGTCCCGTGGATTGGGACTATGAGCGGATTCGCCCCCATATCGAGGTAGCACTGGACCGGATCGCGGCCACCGGAGTGGCGATGGAAATCAACACTTCGGGCCTCAATAAATCGTTTCCCGAGATGAATCCGGGTTCCGATATGCTTTCGCTCATGGCCGAACGGCAGATTCCCGTAGTCATCGGCTCGGATTCCCACACCCCCATACGAGTCGGCGAGGGTTTCATCGAAGCTCTCGAAGCCATGGAAGATGCCGGGTATGCAACGGTGAGCCTCTTTCGAGAGCGGAAGCGCCGGGACCTTTCCATCAGCGCGGTGAAAGCAAGCCTTCTGGGGGAACCCTTCCCCCAAGCTTTTGGTCGGGATTGAAGCCGGAAGAGCCGACTCACAAACCCTTTTCAATATCCCCGATCTCGCGCGCGAGATTGGTCATGCGGTGAACTTCACGGCGATAGCCTTCTTCGTCTCCCTGTAGATAGAATTCATCTCGACGAATTCGACACTCCTCCAGTTGAGTACGCAATGTCTCGATTCTGGCGAACTCGTCGGAAACCCGTTCTTTTGGCGGCGTTGGAATGGCCGCCTTTGGCGCGGTGACGGCCGGAACCGGCGCTACCTCCGGGCTGACATGGTAATCAGGCGGCGTTTGGGGCGCCTCGGGCATCCGGGCCGCCAGTGATACGGGTTCAATGCCGCCTTCGGCGATGGTCCTCTCGGACTCGGCATGAGATCGCGCCGGAGCTCCACGCTCCAGATATTCGCGGGCCTCCGCATACACTCGCTGAACCGGAGGCTCAAAGACCGGTGCAGCAACGTAGACCAGCCGGATGACGGAAAGACAGAAGACCACGCCCACGGCGGTGGCCAATCCCCGTTTCACGAGGGGTCTGCCGAGCAGTCGTCCGGCAAAGTCAGCGAAATCCTCTTCCTCGGTGTGACTTGCCGGTTTTAATCCGGGATGGTGAGGAATGTCTCGATCCCCATCGCCCAGCACCAACTCGAAGATCGACTCACATTCACACAGGATAAGGTTTTCGTTGTAGAGCCAGTTGTAAAAATTAAGCAGGCCTTTGGCTGTGAAACTCGCGGGGCGATCCCGATAGACCTCTCTTGCCGCCTCCTCGTAAGTCCTTCGTCCGTCGAATCGCATCAGCATGGCATGCTGCCAAGACTTCAGGGAATACCGCTGGCCCGACCGAACTCGTTCAGCCACGACCAGATCGCCCGCACGGAAGAAGCGTAGTTCTTCGCGAAGTCGGAAACGCAGGGGAAAGACCTCTGCCAAATTGCCTGGAAGTCGGGTACTCAAGACTTTCAAATGATCAGAATCACTTAAATAATATTCTGAAAATTCTACTGGTCCAGTATTTTATAAGTAATTTCTGACTTTTTGAATCAGAAGTCTCTCCCCCATGGCGTTGCCAACGCAGCCAGAAGAGGTTTCACCGCAGACGGGTCGAGGGTCGGCAAATCCGAAAGCAACCTTGCAATTCTCCCGGCTACCAACGGTGCGGCAAAGCTACTTCCGGTTTCGATCTTTTTCGCCCCATTGAGCCAGGGAACTTCGACCCTCTCCCCACGAGCGAGAAAGGAAACCATCCGCCCCCGACAATGAAACAGCTCTTCGGCCCCACAATCAATGCCACGAACGCTGACCACACTTGGAAAAAAGGCCGGCCACTCCCTCATCCCGACATCGACATTGCTGCAGGCAGCCACGATCTGCACTCCCTCCAGATAGGCACGGTCGACCCAATCCTTGTATTCCATCACGTAGCGTGGAAGCCCCCGACATCCAAAGCTGCAATTGATCACCCTGTATCCGCGATTGATCGCCTGATTCACACACTCCGCTATGACGAAGCTTCTGGCTTGGTTGGTGCTGTCGAGAGCCCGGAAACTTCCGATCTCCACCTCTGGCGCCGCCGCGCGCAGAATCGATGCCACGGCCGTGCCGTGGCCGTAGGCATCCCCGGAAACACCTTCCTCGATTCGGATATTCACTCCGTCGCAGGAGACCGTGACCTCGTCGGCAAGGGTCAAGCCATTCAGCGCCGGGTGCCCCGTGTCGATTCCCGAATCTATCACGGCGACCTTCACACCTCTTCCCGTGCCATTCTCAAACGCTTGCCGCGCCTGATCGAAACCGGGCCAGACAGTCAATTGGTCAGGCTCCATCGCCCAGGCCGAGAAGGGAAGTTAACAAACTGCCGTCGATCAGTCTCCCCACATGATTGACCGCCCGGGCAACTGTCTCGACATCTGCAGAACGGAACCCCTCCCGGGACCGGGGTGCCTCGGCCAGTTGGACGCACGAAACTACCCCGCGCAGTCCGAAAGCGAAATAAAACGGCACCGCAATCATCGCGGTGGTGTGCTTTGCGATCTTCCGGTCAAGGGTGTCATCGTGACCGGTGCTAGACTCGATGTGATTTTCGCAATAGGGCTGCTGCTGGGCAAACACGAGCGAAATGATTCCCTGACCCACCGGCTGCCGGAATCCAACCAATTTCTTCGAGTCTTGGCCGGAATTGAATGAGGCGACCAGCTCCCCCGCCTTTGCATCAATCAACCAGATCGTGCCTTCGCATCCCCCTGCTGCCGCAAATGACTCCTTCAGCAGGGAAAGGGCACCAGAATCGATCAGAGTCACCAGTTGTTCCGGAGTTCTGTTCTGAACCCAGGACTCAAGGAGTCTTTCGATTTCCCCCCCCACTTCCGAAAAGCCGGAGAGTCGCAGAAGTTGCGTGGGGACCAGGGCCATCTCAAGCCTGCGCCTGCAAGGCTTTCACGAGCGTGTGGAGAGCAGTCTCATTTTCGAGGATGCTCGGCAGAAGCGTCTGACGCTCTGCGGGTCCAAGTCTGCCGCTGGCAAATTCCCGGATCTGCTCAATTTGCTCTGAAGAAAGCGGAACAGCAGAGTGACCGGAAACCTCGGGGCCGAGGCTTTCGAGGAATTGGGAAAGAAGAGCGATCTCGTTGTTCATGGCTGGGATGGGTTGAGGGACTAATCGTAGGTTCTATTCCACTGACGAGCGTCCGTTAACTACTATGCAGAAATAAACGAGGTTTTCTCCAAGGAAATGCTTCATACGCCCTCAAGGATGGAACCTCATTATTTCACAACGAATCTCCACCAAACCGAATCGCCCTGCCCTTAACTTGAAAACCTGAATTTTATAGTTTTTATATTGACGCTTGGCAAACGCAACGCTACAATCCCGTCAATGGATGAAGACCATCGAGTCTCTTTCTTCCAGAACAATTTCATTTGAGGGGTTGAAGCGGCGGGTTCCCAAAAGGAACGCGCCGCTTCTGTCTTCAGGCTCCAACACTTGGGAGGAGACCTCACGCTGCAGCGCATTACTGACCCTTCTGACAACCTGAGGTCCGGCGAATGTAGAGAGGCCAAAGAAAACGGCCCGGCACCAGAACTTTCGTTCACCGCGCCGGGCCGCCCCGTTCCGCACAAAAAAATCTGAAATGAGGCAGAAAAACTGCCTTTGACCTACCTAGAGGATAGGAAGTCGGGTAAATCCCTGAGGAACACCGACCCTTAAAACCTAACACTGTAACCGTCGCCCGCAAACAAAATTTGCGAACTTTTTCACAAGCGAGTCTTGCATTTTCAAAAAACCCAGTCCGATCTCTCCCTCCAGACGCTTCTCAGAACCAATTTTCCCAAAAATACCTCTCGACAGAATCAGGCTTGTCCGCAATATAAAGAAGGGTTTATCATTTGTGAGAATAAATTTCTCAGAATTGCAACCCTTCCACCTCGTCCCTCCCTGCAGACATGCGCCTGAAATCGCTGGAGATTCACGGATTCAAATCCTTTGCGGACAAGACCAAGCTCGAGTTTCACGAGGGGGTCACCGGAATTGTCGGTCCAAACGGGTGCGGCAAATCGAACATCGTCGACTCCATGCGCTGGGTTCTGGGAGAGACCTCGGCAAAGGCGCTTCGCGGTGGTGAAATGGCCGATGTTATTTTCAACGGGACCGACAAACGCTCGGCACTCGGAATGGCGGAGGTGACACTCACCCTCAGTGGCTGTTCCGGAATCCTCGAGACGGATTATGACGAAGTGTCTCTGGGAAGACGTGTTTTTAGGGACGGAAAGGGCGAATACCTCATCAACAAGCAGCCCTGCAGGCTAAAGGACATCCAGAATCTGCTCATGGGCACGGGAATCGGCCGCACAAGCTATTCCATCATGGAGCAGGGCAAGATCGACATGCTCTTGAGTTCGAAGCCGGAGGACCGTCGTGCCGTCTTCGAGGAGGCCGCCGGTATCACCAAATACAAGACGCAGAAAAAGGAAGCTCTGCGCAAGCTTGACTACACCGAGGCCAACCTTGTCCGTATCCGCGACGTCATCGCCGAGAATGAACGACAGATCCGCTCACTCTCCCGGCAAGCCTCGAAGGCGAAGCGATACCAATCGCTCTTCGACGACGTCCGGACCCTTGAACTGCACCTTGGGCACAAGAAGTGGCGGGAAATCAGGGCGGAGAAATCGGAGCTCGCCAACTCGATCCGTCAATTCACTCTCCGCCAGGATGAGCTCGAGGAAGACATTGAAAAAAGGCAGGCGGAAATGGCCTCTGCCCGCGTTGAGTATCAGGAGATCGAGCGTCGTCTGGGGGAACTTCAGGCGCTTCTGGCACGTCTGGAAAACGAAATCAGCGGCGCCCGGAACCGTATCGAATTCAATGGCGAGCGCACCCACGAACTCTCCGTTCTGATCCGAAAAAACGAGGAAGACATCACGCAGGCGGTTGAAAAGCGGGATCGCCAAGAAGCCGATCTGGAGAATGCAAATCGCCAACTCGAGGCGGTCGCCGCGCGCATCTCCGAGGAACAGGCCGGAGTCGAATCCCTCGAAAGCGAGGCTCGTTCCGCCAGAACCCGCCGTGAAGAACTCAACCTCCGTCTCCGGGAGATTGAGGAGGAGCGAGGCAATCTCAAGAGTCGAATTGCCAGTCTCGAGGCCAACCTGGCTACTAACGAGGGCCAGCTGGAGTCTGACGGACATCGCTCAAACCAACTCACCGAGGAAATCCAGCGTCTCTGCGCGGACGAAGAGGCCCGCCGGAGTGATGCCGCCGAATTCAAGGATCGCATTGCGGGACACCAAAGCGCCATCGAGACCAGTGAAGAGAACCTCGCCGATCTTGAGCAGAAGTATCATCGCGCCAAACGGGCTGCCGCCGATCTCCAGGAAGACCTCGCATCCCTCCACAAGCTGCGGGCCGAGAAACGTTCGCGCCTCGAGGTGCTCGAACAACTGATCGCCGACGGTGAAGGCTTCGAAAAGGGTGCCCAGGAGGTGCTGAAAGGACTCGACGATCCCGACTTTTTTGCCCCGCAGGTTCGGTCCCCTCTCGCCAATCACCTTGAGGTCGATTCCCGCTTTGCCGATGCCATCGAAGCCGCCCTCGGTCGACGTCTCCAAGCCATCATTGTTGCGGACGCCGCAGTCGCCGGACGTATCATCGAAACTCTCCGCGAGGGCAATCTCGGCAAAGCCGCAGTCATTGCAGAAAGCCACCTCGATGCGTCGCTCCCGCCCCCCCGGGGTCGAGCTCCTCTGGGAGCGATTGGATGGGCGGTCGAGCACATCCGCTGCCGGACCAACGTCGAGGGTCTCGTCGCCCGCCTTCTTGAAGGAATTCTTCTCACCGAAGACCTGGCGACGGCGCTACGGCTCCGTGAAGAAGGATGCGACCTTCCCATGGCGACCCTGACCGGCGAGTTCGTCACCTCCGAAGGAATCATTCACGGCGGCCGAACCGGGGACGGATCCGTCTCCGTTCTGCGCATGCAGACCGAAATCCGCGATCTGGGTGAAGTCGTCGATGCCCTCGATCGCGAAGTCGGCACGAGACAGGAACGTCGAGATGAACTGAATCGGCGCGTCGACGAACTCGAGGAACATCTCCACGACGCCCGCGAACGACTCCAGCAGAAGCGCATCGCTTCGTCCACCTTGGAGGGCAAGCTCGCGCTCATCGAGCGCGACCTCAATCAGCTTCGAAACCGAACCGAAAGTCTCGAATGGGAACGTCGCGAAGTCGAGGAACGCAGCGAACGTCTGAGGGCCGAACTCGAGCAGAAACGCAGCGCCAGGGAAGAGGCTCTAGCCCGCATCACGGAACTCGACACCGAAGCCTCCTCTTCATCCGATTCCCTTGATCAAGCCCGCCGGCACGAGGAGGCCCTCACCGAGGAAGTAACCGCAGCCCGCACCCGCCTCGCCGTCGAGCACGGCACCCGGGAGAAGTTCGAGGAGCAGCGCGAACCGATGCTTGCTCGACTGAGCGAACTCAACGAACTGATTTCGCGGCGGGATGCGGAGATTGTGGATTTCCGCGACCGCATCACCTCCGCCGCTGCCGAAACCGAGCTCCTCCAGGGTCGGATCGGCGAATGGGAGTCGGAAACCTCAACCGCCGGGGAGGAAGCCGCGCGCATCCGCGAGGAACGCAACGGATACTCTTCCCGCATCGAGGCAGGCGAATCCGAGTTGACCCGCATGCGCCGCGAAGTCCAGCAGGTTGCTTCGCAGATGGGGAAAGAGCAGGTGAAACTCGCCCAGCTCGACCTCACCCTCGAAAACCTTGAGCGCAGTTGCCGCGACCGCTACCGCACCGAGCTGGAGTTTTTCGAGCCCGACAGCCATGCGCTCCTGCTCGCGATCGAGGAGCGCAGGAAGAACGGAGCCGTGCGCATCCGTCCGGTTTCACTCGACGGAGACGAGTCCGAAGAGAGTCTGCCCTCCGACGAAACCCTGTCGGGTCCGACTCTGGAAGCCGAAAATCCTGAATCGGAAACGGGAGATCCAGCCGAGTGGAGTGATCAACGGGAGGACGGGGGAGAGACCGCCCTTGAAGACCCAGCCGAACCGGACTGGGAATTCGTCGAGGAAGTCGTCGCCCAGCTTCGCACCAAGCTCGACTCCATGGGCCCCGTTAACATCGACGCCATCGAAGAGTTCGACGAGCTCGAGGAGCACTATCGGTTCAACGTGCAGCAGCTCGAGGATCTCGAGAATTCGAAGGAAGAGCTCCTCCGCATGATCGCGCGCATCAACCGTGACACCCGGAAGATGTTCTCCGAGACTTTCGAGGAGATCCGCAAGAATTTCCGCGACATGTTCCGCGAGCTTTTCGGCGAGAAAGCGAAGGCCGACCTCGTCCTCCTCGACGACAACGACCCGCTCGAATGCGGCATCGACATCATCGCGAAACCTCCCGGCAAGAAACTCCAGTCGATCAGCCTGCTCTCGGGTGGCGAAAGATCCATGACCGCAGTGGCTCTTCTATTCGGGATCTACATGGTGAAACCGTCGCCCTTCTGCGTCCTCGACGAGCTCGACGCCCCTCTCGACGAGTCCAACATCGCGCGCTTCCTCCGCGTTCTCGACCGCTTCATCGGGAGCAGCCAGTTCGTCATCGTAACCCACAGCAAACGCACCATGTCTCGTGCGGATGTGATCTATGGAGTCTCGATGGAAGAATTCGGCGTTTCAAAGACCGTCGGCGTCACCTTCTCGAAAGCGGGCGAATCAAAAGGTGGCAAGCAGGCGATGGTGGGAGGCTGAGATGTCGTTGGAAGCCGGAAACGGCGATACTGGCCTGAAAAAGGATTTGAGCCGCTTGCCGATTCCGCCATCGTTCCGCCGCGATGAAACGATTCTCCATCCTCGGCTTCACCATTCTTGCAATTGTGGTGAGACCGGCCTCGTTGAAAGCGCTCGAATCGGAACCGCTCTCCCGTCCCGGAATCCAGCGGGTGCAACTCGTCACCGAGGTGTCGGGCGTCGTACCCGGTGAACCTTTCACGGTCGGGCTTCGCCTCGATCCGGCGCCGGAACATCACACCTACTGGCGTGGACCGGGCATCGTCGGCGTTGCCACTCGACTGGACTGGGACCTGCCCGCGGGCTTCAGCGCCGGCAAGATCCTATGGCCGCCCCCCACCCCCATTCTCATGGCCGGTATCGGAGCAAATGGCTTCAAGGGGCCTGCCCTGCTCCTCACCACCATCACTCCACCGGCCACCATCGCTGAAAAGAAGGTCGTCCTGAAAGTCCGGGCCTCGTGGATGGCCTGTTCCGTCTCCTGCAATCCCGGACTCGCCGATCTCACCCTGGCTCTTCCCGTCGCCGCCCCCGGCGAGTCTCCCCCACGTGACGAAGAGATTGCCGCCGCTTTTGCGGCGGCCCGGGAAGCGTCACCCAAACCCGCTCCGGATTCCTGGCGTTTCACTCCCCGCCTCGTCGCCACCGACCGCATCGAACTCGATGCGGTCATTCCCGGATTTGATGTCACCCTCGCCCCCTCCCTGCATTTCTTCTGTGACGACATGCAGATCGATTCCGACGAACCTCAGAAAATCGAGGTCATCGACGCGACCTCCGGAAAACTTCGCCTGACCTTTGTCCGGCCCGAGTTTGCCCCGAAATCCCCGAAGGTTTTTTCGGGTGTGCTGCAATGTCCACCAGCTTGGCCCGGAATCGGCTCCGCCTATGTCGAGATCTCAACTCCATGGGCCCAAGGAACTTTCCCCGAATGAAAAAAGACAACACCGTCCCTTCCGAGAGCGAACCCTGTGATTCGAAATGGTGTGAGATCAGGCAATCCGGCATCCACGGTCGCGGCCTGTTCGCGAAACGACGCATTCCCCAAGGCACCCCCGTCATCGAATACGTCGGTGAAAAGATCGACAAGGAGGAATCGGACCGTCGCGGCTGGGCTCGCATTGCCTACGCGAAGAAGACTGGGGATGCAGCCGTCTACATTTTCACCCTCAATGATCGATTCGATATCGATGGCAACGTCCCTTGGAATGCCGCCCGTCTCATCAACCACAGTTGCGAACCGAACTGCGAGGCCTATATCGATGAGGACGCGATCTGGATCGGCTCCCTGCGTGACATCGAAAAGGGCGAAGAACTTTTCTACAACTACGGTTTTGACCTGGAATCGTGGGAGGATCACCCCTGCCGCTGCGGAGCAAAACGCTGCATCGGCTACATCGCGGGTAAAGAATACTGGACCGAACTGAAACGCCGACTTGTGCGCAGGAACAGCCGTAAGGAAACCAAGGCAAACGGAATGCCTCGCAGGAAAAAGGGCGTTAAGGAAGCTTGAGAAAACCCCTCAGCGCCCCATCGGTGGCGGCGTGCGCGAGGTTTCTTTTTCCGCCTCGAGAGCCGAGAGCAGCTCTGAACCGGGAGGCATGAGAACCACCTCGCCACTCCCGGAAAGAATCTCCTGGGTCTCGAGAACGCTGAACAAGGTATCCACGACCTCGCGATCCTGCCCAATTTCGCGAAGGGCCTCTCCGACGAGCCTGGGGCGCACGGCATGGGCCTTCGCAAACTCGATCGAGGCTTCCCGCTCGGCACGTGACTTGATGATGTCGACCTGGTTGTCTCCGGCCTGGCGAATTGCGGAGGTGACTTGCCGGAGCCGGTTCACCACTTTCTGCTCGATCTGGTGGATCATCGCAGCGTCGCGGAAGTGAACTTTCCGGATATAGACCGACCCGAGTGAATAACCCCAGCTTTCCGACTTCGGCGAGACCTCCGAGCGCACCTCGCGGCTCATGTGGTGACGGTTCTGCATCATGTCGTCCAAGGGCATGTTGCTGAGGCAGCGCACCGTCGTGTTGGTGACGTTGGCCATGAGCGAACCCTCCGGATCGGTGTTTTCGAAAAGGTAGGCGACGGGATCGCTCACCCGCATCTCGTACCAGACCCCGATACCGACGGGCGTGCCTTCCTCGGAGTTCACCGCCCGGCTTCGCAGATAACGCTGATCGAGGCGAAGGTCCAAGGTATGAACCTTTCCGAAGAAAGGAACCAGCAGCACGCGAATACCAATCGAAAAAGGCGTAATGTGGAGGCCGGGCTCGCTGATCACCCCAATCACCTTGCCAAAAAGCACGAAGACCTTGCAGCGGCATTCGTTCACCGTCGTGAACCAGCAGAGATACTTGAGGATCCCGAGGAAGATGGGAAGCCCAATGAGAAGCCCGAAAAAGGCGAGGGCGGCGCCGGAAAGGAAACCTGGAAAACCTGTCATGCGGAAAGGGATGAGTTGCCGGTGATGACGCGACGGGCGCGCCGGAAAAGCTGAAGTTTTACATTGCGCAGGTAGGACTGGAGCGAGGCCGGTCCCCCGTTCTGCTTCAGGGCGAGCAGCTCGCCGGCGACCCGCCGAAGCGGCTCGACCTCGGCCTGGACACGCATCGTCTGGATTTCGACGGCACGCTTGGACTGCTCGATCTTCTGGTCGGCCTCGGCCTGGGCGAGGCTGATGTCGGCGGAGACCTCGTTGTGCGCCGTGTTGATCGCGGCGAGGGCCGAGTCAATGTCGGCAGGCGGGTCGATTCCGGTGATGAGGGAAGCGTCGAGCTCGATCCCGTAGCGCGCTGCGGAGCTGAGACACTCCCGGTTCATCTGCTCGTTGAGCTCGTTCAGGTTCTTGCGCAGGTCGTTGATGGAGACGCCCTCGATCTGGGGATTGCCTCCCTCCATGATCGCGTTGTCGAGTTCCTCCAGCGCGACCCCGTCACCCCGCTTCGCCTCGAAGTTGGCGATGCGCTCGCGGAGGATGGAAACGAAGTATCCCATGATGTGGGCAACGGGATTTTTCACCCCGAAGAGGTAAGCGTAGAGGTTTCGCTCGGAGACCTTGAAGCGAAGCTGTCCGGTAACCCCGATGTTGAGCTGGTCCTTGGTCACCGCTTCGAGAACCGTCCAGTTTCGGTTCACCGTGGGATCCTCCGGATCGTAGGCGATGCTCGCCGTTTCAATCGCGATGCTGACCTTGTGGACGCGCTGCCAGGGCATCTTCACGTAGGGACCGCCCGGACCGACCACACGAACCTGCGGAAAGGTGTATCGGGGCTTGTGTTCGTCGCTGAGATGCTCGGCGATGGGAAGGTCGAGGGTGGACTTGCCCTTGATGCGCTGTGCCCTGCCCAGCGTCGTGATTACTGCCCGCTCGTTCTGCTCGACGGTGTAAAACCCGGTGAGAACACAGCGGACGACGAACCAGGCGACAAAGCCGAAAAAGATGCCGAGAATGAAGCTCATAACCTCCGACAGATTGGACAGATCCCGCGCGATTTCCAAGCAAAAACTACGCCACGCGGGCATTCCTCCTCCGGCTGCCCGGGATTGCCGGCCAGGCTTCTGGCGCGAGCAGGCTATCGACGCTGGGGGCACTTTCACGGACGATGCCCCATGCTCTCTCGCGTCCTGACATTCTTCCTGTTTTTCTCCACATCGGGCAGCCTTCTTCAAGCCGCCCCCCTCATGGAAACGTGGGAGACCGGTTATACCGGCGCGGACGCGAGTGGTCCCAAGGTCGTTGGCTACTGGAAATTCGACGGCTCCGATCCCGCTGCCGCCCTCTCCGACCATTCGGGAAAGGGACACCAACTGAAACTCGAAGGCGGAGCGATCCTGCATCCCGATGGATGGACAGGTGGTGCTCTCGAATGTTTCCCCGGTTTTCCGGTGCAGGACAAACGACATGCCGCCGTCGCTCCCCATCACCCGTCCCTGAATCTCACCGGGGCATTCACACTGGAGATGCGGATCAAACCGAAGCCTGATTTCGAAGACCGTCTCCGCTGCTATCTGCTCGACAAGAAATACGTCGATCACACCGACTACCAGTGGCAACTCGGGGACGCCGACAAGTCCGGGATGCGCCGCATGTGGGTCACCATCGGATTTGGCGCGGATTCCCGAACTTTCTACTCCGAGGCCGCGCGCTACGAACCCGGAGTCTGGCGTCATATCGCCTTCACCTACAATGGCTCGGGAGAGGGGCGCTTCTTCATCGACGGTCAGAGTGCCGGCCTCCAGTTCCATCCCGGCGTGGGCGGCGCCGTGCCGGGCACCAAACCGCTCTCCATCGGGGATCGGCTTGGAAGCAACTACGGTGGATTCCCCGGATATCTTGACGAGGTGCGAATTTGTCAGGGCGTCCTCTCGTTCGAACCGGTCGCACTCTCGATCCGTTCAAACCGCCGCGTCTGGCAACGTATGGAAAGGGCCGCGCCCCTCGCCGTCAGCTGCACAAACCTGCGCCGCGAGCCACTCAGCGGCGCCGTTCTGTATCTCTCCTGGTCTGACGGCGGGGCCGTCGAGGCCATCCCCCTGCCCGAACTCGCACCCGGATCGGAGAAGGTGGTCGAGTTTCCCGTCGACACTTCCTTGCGTCCCGGAGACTACTCCTTCCGGGCCCGGCTGGACCTGACCGGCCCGCGGCCCCTCAGCACCTCCCGCGAATCAAGTTTCACCCTCGTCGCACGGCTGCCCGAGCGCATGCCGGTCATCATGTGGGGCGCCGGCGGAGAGGAAATACCACGACTTAAGGAACTCGGCTTCACCCATTTCATCGGCATGAGCGCCCTTGCCGGCGAGATCTGGAAACAGAAAAAAGCGGTTCCTCCCGGCGACGCCGACTACCTGGCCCGTAACCGGGACTATCTGGATGAGGCGCTCGCCAATGGACTTGAGGTGGTGGCATCGGTCTCACCCGGGCGCATCCTGGAATCCGATCCCGCTCACCTTCGCGTCGGACGCGACGGCAAACCTTTCACCCGGCAGGACATCTGCGCCTCCACACCCGAGTTTGCCTCCTTTTTCCGGAACGCGGGCGAGTCCGTCTCGGCCGCCTATGGCGATCATCCCGCCTTCTCCATGGCTCTCGTAGACACCGAGGTCCGTGATGCCTCGGCTCCTTCCTTCAATGAGGTCGACCGTACAAACTACCGAACCTTTTCCGGAACCGACATCCCCGCCGAGGTCTCGAGCCGAAGCGGTGTCGAGTGGCAGAAGCTGAGGGACTTCCCCGCCGATCGAGTCATTCCCGACGACCACCCACTGCTCAAGTATTACCGTTGGTTCTGGACGGTTGGCGATGGATGGAACGGACTCCACACCTCCCTCCATGAAGGGCTCAAGAAAAACGCCCGTCCCGGATTCCGCACCTTTTTCGATCCCGCCGTGCGCCAGCCCAGTATTTCCGGTGCCGGCGGAGACGTCGACATCCTCTCCCACTGGACCTACACCTATCCCGATCCCCAGCGCATCGGACTCTGTGCCGACCAACTCTTTGCGATGGCCGAAGCCGGAGGCAAAGGGCAGGAGGTGATGAAAATGACCCAGATCATCTGGTATCGCTCGCAAACGGCACCGATCGGAGCGCCTACCGAAAACCCCGTTCCCTGGATCGATCACGATCCCGATGCCGCCTATATCACCATCTCCCCCATGCACCTCCGGGAAGCCCTCTGGACAAAGCTCTCCCGGCCCATCCGCGGTATCATGTATCACGGTTGGCAATCACTCGTCCCCACTGACAGTCCCGGAGCTTATCGCTACACCCACCCCGATACGCAAAACGAACTCAAGCGCCTCGTCGAGGAAGTCGTCGAGCCGCTCGGTCCGGCCCTTCTGAAGATTCCCGATACCAACTCGGAGGTCGCCTTCCTCGAGAGTTTCACCTCGCAGATGTTCGCCCGACGCGGTGGATACGGCAGCAACCTCGGTTGGTCGGCCGATCTTTGGCTTGCGCTTCAGCACGCCCACGTCCGCTGCGACGTCCTCTATGAGGAGACTCTCCTGCGCGACGGGCTTGCGGGCCGGAAATTCCTGATCATGCCCGAATGTGATGTCCTTACCGCTTCACTGGTGAAAACCATCACCGCCTGGCAAGCCGCCGGAGGCAAACTGGTCGCCGACGAATTCCTTTGCCCCGCGTTGAAGGCTGACCTCGTCCTTCGCAGCTTCCGTCGTGAGAAGAAGGCCGCCCTCGACAAGGACAAAGTCATCGCCCTTGCCGCCGACCTGGGCCCCCGCCTCGAGGCGCTTGGTCTCCTTCCGCCCCTCACTCTTGACCAACCCGAGATCGTCATCCGCACGCGCCACGCGGGCGAGGCCGCCTATCATTTCCTGATCAATGACAGGCGTGAATTCGGGTCCTACGTGGGACAGCACGGACTGGTCATGGAGAACGGTCTCTCCTCCTCCGGCACCCTCACGTTTCGCGAGAATCCTCCCGCGCACCTCTACGATGTTCTCTCCGGACAAAAACTCACCCTCGATTCCGACAAGCGGTTGTCCGTTCGTCTTGGGCCTTGCGACGGCCGCCTCCTCATGGGGCTCCCCCGTCCTATTGCCGGCGTCCACCTCGTCCATCCGGATTCCACCCGGCCGGGCGAATCGGTGAATGTCCTGATCTCCGTGAATGACTCGAACGGCAGTCCCCTGCCCGCGGTGATCCCCCTGCTCGTGGAAATCCGAGATCCCAACGGACGGCTCGCCGAAGGAAGCGGCTACCACGCCACCAATCCCGATGGCAAGCTCGGCCTCGACCTCAACCTGGCACCGAACGAAATCCCCGGCATGTGGGAATTCACCGTCAGCGAGCTCGCTTCCCGAAGCAGCGCCACCACGGCCATGCGGGTGACTCCATAAACTCGCGGTTTGCCTCTGGTGAGGTCGAATTTCACGGGTCGATCCGGCCTGACGAAGCGACCTCTCCATTTGGCAGTCTCCTCCGGCCACGCTACCTTCGCGTCATGGCAATCGAATGGGAGGTGCTGGGGAGGCCGGGGGCGGACAACGCCCTCCACCTCACCGTAGACACGGGACAGTCGCGGGAATCGGTGCTTTTTGACTGTGGCGAGGCAGTGCTCGATTCGCTGAGACAGGCGGAAATCCAATCGGTGTCGCACCTCTGTTTCTCCCACTTTCACATGGACCATATTGCCGGTTTCGACGGTTTTTTTCGTCGAAACTACAACCGCCCCGATGGTCCCGTGTGCGTCTGGGGGCCAGTGGGAACGATCACACTGATGGAGCACCGCTTTCACGGATTTACCTGGAATCTCCACGAGGGACAACCTGGGGAATGGATCGTCCGGGAGATCGATGGAGACCTTGTCAGGACGGCACGTTTTCTCACCCGCGAAGCGTTCAGCCCTGCCCATCA
>JAGRPC010000520.1 GCA_020439925.1 Verrucomicrobiia bacterium | reverse complement strand
ATCCCGCGAAACTCACCACCCTGCCTCCCTACTATCCCGACACGCCCGCGGTGCGCGAGGACTGGAAGCGGAACTACGAAGTCATCACCGCGATGGATGCGTGGGCGGGAAAGCTCATCGCGGAACTGAAGGAGGCCGGGGAATGGGAGAACACGGTGGTCATGTTCTGGTCCGACCACGGAACCGGGCTTCCGCGCCGCAAGCGCTGGCTCTACGACTCGGGCACGCACATCCCGATGATCGTGCATTATCCCGAGCGGGTGCGCACCGCCTTTGCAACGAAGGCGCCGGGGGAAAGCGACAACCGCCTCGTCAACTCGGTCGACTTCGCCCCGACGATGCTGACGCTCGCGGGCATCGCCGTGCCGCCGCACTTCCAGGGACAGCCGTTTCTTGGAGAGGAGAAACGGAGCTACGTCTTCGGCGCCCGCGACCGTATGGACGAACGATACGATGTCATTCGGACGGCACGCGACGAGCGATATCGTTATGTCAGGAATTTCGAACCGCTCAAGCCCTGCACCCAGTTCATCAACACCTGCGAGAACGGCACGACGATGAAGGAGATCCGCAAGGCCATGGCCGCGAAGACGATGCCGCCCGAAGCCGCACTCTACATCGCCCCGAGGAAGCCAGTCGAGGAACTCTACGATCTCGAGAGCGATCCCCACGAAATCAAGAACCTCGCCGCCGACCCCGCCCTTGCCGAAAAACTCGCCGAACTGCGCGGCGCGCTCACCGCCTGGCAGCTCAAAATCGGCGACCTCGGGCTCATTCCGGAATCCGAGATCGAACGCCGCGAGGCCGCTGCCGGGTCCGCCTTTGCCATACTGCAGGTCAGCGGCGACCGGGCCCGTCTCGTAAAGGATCTCTCCGCCGCCGCCGCCCGCGCCTCGAGCGGTCCCAAGGGCATCCCGGCGATGCTCTCGGGACTCGGTCACGCCGAGCCAGCAGTGCGATACTGGTCCGCCACCGGACTTGGCAATTATCCGGGTGCCACCAAGGGAACGGCGGGGGCCGTCGCCGCGCTCGACCTTGCCCTGCAGGACAAGTCTCCGGCCGTCTCCATCGCCGCCGCCCGCGCCCTCTGCCGCATGGGCCTCACCTCGAAAGGACTTGCCCTCCTCGAGAAGCGGCTCTCCGACAAGAACGAATGGGCCCGACTCGAATCCTCCATCGTCCTCGACGAGCTCGACGATGTGGCGCGCCCCGTTCTCACGACGATGAAGGTCGGCCTGAAGGAGCAGCCCAACAAGTACATCATCCGCGTCCTCAACAAGGCCGTGAACGACCTCGAGGGCACCGACAACAAGGTCCCGTGAACCGCCGGGGTGCAGACGAAACCGTCTCGTGATGTCCGCCGCGATCCAGTTTGACGCCGTCCTCCTTGCGGGCGGACGATCCTCCCGACTCGGACGCGACAAGGCGTTTATCGATTGGCGGGGGCAGCCTCTCTATGTCTTCCAGCTCCGCAAGCTCGCCTCGCTCGGTCCGGAACGGATCTGGCTGTCGACACGACCGGACCAGGCCTTTCCCGAAGTTCTCGAAGGGGTTTCGAAGATCCTCGACGAAGCGTCCGACCGAGGTCCGCTCGAGGGACTGCGATCGGCCCTCTCCGCGAGCAGGGCTCCCTTTCTGCTCGTCCTCGCCGTCGATCTACCGAGGATGGAACCGGCCTTTCTGTCCCGCCTTCTCGAGGCGGAGGGAGGCGTGGCACCCCGCACCGCCAAGGGCTGGGAACCGCTCGCGGCGCTCTACCCGAGAAGGGAATGCCTCGCCCTCGTCGACGAGTTCCTCGCCTCGGGGAAACGTCGCCTGCAAGATTTCCTCGACGAGGCCGCCTCGCGCGGCTGGATCCGGGCGCTCCCGCTGGCGGAGTCGGATCTCGCCCTCTTCGCAAATCTCAATACTCCCGACGACCTTGCCGCGATGGAGGAGGGCGAGCGCGACGAGACCGTGACCATCGCACGTTTCCACCTCGAAAGTGGTTTTGTCAGGACCCTCGACCGGGTCGCCTCGGAGGAGCCGCTCGCGATCCGCGTCAACGGGGCCAGCGTGGCGGTGACGATGCGCACACCGGGTCACGACGAGGAACTCGCCGCGGGATTCCTTTTCACCGAGAGTGTGATCCGTTCCGCTTCCGAGATCGCGGAGATCGCCCGGTGCCCCGACGTGGATCCGGGAGGTGAAGGCAACACCCTCGATGTCCGGCTTCTTGGAGAAACCGATCTTTCCCGGCTCACCCGCCACGTCTTCACCAGCTCGAGCTGCGGCATCTGCGGCAAGGCCACGATCGACTCGGTCTTTTGTTCCTTCCCCCCGGTTCCGGCCCACTTCCAACCGGATCCCGCCTTGCTGCTCTCCCTCCCGGCGAAACTTCGCTCGGCCCAGGAGACCTTTGACCGCACCGGCGGACTCCATGCCTCGGCCCTCTTTGACAGAGAGGGACGGCTTCTCCTTCTCCGCGAGGATGTGGGCCGGCACAATGCCCTCGACAAGGTCATTGGCCATTCTCTTCTCCACGGCATCGCCCTCGACGAGACGGTCTTGCTGGTGAGCGGACGCATCTCGTTCGAGCTCATGCAGAAGGCCCTTGCGGCCCGCATCCCCATCGTTGCCGGGATCTCCGCCCCGAGCAGTCTCGCCGTGAAGCTGGCGAAGGAAAGCGGTCAGACCCTCGTCGGTTTCCTGCGCGAAAAGGGATTCAACGTCTATTCGGGAGTCTCGCCGGAGAATTCCTCGCGATGACGTTCGAGGGCCCGCCTCGCAAAACGCGTCACGATCCAGGTCGCAACGAGGGCACCGGCGACCGCGGCAGCGTAGAGAAGATTGACGAGGGAACCGCGAGGCTGCGCACTCTGCTCGGCCGCGAAATCGGTGAAGGTACCGAGAATCACGAGCATGAGCGTGCCGGGAAACATCCCCGCGAACGAACCCATGGCAAACTCGCTCCACCGGACTCGGGTGAGCCCGAAGGCGTAATTCAGGAGCGAGTAGGGAAAAACCGGAGTGAGCCGCGTGAGGGCGACGATGCGCCAGCCGTCCCGCGCAACCGCGCGGTCGAGAGCCTGAAGGCGTCCCCGATCACGGGTACGTCGCTCCACCCTGTCGCGGGCGAGGTGCCGTCCTGACAGAAAGGCAAGATTCGCTCCCAGGTTGATCGAAAAAAGCGCCCAGAGAAGCCCCCACCATGGACCGAAGAGAAACCCGGCCCCCACCGTGAGGACGGTTCTCGGAACGAGGAGCAGGGTGCAAACCACGTAGAGGACGACAAAGGTTGCCGGAGCCCACCAGCCAAGCGATTCGATCCAGAGGGTCGCCCGTTCCAGCGAAGATCGCACCGGAAGGAAGCGAAGGGCGATCGTGAACCCGAGGAGGAGAACGGCGAGGGCAATCCATTCGCAGGTCGCGAGGGCCGGGGTTCGCGCGTTCCCCTTTTCATCTGTCGCCGAGGAACTCATTCGGGGCCCACAGGCATCTCGGAGTCTCCAACAACGATCGCAACGACGATCATGCCGACATAAAACAGAATGAAGACAATCAGGATCGAGAACCCCAGGTAACCCATGATCAGGCCGGCGAGAGCGAGTCCGGAATTGCCGGAAGCGAGAGCCTGCTGACGGGCGCGTTTCCTCGCGATGTGCCCGCAGATGATGGCGGGTATCGAAAAGATGGGCACGCAGATGGGAAGTCCGAGAAAACCGAAGACCAGGCTGCAAACCGCCACCGGGTCGGTGGCCACGCTTGCCGCGGGCACGGTCCCAATCGGAACGTTGAGGAGTTGCTGACGTTGTCCGGTGGTGAGCGCCGGAGGCAGTCCTGAGAACAGGCTGGAAAGGACCTCGCCGGCGGGCCGCCAGGTCTCCATGTGCTCATTCCACACGAGGGTCTCCCGACGGATCACTGCCGAGGAGACCAGTCCGGGCAGCAGATCCTCCCGGACCTCAACCTGACGGCGCAGGGCGTCGACGTAATACCAAGACATGGCTGGCACCAGCATGGAGCGCCTTGCCACAGTTATCGAGCGCAATCTTGCGACAAAGTCCCGGCCAGGAGTCGGAGATCAGGCGAAGCTGGAATAACGCCGATAGGTCTCGAGGCGCTCCTCGAAGGCGTCACGGGTCAGATCGTGCAGGGCGTGGGTGCTGAAACTCTCGCAGGTGAAGCTCGCGAGGATGGATCCGCGGGCGATGGCTCCGGCGAGATCCGCGAACTCGTAGTCGCGCTTGCCGAGGCTGGCGAGGTAGCCGGAAAAGCCGCCAATGAAGGTGTCCCCCGCCCCGGTGGGATCGAAGACTTCGTGAAGCGGGTAGGCGGGACAGGCGAAGAAATCGGACTCGCCGAAGAGCATGGCTCCGTGTTCGCCCTTCTTGATGATGACATACTTCGGACCCATTTCGCGGAGACGGTGTCCGGCGGAGACGACATTGGAGGTGTCCATCATCAGCTTTGCCTCGCCGTCGTTGAGAACGAGGAGGTCGATCCGCTTGAGGAGATTCTCGAGTTCGTGCCGAGAGATCTGGATCCAGAGATCCATGGTGTCGGCGATGGTGAAGGACGGACCGTCGCCAAGCTGGTCGACGACGGCGTGCTGGTTGAGCGGATGGGCGTTGGCGAGGAGATTCACCGTCGTGGCGGACTTCTGCGAGTCGGCCACGGAGGGCTGCCAGGATTCGAGCACATTGAGGGCGACCGAGAGGGTCTCGCGTTCGTTCATGTCCTCCATGTATTCCCCCGACCAGCGGAAGGTTTCACCTTCGGAAAACTCCACCCCGTCGAGGTTGATGTTGCGTCTCCTGAAGAGTTCGAGGTGCTCCTTCGGGAAGTCGTGCCCCACCACGCCCACCATGCCGACCGGGGAGAAAAAGCTCGCGGCGATGGCCGCATAGGAGGCGGAACCTCCGAGCAGGTTCTCCTGCGAGGCTTTCTGGGTCTTGACGTTGTCGATGGCGATGGAACCGGAGACGAGTACGCTCATGGAATGATAATCGGGTGATGGGTAGAAGGAGATTTCACGGAAGGAGTAACCTCGCGGCCCGGACATAAGCAGCGATATCGGGTGCTTGCAAGATTCCCGAGACGATCACGACACGTTTTGCCCCGGACTCGACGAGCGAGGGAAGGTGTTCCTTCTTGATCCCGCCAATGCAGAAAACGGGCAGGTCGGGATGTCGCGCGTGGACCTCGCGGATCTCCTCCGTGCCGATCGGCGAATAATCCGGCTTGGTGGGAGTCGCGAAGAGAGGTCCGAACCCGATGCAGTCGGTCCGTGGATCCGCGGCGGCCGCGGCGGCCTGGTCGAGACTGTGGGTCGAGCGCCCCACCAGCATGGAATCGCCGACGATGGCGCGCACCTCGTCCATGGAGGCGTCATCCTGGCCGACGTGGACACCGTCAACCCCGATGGAGGCGGCGATGTCGGGATAGTCGTTCACGAAGAACGGCACACCCGCCTCACGGCAAACGGGCAGGAGCCACTCGGACCACTGACGCACTTCGTCCGGTGAGCGCGCCTTGGCCCGCAACTGGATCACGTCGATGCCACCCTCGATCATCTCGGCGGTCACGCGGATCAGAGCCGAAGGTTCGACGTAACCGAGATCGACGATGCCATACAACTTGGCGGAAAGGAGACTGCTTCGGGGCATGGGAGGAATGGAGACTGAACAGGGTTGTGCGCCGGAGTCAACCCGGTCCAGCCCTCCTTCGAAAGTTCCAAACCAGAAACGATCGGGAATTGACCGGAACTGGGCTTTTCCTCATAATTCGATCGTTGTCGATGTCCCGCGTTTGGAAAAGGAACTCAACCCTCACGGAAACATGAAACGC
>JAGRPC010000061.1:2394-3261 GCA_020439925.1 Verrucomicrobiia bacterium | reverse complement strand
GAACGAAGAACCAGGAACGAAGAACACCCGGGAAGAAAACCCTTCGGTTTTTCTTCCCGGGTTCCGCCAGATCGACGAGTTGCCCCGCTTCTATGCCCATGCGGGCGCCTTTGTGCATGCGAGCACCACGGAGCAGTGGGGATTGGTGGTGAATGAGGCGATGGCCAGCGGGTTGCCGGTCGTTGTTTCGGAGCGCTGCGGCTGCGCTCCAGATCTCGTCAAAGAGGGAGAGAACGGCTGGACGGTCGATCCCTTCGACGAAGCGGCGCTTGCGGAGAAGTTCCACAAAGTGGCCTTGCTTCCGGAAACGGAACGCGCCGCTCTCGGAGCAGCGAGCTGCCGAATCATCGCCAACTGGGGTCCCGCAAAGTTTGCGGAGGGACTCCGGACCGCAGCCGAAAAGGCGCTGGCTTCACCCGCCCGGAAAGCCGGATGGTTCGACCACCTCCTGCTCCGAGTCCTCGCGAACCGATAGAATACCATCCAGGATGGTTGTGATTCGGGACCACTTCTCTTCGCAACGTCCATCGATTTCACAACTCTCTGGTTCCGAATGAAAACCGCCTTCCTCATCGACTCGATGTCGCGAAAGGCCGGAGGCGTCCAGTTGAGCCTGCAATGCCTTTCCCGTGCCCTCGTCGAGCGAGGAGAACTGGGAAGAGTTTTCTCGGTGAAGGACGAACATTCGGAGGCCGACCTCGCTGGTTGGGATCCCGTTCCGGTTTCCCTCTCCCCTTCCCTCGGTCCGAGACGCTTCGGATACGCTCCTGATATGACCAGGGAGCTGGAAGGCTTTTCTCCCGACCTGGTCGAAGTTCACGGTCTCTGGACCTACACCTCGCGGGTCTCGCAACGCTGGCACCGGAA
>JAGRPC010000061.1:0-2350 GCA_020439925.1 Verrucomicrobiia bacterium | reverse complement strand
GGCATTCCGGATGGAAAAAGACTCTCGTGGCCCACCTCTTCGAAAACCGGCACCTGAACGAGGCAGGTTGTCTGCGTGCGCTCTGCCGGGCCGAAGCCGACGCCATCCGTTCATACGGCGTCCGGGTTCCCATTGCCGTCATTCCCAACGGGATCGATTTGCCAAAGGAGATGGTCGAAGGGGTACGAGGAACGAGGAACGAGGAACCAAAAACGCTCCTTTACCTCGGACGCCTTCATCCCAAGAAAGGCCTCCTCAATCTCATCCGTGCCTGGTCAAGCAAGGCGACCGATGACTGGCAACTGGTGATTGCCGGGTGGGACGAAGGGGGCCACAAGAAAGAACTTCAGCAGCTCTGTCGGGAACTCGGCCTTCCCTTTTCCACGATCCCCGCGGGAGAGTTCCCAACGAAGAACGAAGCACCACGAACGAGGAACCGTGAAAGCCTCACCTTCGCCGGCCCCGTGTTCGGCGAGGCAAAGGAAGCGCTGTTGAGTTCCGCCGATGCCTTTGTCCTGCCGAGCTTCAGCGAGGGCCTGCCCATGACGGTGCTCGAGGCATGGGCCCACCGTTTGCCGGCCGTCATGACAGACGCCTGCAACCTGCCCGAGGGATTCGCCGCGGGAGCCGGCATCCGGGTGGAACCGACTGCGGAGAGCGTGGCCGAAGGACTGGCAACCCTTTTCACGCTCGCAGATTCAGATAGGGAGGCCATGGGAACGGCCGGACGTCGACTCATCGAGGATCGATTCCTTTGGTCTTCCATCGCCAGTCAAACCTTGCTCGTGCACGATTGGCTCGTCGGAGGTGGAACCAGGCCGGGCTTTGTGGAGTAGCGGGCGCTTCGCGCCCGTGTTCTTCGTTCTTCGTTCTTCGTTCTTCGTTCTTCGTTCTTCGTTCTCTTCCTTGATGCGTCGACCACTCGTCATTCTCGGCCTTGTGCCGCTGCTTCTGTTTTTCTGGTTCTGGTTTTCTCCTTGGCCGAACCCGGAAAATCGGCCCGTCCCCTGGGTGCCCGACGCAATTGTTGTCCTGGGTGGCGGCGATTCGGCTCGGGCACGGGAAGCCAGCCGACTCGCAGGGGCCTTTCCGGATGCCCCGCTCATCGTGACGGGAGATGGGGGGCATATGGAATCCCTCCTGAGAGCGGATCCCGTGACCCGCTCGCGCCTGATCATCGAGCCACACGCGAAATCGACCTGGGAAAACGCAACTTACTCCGAACCGCTTCTCGAACAGATTCACGCCACCCGTGCGCTGATCGTGACCAACTGGTTTCACGCTCCCCGCGCCGAGGCTGTTTTTCGGAAGGCGATTCCCTGGATGGAATGGGAATGCGCCTTCGAAACCGCCCCGGATCCACTCGCGCCGTGGGATCGCGGCTGCCACCGGCGGGAAAAGCTGGCCTCCTTGTGGTATCTCATGAGATACGGGGTGAACTCGTTTGCGGGTGGTTAGCGATTAGCTTTTTACCAAAAAACAAAGGTCAAACTCAAAAAGTTGAAGGTTATCCGCTCCCAGCCATGAACCTCTCTTCCATCACACCGGTCGTCCTCACCTGGAACGAGGCACCCAACCTGGGCCGTTGCCTCGATGGGCTTCGCTGGGCGGACCACGTCATCGTTCTCGACAGCGGGAGCACGGACGAAACGCAGGCCATCTGTGCGGGTTATCGCAATGTGGAATTGGCCGAACGCCCCTTCGACAATCACACCGCGCAATGGAACCACGGGGTTTCCCTCGCTCCCACGGACTGGATCCTGTCGCTGGACGCGGACTACGGAATCCGAGAGGAGTTTGTCAGGGAACTCGAGGAGATCGACCCGGCGGTGGGCCACTCGGCGTGGTATGCTCCCTTTCGTTTTCTGATCCATGGCCGTCCCCTGCGCGGCTCGCTCTATCCTCCTCGCGCGGTCCTCTTCGACAAATCACGGTGCCGCTATCGTTCCGATGGTCACACCCAGTTGCTCGAGATCTCCGGATCGAGCGGCCACATGATCTCGAAGATCGACCATGACGACCGCAAACCCCTCGCACGCTGGCTCGATTCGCAAAGGAAATACGCGCTGCTTGAGGCGGAAAAACTGCTCGTGCCTGACGGGCCGCACGGACTCGCGGACCGGCTGCGCCGGATGATCTGGCCCGCCGCACCGGTGGTGTTTGTCTACACGCTCATCGTGAAGGGCGCGATTTTCGACGGATGGCCGGGATGGTATTATGTGTTTCAACGAACCTGCGCGGAGGTAATCCTGTCGCTGGTGCTCCTGGAGAAACGATTCCTCAAGTAATGGTAGGTCTGGGCGGGTTCTCGGCCAACTCTACGCGCCACAGTCCAGGTAGCCCCGTCCGG
>JAGRPC010000519.1 GCA_020439925.1 Verrucomicrobiia bacterium | reverse complement strand
TGGGGCTGCCCGAGACCAGAATCGTCGGCGTGTCGGACCCCTCGGAGAGCGGACGTGGCAAGGCCGTCGAGCGACTCAAGCTCTCCCCGGAAGCGGCCTTCGCCGGCTACAATGAAATGCTTCAGACGAAGCGTCCCGAACTCGTCGCCGTCTGTCCACGCCACATCGACCAGCACCGCGACATGATCCTCGCGGCGATCGAATCCGGAGCGAAGGGCATCTACGTGGAAAAACCCTTCTGTCGCGATCTCGGGGAAGCCGACGCCATCGTTTCGGCCTGCGAGAAGAGCGGCACAAAACTGGCCATCGCCCACCGCAACCGCTACCACCCCGTTCTTCCGGTCATTGCCAGGCTCGTCGAGGAGGGCGCCATCGGACGATGGCTCGAAATACGAGCGAGAGGAAAAGAAGACGCCCGAGGCGGTTCCCTCGACCTCTGGGTCCTCGGCTCCCACCTGCTCAACCTCACCCGCTATTTCACAGGGGAAGCCCTCGGCGTCTCGGCAATCGTCCTTGAGCAGGGCAAACCTGTCACCGCCGCCGACGTCAAGGACGGCTCCGAAGGCATCGGGCCACTCGCCGGGAATGAAGTCCACGCCCGCATCGACACCGAAAAAGGCATCCCCGTGTTCTTTGATTCGATCGCCAATGCCGGCGTGCGGGAAACGGGCTTCGGCCTCCAGCTCATCGGTACGGAAGGGATCATCGACCTGCGGGCGGACGCCGAGCCGCTCGCCCACTATCTCGAGGGCAGCCCCTTCCGCCCCGCGGCAGCGGCGAAAGCCTGGACCCCCGTCACGAGCGCGGGAATCGGAAAACCCGAACCAATCGCCGACATTCGTGCACTCGTTTCAGGACACCAGGGTCCCTGCCGCGACCTCATCGCCGCGATCACCGGGAACCGTCACCCCCTTTGTTCGGAAATCGACGGGCGTGCCGTCGTGGAGATGACCATGGGCATCTTCGAATCCCATCGCCAGGGTGGACGAATCGTTGACCTGCCCTTGAAGGATCGGACCCATCCCCTCACCCGCCTTTGAGGGATCTTTTTCTCTTCGACCCGTCCGGCCGTTTCGAATCCCGGTATTCCGTGGGAGTCATGCCCAGCCGCCGGCGGAAGTGCTGGGAGAAACTGCTCGAATCGACGAAGCCGCAAAGTTTCGCGATCTCCGAGGAGTTGCGGGAGGTCGACTCGAGGAGCCGCTGGGCCGCGAGCACGCGGGTCTTGAGAAGGAATTCCTGTGGCGAAATCCCGAAGGCCGTCTGGAAACGTCGCTGGAGTTGGCGCACCGACTGACCGCAGTGACGGGCTACCTCCTCGATCGTCAGCGGACGGGCATAGTCACGTCTCAGGATCTCCACGGCTCTCGCCACCGTCTGAAAGACCGGCAATCCCAGGTCAGACTCGTCGGGTCGTCGCAGCAATCCCATCACCCCGACGATCCCGCCCTCCCGGTCACGCAGCGGCAGCTTCGTCACCATGAACCAATCGGGCATCCCCTGGCTGTCCCACCAGAGTTCGACGCGTTCCACCAGTTCCACCTTTCCCGCGAGAAGCCGCTCATCGTCGTCGACGTAAGCCCGAGCCATGGGGTCCGGGTTGAGGTCGAAGTCTGTCATCCCGAGAATCTCGGATTCGTCGCTCATCGAGTAGCGTTCCCGCAGTCCGCGACTCGCGAACATGAGGTGCCCCTCCCGGTTTTTCGCAAAAAAGTGGAGCCCGGGAAGATGATCGAAGAGGCGGGGAAAATGACCCGAGGGATCGAGGGAGGCCACCCAGGCATCCCGCGAACGCTCCCAGCGACGAATCTCCCGGACCGGACGATCGCCCTGCCGCAAAGGTTTCAGGGGGGACGCATTTCCCATAGCTTTTGTCGCGCCGAAGTTCACCCTTTCTGTCATCTTTCGCAAGCTCCCGCCATGAAACCCATCGTCCAGATCTCTCTCGACCTCACCAACATCGACGAAGCCCTCGAGACCGCCGCCCTCGCCATGCGAGCCGGCGTCGATTGGCTCGAGGCCGGCACCCCGCTCATCCTCGCCGAGGGACTCCACGGCGTCCGCGCCCTGCGTGCCGCCTTTCCCGAAACTCCCATCGTCGCCGACCTCAAGACCATGGACGGCGGTTACCTCGAGGCCGAGATGATGGCCAAGGCCGGGGCCACCCACGTCGTCGTGATGGCGCGTGCCCACGAGGAAACCGTCAAATGCGTCGTCAAGGCCGGAGCCGCCTTCGGCTGCAAGGTCATGGGCGACAACATGGTCTGCGAGGACATGGTCGCCGGCGCGAAGTGGCTCGAGGACCTCGGCTGCGACTACATCATCCACCACATCGGCTATGACGAACGAAGAGGCATCGCCGCCGCCGGACACCGCATGCCCAGTCCCCTCGATCAATTGCGCGAGGTCGTGCGCGCGGTGAAGGTGCCGGTCCAGGCCGTCGGCGGACTGACCCTGGAACAAGCGATCCAATGCCCGCAGTATGGCGCGCCGCTGGTCGTGTTGGGCGCTCCCTTGACGATCGACGCCGATGCCTTCAAGACGGCCGACGGAGACCTCGAATCGTCCCTCCGCATGATTTGCGAGGCGGTGCATGCGCAGGAAGTCCTCAAACCCTGAATTCCCTCAACCCCTTCATCTCCCCCATGAACGCTGCCGTCGTCAACTACGCCCCCGACAAACACTCCGTCGAAATCCG
>JAGRPC010000060.1:2075-5385 GCA_020439925.1 Verrucomicrobiia bacterium | reverse complement strand
GATGTTCATGTGGATGTCCTCGAGACTCGTCTTGAAGCGGAATTCGCCCGCCTCGATCTCGCGTCGGATCTCCTGGAGCCCCTTCACGATGGCACGCTCCTCGGCCTTCGTGAGAATGCCGGCCTCCTGCAGGGCCGCGGCATGGGCGATGGAACCCTCGATGTCGCAGGCGTAGAGCCGCCAGTCGTAGGAGATCGACTCTCCGTAGCGCTGCACCAGGTTCGACGTTTCAGTCTGGAATCTGCCTTTCCACATGACTCTGGTTCGCGCGGGGAAGGCGTCGCGGCAAGCGGGATTTTTCCGCCACCGCTGCTCCCAGGCGGGAGACTGGTCTCAGGCCCGCTTCGCGAGCCGCTGGCGGATGAGGTTCTCGCAACGCCCCTCCGTGCGAAGCCGATCGCAACAGGCCTCGATCCGCATCGACTTCGAACTCGGACGGAAACCGAGTCTCCGGGTGATGCAGTCGATGAGCACGGCGACGTTCTCGTCCTCGAACTCGATCACCTTCCCGCAGTCGATGCAGATAAGGTGATTGTGGTGCGGGGAATCGAGGAAGTTCGGATCGTAGACCCGCTCGTCACGCCCCAGGTCGATCTCACGGAGGAGACCGCACTCGACAAGCAGGGAGATGGTCCGATAAAGCGTCGCCCGGGAAGTTTTGGGATCGAGCTTGCGGGCTTTCTCGAGGAGTTCCTCCGCGGTGAAGTGATCGTCCGTGGCAAAGGCCGCCTCGAGGATGACGTCGCGCTGTCCGGTGCGACGCATGCCCTTCTGGCGGATGTAATCGTCGAAACGCTCTTTGACTTCCGGATTCATAAGTTCGGTCGGTTCCTCCAATCAGATGATGGCGTCGGGGGGGATGCGGGGCTACCGTAGGCGCCCGTCTCCCGTTTCTCATGCATCCGGTTCCCGATTCCTTTATTCGATTTGAGCCCGTTTATCAAACCCGAGTTTGGGGAGGTCGCCTCCTCGCCGATCGCTTCGGCAGGGAACTTCCGGACCGCGATCAGCCCTACGGAGAGTCTTGGGAAATCTCCGCGAGGGAAGAGGCCGACAGCCTCGTGACCGGGGGATCACTCAAAGGAAAGCACCTCTCCGAGATCTGGTCCGATCCCGGGCTGCGTGGCTCACTCTTCGGAGAAAACGCTCCCGCGACGGAGCGTTTCCCCCTCCTCTTCAAGATCCTTGACGCCCGCGACACCCTCTCCATCCAGGTCCATCCCCCGGCCTCCGTCGCCGCGGAACTGGACGGCGAGCCAAAAACCGAGGTCTGGTACATCGCCGATGCCGATCCCGGCGCGAAGCTTTACGTGGGTGTCCGGGAGGGCATCGACGCGGCGACCTTCCGCGAGGCTCTCGAGAAGGGAACCGTGGAATCCTGCATCCACGCCATCCCCGTCGTGAAGGGACAACACCTCTTCATCCCCAGCGGCCGACTACACGCCATCGGGGCCGGACTGCTCATCTACGAGATTCAGCAGAACTCCGACACCACTTATCGCGTCTACGACTGGAACCGCCCCGGCATCGACGGCAAACCCCGAGCCCTCCACGTCGAGGAGTCGCTCCGCTGCATCGACTTCAGCGACACCGCGCCCTCCCTCGACGAACCCGCCGGTGAAGTCCTCGCGAACTGCGAACATTTCCGGCTCGAAAGACACCAGTTTGAAGCCGGGACGACGCTCGACCGCATCCTGCGTGGACGATTTGCGATCATCACCGTCGTCGAGGGAACCCTGACCTCTAAGGGCGAACTTTTCCGCGAAGGCGACTTTTTCCTCGTTCCTCCGGGTCGGGGCGAGAACATCGCCGCCCCCGAAACCGGATCGGTCCTCCTCACGACCTGGCCCTGAGGGGACTCCCCTTGAAGGGGCATCCGCCCCTTAGCTTACGTTTCCCTCAAGATCGACCGGCAACGCGGCGCAACATCCCGCAGCCCGCCTCCACATCGATGCCGCGGCGCTGGCGGAAAGTGCAGGGAAATCCCGCCTCGCGCAGCACCTTCTGGAAACGCCGCGCCGATTCCGGATGGCTTTCGGCACCTCCGTATCCCTGCGTCGGATTCAGGGGGATCAGGTTCACGTGGGCATCCATCCCCTGAAGCAGCGCCGCGAGCCGAGCCGCCGTCTCCGGCGAATCGTTCTTCCCCTCGATGAGGGTCCACTCGAAGAAGATGCGTTTCCCCGTGTCCCGTCCGTAGTCGCGACAGGCCGCCATCAGTTCCGCGAGCGGCCAGCGTTTCGAGACCGGAACGAGGGCACCCCGTTCCTCCTCGCTCGATCCGTGCAGGCTCACCGCGAGGCGGTAGGGACACCCCTCTTCGGCGAGACGACGGATGCCAGGCACCACCCCCACCGTGCTGATGGCGATGCGGGCCGGACCGATCGCGATCCCGCGCGTGTCCGAGATGATACCCAGCGCCTGCATCACCGCCTCGTAGTTGTGGAGAGGTTCCCCCATGCCCATGAGCACGAGGTTGCGCACCCGCTTGCCCGGTTCGAGGGAACGGAGAACCCGGCGGGCGTGATGCACCTGGGCCACGATTTCGCCGGGACGAAGATGGCGGACAAATCCCATCTGTCCCGTCGCGCAGAAGACACAGCCCATCGCGCAGCCCGCCTGCGTGCTGAGGCAGACCGTGTGGCGTCCCTCGTAGCCCATCAGCACCGTCTCCACCGTCTGCCCGTCCGCAAGACGGAGGAGGAACTTGCGCGTGAGCCCGTCCGTGCTCGGGATCTCCTCGACCGGTTCCGGCGCGTCGAGGAACCAGCGTTTCCCCTCCCCCACCGAGGTCTCGATCCAGCGGTGGAGCGGCGGGAGGAAGGATGACGCGAGCAGGGCCTCGCGACCGGGCAGCCCCTCGCGGTGGAGTGCCCTCCAGAGAGCCGCGGCATGATGGGGATTCACCCCGTCCGCGGCGAGGACTCCGCGCAGGGTTGAGAGATCGAGATCGTGGAGGGACTGGGGAGAGAAATTACTCAACGCTATAGGCAATCCCCTCCCGGCCCGCTTGCAAGAGAGAACTTGGCCTCCACCGGTCCGCTCCTCCCGCAACTCATCACGCCAGATGCGGTTTCTACCGGATGGCCCGATCCTTTTCCATGCTGCCCTTCCGCGCCTCCCTCCTCGCCGCGCTCCTCGCGACCTGCCTCGCCACTCTCCAAGGCGAGGAAAACTGGCCGCGCTTCCGGGGTCCCAACGGCAACGGCGTCTCCACCACCGTCAGCATTCCCGCCCCCTGGCCCGAAAACGGCCTGCGCTGGTCCGCCGACCTGCCCGGCATCGGGCACGGCTCCCCCGTCGTCTGGGG
>JAGRPC010000060.1:0-1990 GCA_020439925.1 Verrucomicrobiia bacterium | reverse complement strand
GGCAAAACCGCCGCCTCCCCCGACGGCGAGGCCACCGCCCCGACCGCCCAGCGCTGGATGCCGCTTTGCCTCGACACGAAGGACGGCTCCCTGATCTGGAAAGCCGAACTCTCCGGAGGCGACTTCTCCGGCCACCGCTTCAACAGCCCCGCCTCCACCACCCCCGCCGTCGACGGGAAACGGGTCGTCTTCACCTGGGGCACCGCGGAGCGCCTCACCATGGCCGCCTTCGACCACGCCGGAAAGCAGCTCTGGGTCTCCGATCTCGGTCCCGTCTCCGGAGGCCACGGCTTCGGCGCCTCCCCCCTTCTCCTCGGCGATCTCGTCATTCTCAACAACGACCAGGAGAACGAAAAGGGGAACCTTCTCGCCGTCGACGCGAACACCGGAGCCGTCAAATGGACCGTGCCCCGTCACAGCAAACGCATCAGCTACTCCGTCCCCTGCGTCGTAAAACGGGGCGGGCGCGACCTCCTCGTCTTCACCAACTGGCAGCACGGTTTCACCGTGATCGATCCCGCCGACGGCTCCGTCGTCTCCGAAAAGAGCGTCTTCAATCTGCAGACCAACGAACGCGCCATCAGTTCGCCCGTCGCCTGGCGCGACCTCGTCATCGGCACCTGCGGGTTCACCGCGAACCCGAAACACTGTGTCGCCATGCGCATCGACGACGCCGGCCAACTCAGCGAGGCCTGGCGCGTCGATCGCAACGCCCCCCACATTCCCAGCGTTCTCGTCGTCGGCGACCAGTGTTATCTCTGGGACGATGCCGGGATCGTCACCTGTCTCGACGCCGCCTCCGGGAAGGAACTCTGGAAAGGCCGCGTCCCCGGAGTCGAAGGGCCCTGCATGGGATCACCCGTCAGCGACGGCAAGTCGATCTTCTGCGCCGACGAGAGCGGCAACGTCCACGCCATCGCCGTGGGAGATTCTCTACGATCCCTCGGCAAAAACGCCCTCGGCGATCTCTGCCGCAGCACTCCCGCCTTCGGGGACGGAGCTCTCTTCGTGCGAACCTTCCACCGGATCGTCGCGGTCGAGGGGAGGTGAGTGGCTAGGGATCAGGAGTGCTGTGCTCCGTCTTGCAGTGCCCTTTCGACCTGGCGCTCGAAGAGGGCCCTGGTCTCGAGCCTCTTCTCAGGCAAGGATGCGAATGCCGATGGCAGCGCGCGCACTCGAAATCGGCATCCATATACTATTGTCGAGGGCAGACCGAGAAATCCTGCTTCTGTGGATTGCCTCGGATGGCACTCCCGTATCCAAGGTGGATCGCACCCCAAAATAGATGTTTTGGCATCTTCCGAGGGTCAGTGCTCCCGAAGATGTCCATGCACTCAATCATTCCTGCCACAAGATCTATGCGGTGGCCGCGACGAGCGCAAGTCTCCGCCGGCACGGCAATCGCCCGGAGCCGGTTCCGCCAGCGTCTGGTTCAAGCTCGAGGGAGTGAGGCTGCTCATCGTGTCGATCCAGAACCTTCCAAGATCAGTTCAAATTCATCCTCTACAAGGTGTGACCGTGGTGCCCGGAAGGTGGACTCCGCTCCGGTGGGTGCAAAGCCGTGTCTCAGATAAAGCTTCTTGGCTGAAAGGTTACTCCGTCCAACGTGGAGCACCAATCTCCCCACTCCTTGAGTCCTGGCCCGAGCAATCAATGCCGACATGAGCGCGTCTCCAACGCCCATCCCTCGGTGCTCGGGAGCAACCCAAACCGCAAAAACGCCGCAATCGGGAGGAGACTGATAGGGCCCCAGTACGGCAATGCCTGATTCGCCGGGATCTGTGGCGACAAAGGTTACCGAACCCGATGACTGCAGGCGGTCTATCCACCACTCCGGCGGCCGCTGAGACTCGTCCTCGAACGTCGAGCCAAAGGCATCTGGCGTGTCACGAAGCGCGGTAAGCCTGAGTCTCCGAACCTGCAGCCAATCTGTTGGAGAAGCGATCGCTACGATGGCCATGGCGAGAGGCGCGGTTGCTTGTCAGAACGT
>JAGRPC010000518.1 GCA_020439925.1 Verrucomicrobiia bacterium | reverse complement strand
GGACGATTTTTTTGGGGGATCGCGATGCGGCCCTCCCCCGCCCGATCGCGGAACGGTTTTCTCTGGTTTCACGCGACCGAATCCGATAGCCGTTTTCCATGCGAATTCCGCTTTCCCTCCTTCCCGGGGTCACCTCGGTCGCCACGACCCTTCTTGCCCTCTGCCATCTTCCCGCCTCCGCGGATCCGCTTGTCTTCGTCTCCTCCTTCGCCGGTGGAGAAAAGGGGGCGATCACCGCCTTCTCCTTCTCGCCGGAAGACGGGTCCCTCAAGGAGTTGGCCCGCACCGGAGGTATCGAAAACCCCTTCTTCCTCGCCGTCTCCCCCGACCAGCGTTTTCTCAACGCCGTCCACGCGAAAGCCTTCGGTGGAAAAGAGGACGAGGAAGTCGCCTCCTTCTCGATCGACCGGGAGTCGGGCAAACTCACTCTCCTCAACCGACAGTCCTCCAAGGGCACGGCGACCTGTTACCTTGAGGTCGACAAGACCGGGAAAACCCTCCTTCTCGCCAATTACTCCAGCGGAAGCGTCGCCTCCCTGCCGATTCTCGAGGACGGATCGCTCGGTGAGGCGGTTTCCTTCTTCCAGCACGAGGGAGGATCGAAGGTCGACCCGAAAAGGCAGAACGGCCCCTACGCTCACAGTTTTATCATCAGCCCCGACAATCGCTTTGCCTACGCCGCGGATCTCGGTCTCGACCAGATCCGCATTTACCGGCTCGACGCCGCTTCCGCGAAAATCGAACCCGCCTCGCCCGCCTTTGTATCGTCCCCTGCGGGGGCCGGGCCGCGCCACCAGGCCTTCGCTCCCGACGGGAAAAACCTCTATGCGATCAACGAGCTTTCGAACTCCGTGACCCGTTACGCCCACGAAACCGCTACGGGAGCCCTGACCAAACACGAAAGCCTCTCGACTTTGCCGAACGATTTCCAGGGAACGAGCTACTGCGCGGACCTGAAGTTCACCCCCGACGGGCGTTTCCTTTTCGGGACGAACCGCGGGCACGACAGCATCGTGATGTTCCAGATGGAAGACACTTCCTTTTCGCGGGTCGGATTTTTTCCGAGCCAAGGAAAAGGGCCGCAGAACCTCCTCGTCACGCCCGACGGCAAATGGCTCCTCTGCGCGAACATGCCCGGGAACAACCTCGCCGTCTTCCGCATCGAGAGCGAAAATTTCCGGATCGTGCCGGTCGGCGCCCCGCTCGAAATCACGATGCCCTCCTGCATCCGCCTCCTTCCCTGAGAAAAAACCGGCTCTGCGCCATGCTCTTCACCTCCCTCGACTTCGACCGGCCCGGGAAACAGCAGGGGTTTCTCCAGGTCCCCTATTCCCACAACCTGGGCGGCTGGGCGAACGTGATGATTCCGGCCACCGTGATCGCCAACGGCGAGGGACCGACCGTGCTCGTCCTCGGTGGCAACCACGGCGACGAATACCAGGGGCAGATCGCCGCGATGAAGCTGGCGAGGGAGCTGGAGCCCGGTCAAATCACGGGGCGCCTCATCCTGATTCCCTCCCTCAACTTTCCCGCCGCTCTCGCCGCAACCCGGCTCTCGCCCCTGGACGGGATGAACCTCAACCGCGCCTTTCCCGGAGACGCCGAAGGACCGGTGACCAGCCAGGTCGCGCACTTCCTGACAAAGGTGCTCTTTCCGCTGAGCGACGTCGTCATCGACATCCATTCGGGCGGGCGCAGCATGGAGTTCGTTCCCTGCGCCCACATGCACCTCGTCGAGGATCGCGGGCAACGCGCCGACATGTTCGCCGCGATGATGGCCTGGGGAACGGACTTCGCTTTCCTCTACGCCGACATCGCCGGAACCGGACTCCTTCCCGTCGAGGCGGAGAACCAGGGCAAACTGGTCGTCACCACGGAACTCGGGGGCGGCGAGGGCATCCCCGCCTCGGTGCACCGGATCGCCCAGGAAGGACTGCGAAACGTCCTCGTCCATGTCGGGCTGCTCAGGGGTGACCTCAGGACGCGGGCCTCGCTCGGCAAGCCGCCGACGATCCTCACCCAAGCCCTGAACCGCGAGGACTACCTGCTCGCGCCCGAGTCCGGCGTCTTCGAGGTCTGCGTCGATCTCGGAGCCCCGGTAAAGCGGGGCGGGACCGTCGGGCTCATCCATCACCTCGAGCGGCCCGACCGCCCCCCGGAAGTGATCGCGGCGCAGGGAGACGGTTTCCTCATCACGATGCGCTCGCCCTGTCTCACGAGCCAGGGCGACTGTGTCGCGGTGATCGCACGACAGGTGAGCGAAGACGAAGTCCTCAACGCGTGAACGACTCCCCTCCAGCCTCCTCGAACGCCAGGCGGGCCGCCCTGCTCGTCGCCTTCATGTGGGTGGCCTACTTCCTCAACTACTGCGACCGTCAGGCGGTCTTCTCGATGACCGGTTCGCTGAAGGCGGACCTTCGCATGACCGACACGCAGCTCGGTCTCGTCGGGGCGGTCTTCCTCTGGGTCTACGCCTTCGGATGTCCGCTTGCCGGACAGATCGGTGACCGATTCTCGAAGCGCCTTCTCGTCGTGCTCAGCCTCGTGATCTGGAGCCTCGTCACCGTGGCCACGGGCTTCGCCGGCACCGCGGTGATGATGCTGGGACTTCGCGCCGCAATGGGCATCTCCGAGTCCCTCTTCATGCCCACGGCGATCGCCCTGACCGCGAACGCCCACGCTCCCGACCGTCGCTCGCGCGCCATTGCGGCGCTCACCACCGCCCAGATCGCGGGCACCGTCGCGGGAAGCTGGTTCGGCGGCTGGATGGCGGACCGGGGCGAATGGCGGACCGCCTTTTTCATCCTCGGTGCCGTGGGCGTGCTCTACGCCCTTCCCTATTTTCTTTTCCTCCGGAGCGTCGACGAGAACCCCGACGGCAAGAAGGAGGAATCCGGAGGACGATTTCCCGTCGCGGCCCTCGCCAGGGTCCCGACCTTTCTCGTGCTCTGCCTCGTCTTTCCCGTCTTTGTCTTCGGTCTCTGGCTGCTCTACGGCTGGCTTCCGACCTTCCTTCGGGAAAAGTTCGACCTCAACCAGGCGGATGCCGCCTTCAACGCCACCGTCTATCTCCAGGCCACGACGGCGGCCGGACTGCTCGGCGGGGGGATCCTCGCGGACGCGCTTTACCGCAGAACGAAAGCGTCGCGACTCTGGCTCATGACGGCGAGCCTGCTGCTCTGCGCCCCCTGCCTGCACTACCTCGGCAACTGCGAGACCCTCTCCGGAACCCGCATCGCCGCCTCCGGTTTCGGTCTCTTCAGCGGACTGCTCATGGGCAACATCTTTCCCGCCGCCTTCGAGGTCGTGCCCTCCGACACGCGCGCCTCCGCCGTCGGTCTCCTCAATTTCTTCGGAGCGATCATGTCTGGCTTTGCCACGCTCTTTGGAGGGCTCTGGAAAGCCTCTCTCGGCATCGACCGGCTCCTGACGATCACCGCGCTCGCCTACCTCGCCGGGGGACTCGTCATCGTCGCCACGATCCGCCTGCTCTTTGCCCGCGACCACGCCCGTGTCGCCTCCCCGTCATGAACCGAATCGCTTTTCTTATCAAAGCCGCGTCCCTGGTCGTCGCGGTATCCGCGTTTGCCCAATCCCCCCTCTCACCCACGCCGACGGAACGTCTCGCCCTCTGGCCCGGCAAAGCACCCGTCGGCGACGGCAAATTCGAGGAATGCTCGAAGGAGCTCGAGGTTTTTCTCCCTCCCGCCGACAAGGCAAACGGTGCTGCCATCGTGCTCTGTCCGGGCGGCGGTTATATCCGCCACGTCACCGAAAAGGAGGGCTACCCCATCGCGCAATGGCTCAATGAAAACGGCATCGCCTGCATCATTCTCGAATACCGGCTGCCGTCGCTTCGACATCAGGTGCCGCTGCTGGATGCGCAACGCGCCATCCGGCTCACCCGTGCGAACGCTGACGCGTGGAAGATCGATCCGCAGCGCATCGGCATTCTCGGCTTTTCCGCCGGAGGCCACGTCGCCTCGACATCCCTCACGCATTTCAATGCAGGTGATGCCACCAACACCGATCCCATCGAACGCCTGAGCTGCCGCCCTGACTTCGGCTGGCTCGTGTATCCCGTCGTCACCATGGGCGAGTTCACGCACACCGGTTCGAAGAAAGAACTGATCGGCGAAAACCCGCCCGCCGAACTCTTGCGGCTCTATTCGAACGAACTGCAGGTCGCGGACGACACACCGCCCGTCTTCCTCGCCCATGCCATCGACGACAAGCCCGTGCCCATTGAAAACAGCCGTCAGTTCGCCGCCGCGATGCAGAAACACCACCGCCCCGTCGAACTTCTCGAACTACCAAGCGGTGGCCACGGCCTCAACGGCTGCAAAGGCCCGCTCTGGGAGCAGTGGAAGGCCGCCGCGCTTCACTGGCTTGCTGCTCTGGATTTCATCACGGTCGGCGCGCCGAACGCCGCGACTTCCGAGCAACTTGCCGTGCAGGAACCGGCGGACTACCTGGGTCGCGGC
>JAGRPC010000517.1 GCA_020439925.1 Verrucomicrobiia bacterium | reverse complement strand
GGCCGGAACCATGACAACGGCGCACGGCAGAAAAAGGAGTGGACTCGGGAACCGCATCTGGAGGCAGAAGATCCCACCTGCCCGGTCCGCTTGCCAGAACGTGAAGAGGGGAGGTGCCGTGGCTCAAAGTTCCGCGGCGAGTGCGAGAAGGGCGATGACGGAGACGGAGTCCACGATTTCGCCCCGGCGGACCATGTCGATGGCCTCGCGGAGGGGGAGGCGTTTCACGCGGAGCTCTTCGGTATCCTCCGGCGAAGCCTCGACCTGGGTGAGATCGGTAGCGACGAAAATGGTCGCCCGTTCGTCGCTGACGGAGTTGGACAGGGCGAGATCATCCAGAAGGACGCGAAAATTCCTGGCGACCAGGCCGGTTTCCTCGCGCAATTCGCGTGCCGCTGCGTCCGCAGGAGACTCGCCGGCGGGGCAGCCTCCTTCGGGGATTTCCCATTCGTAGGTGCCGAGAGGGTATCGAAACTGACCCACCAGCCAGGTATGCTCCTCATCATCGACCGGCACGACGCCGATGGCCCGGTTTTTGAAGTGAACCACTCCATAGATGCCGGGATTTCCCGATGGATTCGTGACCTCACTCTCGGTGACCCGAATCCAGAGATTGTCGTAAACGGTCCGCGTGGCGTGGGTTATCCAAGGGTTATCTTGCTTCATGGCGGCTGGATTTCCACTTGCCACCCAGTGGGTTTTGTCCTTTAATGCCGCCCTTCGCAGCAAGCGGAGTCATTCATCTACCATGGGCAAGCAACACAACAAGGCGGAAAAGCGCGTTCGTCGCAACAAGTACCTCAAGCGTAAGGCCGAGTCTGCTCGTGCTCAGGCTGCGCTTGGTAAGAAGTCCGCCCCGAAGAAGAAAGTGGCCAAAGAAGCTCCTGCCGCCGAGGCAGCTGAAGAAGCGGTCGCTGCTGCTCCGAAGAAAGCTCCTGCCAAAAAGGCTGCCGCCAAGAAAGCTCCTGCCAAGAAGGCTGCCGCCAAGAAGGCTCCGGCCAAGAAGGCGGAAGAGTCCGCTCCCGCTTCCGAGGAGTGAGCCTTCCTTGCTGAAGGATGATCGAGGGGGAACAGGTTCCGTCTTTTCTCCTCGTCGACGGCAACAACATCCTCCATGCGTGGGAGGATCTGCGCCCCGCCCTTCGCCAGGGAGTCGAGCGCGCGCGTGCCGAATTGATCCGGCGTCTCGTTGATTGGAGTGATGACGCGGACGAGCGCCTCGTCCTCGTGTTTGACGGGGGAAGGAAATCGCAGCGCGAGGAGCAGCGCCAGTCCGGAATCCAGGTCATCTTTGGGTCAGCCGGAGAGACGGCGGATGTCGTGATCGAGCGCCTCGTTTCGAAGTATGCCGGGACCTACCGACTGATTGTCGCCACCGACGACCGGTCCGTCGGTGAACTGGCCGCCGCGGCGGGAGCAGAGACCCTTTCCTCCATCGGCCTCCATCAACTCCTCGCGAGCGGTGCACGCCACCGGTCGGAGTGGTTGAGGAAACACCGGAGGAAAGAATGACGCGTTCGCCGCGTCCGGACGACACCCCCTTCGGTGACGAAGTGAGCCCTCTTCACAACTTCCCGATGGCTTCGATGATCGCACCCTGCGTCAGGATCCCGTCGCCAAAGCGGATCGGTGGTCTGGAGGTGTCTGCCGGATAGAGAAGATAGAAGGGCACCCCGGCGCGTCCGAACTCGCCGAGGAGCCGCGTGATGGCCGGATCTTCGTTGGTCCAGTCGGCGGTGACGAGCACGATATTCGCGGCTTCGAAAGCGTTTTTCACCTCGTGGGTGTTGATCGCGACGCGCTTGTTGACCTTGCAGGTGACGCACCATTCCGCGGTGAAGTCGACGAAGACGTGTTTGCCTTCGGCGCGGTGTTTCGCGATGACGTCGGCGATGTCGACGGTATTGGCCGGGGGCCGTTTTGCGGAGGCGTCCCAGGCGACACCGAGGGCGACGAGAAAAACGAGAAGGGCGGTGAGGCGTCCTTTCAGGCGCGCCGGGGCGGGGCGGTCGAATCCGCCGAAGCGGCCGAAGATCCATCCTGCCAAAGCGACCAGGAGGACCGCGGCGAGGGCCCACTGGAGTCCCGCGGTGTTGAGCTGCTTCGAGAGGACTCCCGAGAGCCAGACGACCACCGCCAGCATGGGGAATCCCATGAATTGCTTGAAGGTTTCCATCCATGCGCCCGGAGCGGGGAGGACGTCGAGCAGTTTCGGGAAGATCGCGAAAACGAAATAGGGGGCGGCGAGTCCGAGGCCGAGCGTGGTGAAGACGAGGAACATCACCGGGGCCGACTGCGAGAGGGCGAAGCCGATGGCGGGAGCCATCAACGGCGCGGTGCAGGGGGTGGCAAGGAGAACGGCGAGGGCGCCGCTCCAGAAGCTGCCGGCATAACCCGACTTGTTGGCGAGGTCACCGCCGACCGCGGTCATTGAAGCTCCGATCTCGAACGCACCGAAGAGGCTCATCGCCACGAGGGTCATGATGACGATCAGACCGATCACGACCGCCGGATACTGGAGCTGGGCGCCCCAGCCGACTTCGCCGCCTCCGGCGGACTTGATCAGGAGCATCATGATCGTGAGGGCCCAGAAGAAAACAAGGATGCCGAGGGCGAACGTGATCGAATGCGCGAGCACCTTTCTTCGGTCTTCCCCGGCCTGTCCGACGAAGGACATCACCTTCAGGGAGATCACGGGGAAGACGCAGGGCATCACGTTGAGGATGATGCCGCCGAGGAAGGC
>JAGRPC010000516.1 GCA_020439925.1 Verrucomicrobiia bacterium | reverse complement strand
GCAAGAAGATCTCCATCCTCCAGCTCCAAGGCGAAGCCATCTGCGTCAACGGCAACGACATCCTCGCCTTTGAGTCCACCATTTCCAACGAGATCAAGATGATGCGCCGAGTCGCCGGCATGGTCGCCGGAGGTCTTTTCAACTATCGCCTCTCCGGCCAGGGCCTCATCGCGATCACCTCGCACTACAATCCGTTGACCCTGCGGGTCTCTCCGGGCAACCCCGTCTTCACCGATCCGAACGCGACGATCGCGTGGTCGGCGAACCTCGACCCCGACTTCAAGACCGACATCAGCTTGAAGACCTTCCTCGGTCGGGGCAGCGGCGAGTCTTTCCAGATGAGGTTCGAGGGCGATGGTTTTGTTGTCGTGCAGCCCTACGAGGAGCTTTATCTGGCGACAGGAGGGTGAGAGGACAGCGAGGGTCCTGTCGCCATTTTGCGTTGCGCCAAGGCGATTCCCGCTCCTTTTTCCTTCCGACCCTTGCACCGGTCTGATATTCTCCCTAACCCGTATTGGAAACTGAAAATCCCTGACTTATGCCGAGAAGAGCCAGTTCCGGAGTCAACCTTGGACAAATCGCCGGAATCGCCGCGGCCATCCTCGGCTTCGTGGTCATTGCCGCCCTTTTGTTCCGTCTCATCGCCGGTGGACTTTTTGGTGAAGGGGGCGACGGCGGCGGCTCGCGCAAAGTCACCGGAAAGGCCGCTCCGCTCAGTCTGCTGACCTATCGCGAGAACGGAAACAGCCTCAGAGGCAACGTCTACCGGGTCGAAGGCAAGGTGGAGGAAACGTTGAGATGGACCCCCGATCGCGGCCGTCTCATCAGTTTCGAGGCCCACGACGCGACCGAAACCATGCCGGTGCCCGTTCTCGTGCCGGAAGATTTCAGCAACCTCAACATCGAACGCGGAACCGAACTCGGCATGGTCGTCCGGGTCGACCGCGACGGGACTCTCATCGCCGAGGCTATCGATGAGTGATCTGTCAGAGCCCTCCCCGTTATGAAGAATCCCTTCTCCGCCCTCGCCGCCACCGTGCTTCTGGCCGGCCCGAGCCTGTTTGGTCAGGTATACACCCCTCCGACTCCGAAGGGAGGAGGCAATACCAATGGCGGGGGAAATCCACCGTCGAGCCAGACCACGATCGTCAACCAGGGTGGTCAGCAGCAGGGAGGACAGAATGTGGTCGGGAACGATGTGCCGTATTTCGATCCCACCACCGATGTCTTCACCTTTGACGGCAAGAGTTTCAACGTGAACGACAACCGCGTCTTCCGGGCCCGGTTCGAGAAATATCTGAATGCCGAGGCGGCGACCTCGGAGATCGACATGGCCTACCGCATGGCCATTCGCGACATCCTCGACACCCTTTCTCCCCACAACCGGGATGCGAGCAAGTTTCCCAAGGCCGTGGCCCAGCTCCAGCGAGCCGCGCAGTTTCCCCAGGATGCGCGTCTCTGCGAATCGCTCGCGAACGCCGTGTATCGGATCTACCTCGCCAAGCGGAATCAGAACCAACTGAAGCAGCTCAATCAGGAACTCGACATGCAGCGCCGCCAGCTCGACTGGAACTTCGATGCCTGGAGCCAGGGGGATGCCGGTACGCGAGAACGGAAACTGAGCGACGATCCCGCCCAGCAGAACGACAAGGCGATCGATCCGGTCAATGCGGGTCACATCCAGCGATACGTGCAGCGCATCGCCGAGGTCGAGGCGGAGCGGGTCGCCAACGCGGCCAAGGTACAGCTTTCCGAGGTCGAGGCGAAACTTGAGTTTCAGGCGCTCGTGGTTCAATTCTTCCTGCAGCGCCGCTTCGAGCATGTCGTGATGGCGACGCGTTTCTACACGGAGTTCTTCAAGGACGGCGATGGCAAGCTGCAGTTCGAAGAGGGCTCGGAAGTGGAGCAGTCCTTTGCGAAGACGATCGGTTTCAACCCGACGATCACCACGCTCGACGCCTTCGCCAACGAGGCGATCCGCGATGTGGGGCAGTCGGTCGAGTCCTTCGGGTTTCTCATGGATTCCGGGAAGATCGACGGAGCCCTCCGTCAGCTCCAGCAGGCCTTCGTGATGGGGGAAC
>JAGRPC010000515.1:1893-2095 GCA_020439925.1 Verrucomicrobiia bacterium | reverse complement strand
CACGGAAAAAGGCGAGCACGACCACAATCAACACCACGTAGGTGGCGGCGATGCCGAGATCAAATCCCGGAACTAAAGGCTGGAACCAGTCGAGAAACACGCGCCACCCTAGCCTTCGAGCGCCACTTTCCAAGTCCGCTCTTTGTCCTGCGGCGAGTCTGCTATTGCCGCCCCGCCTCGATTTCGATAGTCTGCCCCGCGA
>JAGRPC010000515.1:0-1724 GCA_020439925.1 Verrucomicrobiia bacterium | reverse complement strand
AAGGGCGACGGTTTTCCCAACGGACGGCTCGGCGAACTCATGGACTTCGTCTATCGCACCAAGGGCGACGGGGCCGAGGCAATTTTCTCGAGGCTGCGCAAGCCGCGTCGTTGGTGAGCCGAACGGCAAACGAACTCAGGGCGGCGGCCCCTTCGCCGCAGCACGGGCGATGCCCTCGATTTTTTTCCGTTCCGCCTCACCGAGCTGGTCGAGGGGATAGTCGACCGGCTCTTTCCTCCCGCTGACGAGAAAACGAACCTTCCCCTCGCGGATGATCTCGACCGGCCCGGCCTGGCCGGCCGCCGGAGCGGAAAAGGCCAGGAGCCGGGCCTGCATGGTTTTGCCCTCGAGGTTCGCCCAGGCCTCCACCGGAGTCACCGCGATGATTTCCACGACCACCGTCCGCGACTGCGGCACGACCGCGGAAGCTCCCGTCGAAGCCCCGGATCCACCGTTCTCGCCGAGATTGCGTTTGGACGCCTTACCGGGACTCGGCGGCACCGCGACCTGGGCGGGGAGAGAACCGCAGGCCATCGCCAAGCCCGCGAGGGAAACCAACCAAGCCCGGAACCCGATCTTCATCGGGTCCGAGCCTAGCAGAGATTGAGGTCGCCCGGCAAGGACGATCAGAGCACTTCAGGAACGATAAAGGGCGCGCGATACTCACAGGTGGCGAGCTTGTTCGCGGGAGCATCGAGTTCCCCGTTACCCTCGGCCCACTCCGATTGCGGGTTGAACTTCACCATCGGCCCGAGGACGATGCTCTCCTTGGTGAGGTCGACGCCGTTGCGGGCGAGGTGGTCGGACATGGAACCGAAGCGCTCGGTGAGGAGGGCGTCGTCCTTGATCTTCTCGAGGACCTCGTCCTTCTTCATCCCCGCGCCGAGGCGGTGCGAGATGAGGCCCGTGTGGCAGAGCGCGCTGGAAAGGTGGGTTTCCTCACAGTCCGCATACTGCTCCTCCACCTTGCGGCTCTTCACCGCGCTGATGAAGTTCCCGAAGATGTCTTCGGTCTTGAAGGCCTCGGGAGCAGGGATTTCCTTGCCTTGGAGGTCCTTGATCTTCACCTTGCCGCCGGCGTCGGTGAAGACAAATCCGCCCTCGCAGGCGACGACGACGGAGACGCCGCTCATGCCCTCGAACTCGTCGGGGGATTCCATGCTCTTGCCCCAGTCCTTCTGCGCTTCCTTGCTCTTGGGAAGGCCGCGGGTCTCGAAAATGAGCGGCGCCGCGTCGTAGTCGTGGTAGACGAGCTGCGTGTTCGGGGTTTCCCCGTCATCCTCGTAGCCGAGGCGTCCGCCGATGCTCATGGTGCGGGGGGCGATGGCATCTTCGCCGAGGTACCAGCGGGCCACGTCCATCTGGTGGATCCCCTGGTTGCCCATGTCACCGTTGCCGTAGGCATAGAACCAGTGCCAGTCGTAGTGGAACTTCTTGCGGCGCAGGGGGGCTTCGAGTTCCGCGGGTCCGCACCAGAGATCGTAGTTCACGCCTTCCGGAATTTCGCCGTTGCCTCCCAGTCCGATGGACTGACGGGCCTTGTAGCACATGCCCTTCACGTACTTGATCTTTCCGAGATTGCCGTCGCGCACGAATTTGACCGTCGCCTGGATCGATCCCATGGAGCGGCTCTGGGTGCCGCCCTGGCAGATCCTGCCTTCCTTGCGGGCGAGCTTCACGAGCTGGCGGCCTTCCCAGACGTTGTGGGAAATCGGCTTCTCGAC
>JAGRPC010000514.1 GCA_020439925.1 Verrucomicrobiia bacterium | reverse complement strand
GGAACAGCATCATGCTCATCAGCCACTACCTGCATCTGATGCAGCACGAGGGCGAAGGCTTCACGAAACAGATGGTCATTCGCGGGACCAAGGAGCGCCTCGTGCCCGTCCTCATGACCGCGCTTGCCGCCGGCATCGGGCTCATCCCTCTCGTCCTCGCGGCCGAACAACCGGGAAAAGAGATTCTCCATCCGGTCGCCGTCGTCATCGTCGGTGGATTGATCACGAGCACCCTTCTCGGGCTCGGCGTGACGCCAACGGTCTTTTTCACCTTCGGACGCAAGGCCGCCGATACCGCAATTCAGAATGAAGCGCCAGCCTCACATTAATCTCTCCCTGCCCGCGTCTAACGGGCGTCAGTCAGACAAAAACAAAAAACAAACCAAACGAAAGTAAGAATATGAAAACGACCCTCCTCACCCTCGCCATCGCCGCTCTCGGCCTGGCCATCAACGTCAGCGCCGCTGACAAGGAAAAACACGACCACGACCATGAGATCAAAGCCGGCCCTACCGGCGGCAAGCTCATCACCGAGGTCGAACCCCACGTCGAGTTCTTCGTGAACAAGGACAAAATGGTCGAGATCCGCTTCATCGACGATGACATGAAAGTCGTCGCCCCCGGCGAGCAAGTCATCAGTGTCACCCTCGGCGACCGCTCCGCTCCCACCAAGCTGAGCTTCACCAAGGAAGGCAACATGCTGATCTCCGACAAGGCCATCCCCGAAGGTGAAAACCTTCCCACGGTCGTGCAGATCAAGACCACCCCGGACGCCAAGGCCGTGACGGAGAAGTTCAACCTGAACCTCGAACAGTGCCCGACCTGCAAAAACCAGGAGTATGCCTGCACCTGCGCTCACGGCGAAGAGGAAGAAACGAAGAAAAAAGAGTAATCGCTCTCGCGCCTTCCCTCATTCGTTCCGTCAGAGGCGGACGAATGAGAGGAATGAGACGCGAGTTTCGGAAGTCGGTGAAATTCCTTCCTATGCTTGTTCGGGGCGGGAGCCCATCATACTCGCGCCCGGAACTTGACTTATGAGCACGCAAGACCACACCTTATCTAGTTCCAAATCCTGCGGTTCCTGCGAGCACGGACATGATGACAGCCCGCTTCCACAGGGTGCTCTCGTCATTGCCTCGGGGGTTCTCACCGGCATCGGCCTGATCGTGCACTGGACCCAAGCAGGCCCAGACTGGCTCACCATCGCTGCCTTCGCCGCTGCGACTTTCGCGGGAGGTTCGCTCGTCTTTCCTTCCGCCATTGGAGCCTTGAGGAAACTCCGGCTCGACATCAACGTCCTGATGACCGTCGCGGTCATCGGAGCTTGGATTATCGGAGAATATGCCGAAGCCGCCAGCGTCGTCTTCCTCTTCGCCCTCTCGGAACTGCTCGAATCCTGGGCGGCGGGACGCGCCCGGCGAGCCGTCGATGCCTTGCTGAAGCTCTCTCCACCCACCGCCCTCGTCCGCTTGTCCGATGGATCCGAAAAAGAAACCCCCGTCGAGGAGGTCGAAGTCGGGACCGAAATCCTGATCAAAAGCGGCAGTCGCATCCCACTCGATGGCGAAGTCATCACGGGAAGCTCCAGCGTCAATCAGGCCCCCATCACCGGGGAGTCCCTGCCCGTGGAGAAACAGGCCGGTGACTCCGTTTTCGCGGGCACGGTGAATGGCGAGGGCTCCCTCGTCGTCCGGGTTTCAAAACCGGCCGCCTCCTCGACCCTGGCACGCATCATCCAGCTCGTGGGTGAGGCCGAGGAAAACAAGCCACCGACCCAGCGCTTCGTCGACCGGTTCGCCGCGATCTACACTCCTGCGGTTTTCGTCCTCGCGATCCTCGTGGCGCTGGTCCCGCCGCTGATGTTCGGACAACCGTGGCTGTTCTGGATCTACCGGTCACTCGTCTTGCTGGTCATCGCCTGTCCCTGCGCTCTCGTCATCGCGACACCTGTCAGCATTGTCTCCGGCCTCACCGCCCTCGCTCGTCGTGGAGTCCTCGTGAAGGGCGGGGTCCATCTCGAGGCGGTGGGAAAACTCCGAGCTCTCGCCGTCGACAAGACCGGCACCATCACCCAGGGAACCCCGAAGGTTGTCGGGATCATTTCACAATCCGCCCTCTCCGAGGACGAAATTCTCGCGAGGGCGGCCGCCATCAACAGCCATTCCGAACACCCCATCGCCATCGCCATCACCGAGGCGGCGCGGGCGAAGGGCCTGGTGATTCCGTCCATCGAGAACTACGTCTCCATCACCGGGCGCGGTGCCACGGCGACGATAGAGGGTCATCCCCATTTCATCGGAAACCACAAATTGACGCATGAGACCGGCCTCTGCGGTCCCGGGATCGAAGGCATTCTCTCCTCCATCGAGGAAAAGGGGCAGTCCCTCGCCGTGATTGGCCACGCGCCGCACGATGGATGTGACGGAGAGATCCTCGGCATCATCGCCATCGCCGACACACTGAGGCCCGAAGTGGTCGAGGCACTCCGCGAGATCCACGCTGCCGGAATCGAGGAAGTCATCATGCTCAGCGGCGACAACCAGCGAACCGCCTCCACCATCGCCAAACAAGCGGGCATCGACGAAGCTCTCGGAGATCTCCTGCCGGAGCAAAAGGTCGATCACGTCCGTCGACTAGTGGAAAAATATCGTCACGTCGGTATGATCGGTGACGGAGTAAACGACGCGCCCGCCCTCGCCATCGCCACGGTTGGATTTGCGATGGGTGCCATCGGCAGCGACACAGCCATTGAGACTGCCGACATCGCCTTGATGAAGGACGACCTGCGCAAGGTCGCCGAAACGGTTCGCATCGGGCGACGCACTGTCCGCATCATTCAGTTCAACGTGGCCTTTGCCCTCTCCATCAAGGCGCTGTTCCTCATCCTCGCCTTCCTGGATATGGCAGGACTTTGGCTCGCCATTCTCGCGGACACGGGAGCGACCCTGCTGGTGATTCTGAATTCCCTTCGTCTTCTTGGAGGAGTGGCTCAGGACGAGGCGTGAAGGCCGAGTGGCGGCGAGTTTTCGCTGACCAAATCTCCTTCACGCATTCGGATGTTTCGGTCGGCGCATCCTACCGCCAATTCAAATCCCGGAGGGATCAAGAGTGCGCCACCAACTGAAACCACCTCACCGGATAGTTCTCCTCCCCGGGTTGAGTGGGGCGGTTCCGTTCCCACGTCAACTCGAATCCCGAGGATCGTAGAAGGGCCGGGTAGTTGTGGGAGAACGCAAACTCGTGCCCGTATGGGAGCGAATGTTCTTCGGTCTCGAGGTCGTGGTCGGTCGCAATGGACTCGGTGATAGCGACAAGGCAGGGTGCGCAGAGGAGTCGAAGTTCGCTGAAGAGATTGCGGAGCTCGTCCTCGAGGAGGTATTCGAAGACTCCGCCGTTTGTCACGAGCACGGTTCTCGGCGCGGGGTTGGCTCGGAGCCAGCCGAGCAGGTCGCCCTCATGGAAGAAGAGCCGGGATGAGTCTTGGTGCCTTTCACGGCGCCTACGGATTTCGCGGGCATTGAGGTCCACACCGTGAAGTGTCGCAATTCCGGGGAGCTTCTCCGACAACCATTCGAGCACCTTCCCGTCTCCGGATCCCACTTCGACCAGGCGTATAGGCCCATTGCCGAGCAGGGGCAGCGACTCGGCGATCCGATCCGCGATGACAGCGTGGTGACGAAGGAAAAGATCCTCGAAGCGATGGGCAAAACCCTCGTAGAACTCCGTCGAGGTTCCGGACGACCAGTAATGGGTGAAGTACCGCCGAAGGGTCTCATGGTCTTTCCGGTCGACGGCGTTGAGGAGATGGGCGTTGCGGATGAGCTTGGCCGATGAGGTCCAGCCGGGATCAAAGGGGCGTGCATCGACCCTTTTGGCGAGATCGGGCCGGAGGCATCGGAGGAGGTTGCCCACTGCTGCTTTGGCGCGGCGGTGAAGAGGGAGGTCGGAGGTCGATCGATAGGCATTCATCAAATGTCAGGAAGCAGTCAAATTATAGGCTGGATCGGTTCACGCAGAAGTCGAGAGGCGGATCCGTCGCAAGCGCAGCGCATTGGCAATCACCGACACCGACGAAAGCGACATGGCCGCACCCGCGATCATCGGGCTGAGGAGTGTTTCGGTGAACGGGTAGAGAATGCCTGC
>JAGRPC010000513.1 GCA_020439925.1 Verrucomicrobiia bacterium | reverse complement strand
CGAAGTGCCATTGCCAGATCCGGTTTGCCCAGACGCGGGCGACGAGAGGATTCTCCGGGCTCGCGAGCCAGGCGGCGAGATCGCGGCGGGTCATTTCCTTTCCCGTCGCGGGCGTCGAGCCGAGAACCTCGGGCCAACCGGGCTCCACCTCGGGACCGGGACGATGGACATCTCCGCGCACGAGGATGCGACCGCGGGTCTGCGAGAGGGAGGCGGGATCCCACTCGATGGGGACGCGATTGACGACCGGGAGCCGCTCGATGTCGGGATCGGCGGTAGCGGGCGCAAGGAAACCCCAGGTGTGCGGCACCTTGGTGTGGGCGAAGGCCTTCTTGTCGATGCGCTTCTTCGCCTCGCTCATGTAGAAATCGTAGGAACCCTTCGACATCCAGTTTTCCACGTCGGTTGGATTCGGGGTCGAGGGATCCCGCAGGGCGAGATTGCCGAGCTGACCTTTCACGAAGAAGGCCTGGAGCCGGTAGTAGTCGCGCTGCGAGATGGGATCGAACTTGTGGTTGTGGCACTGCGCACATTCCATGGTCAGGCCGAGCACGGCACTGCCGGTCGCGTTGACGATGTCGAGGAGCACGTCGTTGCGTTGGGCGGCGGGATCCTCGTTGTTGCCGCTGATGCGGGCGGCACCGAGGAAGCCGGTCGCGATGAGATTCTCGTCGGAGTAAGGCTGCAACTCGTCGCCGGCGATTTGTTCGGCGAGGAAACGGTCGTAAGGTTTGTCGCGGTTGAACGATTCCACGACATAGTCACGGTAGCGCCACGCATAGGGCCGGGGAATGTCGTGCTGGAAGCCCTGGCTCTCGGCCCAACGGGCGAGGTCGAGCCAGTGGCGTCCCCAACGCTCACCGTAATGTGGAGACGCGAGGAGCCGTTCAACGAGTTTCGGATAGGCCTCGGGAGACTCGGCGAACGCCTCTTCAAAGGCCGCGACCGCTTCGGGCGAAGGAGGCAATCCGGTGAGATCGAGATGCAGGCGTCGCACCAGCGTCGTGGGCGAGGCTTCGGGCGCGGGATGAACTCCGGCCTTTTCCTGAGCGGAGAAAAGAAACGCGTCGACCGGATTCCGCACGCGTTCTGCGTCTTTTACCGTCGGCACTTTCGGTCGCTTGATCGGCTGGAAAGACCAATGATCCGAAGTCACCCTCGGCGTGGGTAAGAGGGTCTCGTCCCAGGCCAGACCCTGTTCGATCCAGGCGTGGAGCAGTCCGATTTCGCGGTCGGTGAGGGCGTTTTTCCCCGATTCGGCGGGCGGCATGCGATCCTCGGGCGATTCGGCGGTGACCTTGGCGAGGAGTTTGCTGGTGCCCGGCTTTCCGGGCTCGGCGACCGGTTCGCCGCTGCTGTAGCCGAGGATCTCGTTGCGCGCATCGAGGCGCACGCCTGAATCCGGGCGTTCGCCGGAGTGGCATTCGAAGCAGCGCGATTTCAGCAGGGGATAGACGTCGCGGGCAAAGTCGACCTTGCCTTTCCACGGAAGGCCGGGAGAGGGAACCGTCGGCACTGCCGTCAACATCGCGGGCAGGGGAGAGGGCGCGAGGATGTCGCTCCATGAGCGGCTCAGGGCGAGATCGGCGACATGGATGCGGTCGTCGCGCTCGGTCTTCCGTCCGGTCGCAAAACCTAACCAATGCACAAAATTGATGCTTTCGGGATTCTCGATGGCGGCGTCGGGGCGATCACGGGATCCGGACTTGGGATCGACCCAGAGTTCGAAGCGGTCGAAACCGGAGCGTTCCCCGGGAGTCCGCTTGGAAAGGCGGCCAACGACCAGATACTCGCGACCACGTTCCAGGGGGATGGCGCTGTAAGCGGTGCGGTCAGGCCCGATGCGGACCATGAAGACGGTGCGACCTTTCAGGGGGCCGGACTCGGCGACGTGGACCCCGATGTTGGGGACGTTGTCGCTGTGCACGGCGGCATCGCCGCCGTCGAGCCGATCCAGCCAGAGGACGAAAAACTCGCTGGCCTCGTCGGGAGGTTCGTAAACCAGGCGGAAACGCACGAAGAGTTCGTTGCCGCGGAAAGGTTCGGCCAGTTCCCGGCGCAGGGGATTGTTCCGTTCTCCGGTGCCCTGGAGGAGAAATCCGGGATGGGAGGGTTCCGACAGGGGAGGACGGACCTTCGAGAGCTTCCAGGAGCCTGCCCAGCCGACGTCGGCCCTGCCCTCCGCGATCCGGTCGGAGGCGTTGAGGGGAAGCAGGGGAGCGCCGAAAATCAGCACCCAGGCGAGCCAGTGAAAGCGATTCACCCGGAGAGGGTATCAAAAGGCAAGGCGGTCAGAGATGCCTTTTTCTGCCTTGATGATGCCAGATCGTCCAACATCCGAAGAGGATGTCGCGATGGGGCGACGCAATCTTTCGTGCAGAGGAAGACCGGTTTATCGAGACTTTTTCGTGACCTCGTAGCTACCCAGTTCGAGTTCTTCAAGGACTCGCTTCAAAGCTCTGAGGGTATCCCTCGACGCGATGGAATCCTCATCGATCAGGCTGGTCGGAATGTGGAGGAAAATCTGGCCGAGTTTCTTCCTCTCTTTCCTCAATTCGGAGACAACGTCTTCCCGAGCGATGTATTTCCAGATGCGCCCATCGGCGTCGACGAGATACGCGTAAAATTCGAGGTTGTTCCGGGCTTTCGGGCCTGTGCCCATTTCCTTCCAGTAGGCGATTCTCGCCTTCACCTCCTCGTCCGAAATCAGAAACTCGGGGTAAACCTCCACCGAGTTGTCGCCCGTCCGAAGGGCAAGATTGTAGCCGGATTCGCTCGTTGCACCATCTGGCTCGATGTAGACAGGGCGAATTCGTGTTGGAGAAAATCCTTTTGCGGCAACGAGCGTGATTCTTTGCTCTTCGCTCAGCGTCACCCAGCCGGTTTCATCAAATTCTTGGAGTTGAGCTTCGGACAAAGTGACGGGAATCCCGGCAGTAAGGAGCGAAGGTGAGAGGAACGTTGCGAAAAGGAAGGCGAATGCGGTCACGTTCGGTTTCATGATGCAGGTGGTCCTATTCACTTACGGGCCGGTTCTCCAGAACTTTCACCACCCACTCCGCATTCCGCATCGCGGATCCCTCGTGCCTTGCCATCGTCGACCCACCGCGTTCAGCCATGGAGCGACCCGAGTCCGGATCGGCGAGGAATTCGCGAAGCGCGCCCTGCAGAGCTTCTTCATCCGCGACTTGCCGCAGGCCTTCGACGCCGAGTAGTTCGGTCATGACTTCGGCGAAGTTCTCCATGTGCGGACCGACGACCACGGGACGTCCCGCGAGGATGGGTTCGACCGGGTTCTGTCCGCCGATGCCGTGGAAACTTTTCCCCACGACGACGAGTTTGGCGAGCTGGTACCAGGTCCGCAATTCCCCGGTGGTGTTCGCGATCCAGACACGCATGGCGTCTTTGTCGCGGGACGCGGGTGCCGATTCGCTCCCCCTGCGAAGCACGGGATCGAAGCCTTCTCCGCGAAGTTGCGAAGCGATCTCGACGCCCCGCTCGGCGTGGCGGGGAACGAGAACCAGCTCCAGCTCTGGGAACTCGCGTTTCAATTCGCGGGCAGAGCGGGCGAGCAAGAGTTCCTCACCGTCGTGGGTGCTGCCGCCGAGGAG
>JAGRPC010000512.1 GCA_020439925.1 Verrucomicrobiia bacterium | reverse complement strand
CGATCTTCGTCGCTGGCGAGGGACTGGATCTCGCGGGTCGCCTCGTCGCCCTTTTTCACGGGCATGTCCTGGTCCATGAGGATGAGGTGGGGTTTCCACTCCTTCCACTTGTCGATCGCCGCCTGGCCGTCGAAAGCCTCCTCGATCTTGAATCCCGCCTTCCCGAGAATCCGCTTGAGGAGGAGTCGGTTGGTCGGCTGGTCTTCCGCGATGAGGATGCGCAGTTCGTCCTGCGGGGCCGAGAAACCGTTGATGCGCTGGGCGGACTTTTCGTCGAGCGAGAGGGTGGCGACCTCGGCGGTGGCTTCGACGGGAGCAAGTTCCTCGCATTCGATGCTGAAACGGAAGGTGGTGCCCTTGCCGAGCACCGAGGTGACCTCGATATCGCCGCCCATGAGTTGGACGAAGCTGCGGGCGATGGGGAGGCCGAGTCCGGTGCCTTCCGAGGAACGTCGACCGCTCTCGGTCTGGGAATAGCGCTCGAAGAGCTTGCTGATCTCGTCCTCGCGGATGCCGCGGCCTGTGTCGCGAATCTCGAAGACGATCCTGACGCGGCGGCGGAGGCGTCCTTCGATGGTCTCGGGCTCGCCTGACTGTTCGGCGGAAACGGAGACTCCGACTCCGCCCTGTGCGGTGAACTTGATGGCGTTGCCGATGAGATTGATGAGGGTCTGGCGCAGTTTGCTCCGGTCCGTGACGATCTCCCCGGGGAGGGAGGAGCGGGCGGCGAAGTTGAAGGCAATGCGCTTTTCCGCCGCCTTCATCGAGAGCATTTCGTAGACGGATTTGAGCAGCGGGAGGAACTCGAAGGTCTCGTCGTTCTTCTCCATTTTTCCTGCCTCGATCTTGGAGAGGTCGAGGATTTCGTTGATCACGTCGAGGAGGTGCTCGCCGCTGTTGTTGATGATGTCGAGCGTTTCACGTTGCTTGGGTGTCAGGGTCTTGTCCTCTGCCAGGATGGTGGAGAAGCCGATGATGGCATTGAGCGGGGTGCGAAGCTCGTGGGTCATCTTCGCGAGGAAGTCACTTTTCGCCCGGTTGGCGACTTCGGCATGGTGGCGCGCTTCCTCGAGGTGTTCGCGGTAGGTCTCCTCGATTTCCGCGGTCTGGATCTGTGCGATGGCGATGCCGAACTGTCCGGTGAGGGCATCGAGGAGTTTGCCGTCTTCCTCGTGCCAGGCTTCGTGTTGACCGGCCCGGATGAGGAGAATGAGGCCGTTCGAGCTGTCGAGGAAGCTCGTCGTTGCAGCCAGTGCGGTGATGGGGGTTCCTTCTGGGAAAACGCGCAGGATCGTATCGGGAAGGGCGGATGCGTTGGAAAATGTCAGGGAAGTCTTGGAAGCGAGGACCTGTCGGGCGAGCGAGGAATGGAGGTCGAGTTCGGGCAGATTCCCGTGCTCCCCCAAGGGGATCGTATCGAGGGCACTCCAGACTCCGATGCGTTTGAGTTCGTAGTCCTCGTTGTATTCCCCGTCCTCTGTCTGCGGGTTGACGAGTCTGAAGACGAGGCAGTGAGTCGCCCGGAAGTCCTCCACGATGCCCTGCAGAGCGCCGCTCAGGACCTGGTCGCCGGGAGTTTCGTTGCGCAGATTGCGGTAGGAGCGATCGAGAAGGACGCGGTTCTGCAATTGCCGGGCGAGGGCGGCCTCGGCCCGGTCGC
>JAGRPC010000511.1 GCA_020439925.1 Verrucomicrobiia bacterium | reverse complement strand
AACCGATAAAACCGGCTCCACCGGTCACAAGCCAGTGGCGCGGCTTGGAGGGCAGTGAAGCGGTGAGGGATTGGTAGGCTGAAGCCATGGGGCATTCCTCCCCGTGGAGCGATACCACAACGGGAAGCCCGGAACGGTGAACGGGGAAGAGGGAACGGTCCATTGAAAAGCTCGTCAAACTTCGATTTTCCGGGGATCCGGGTGAGGTGCGTTCAACATCCCTGAACCGATGGAACGGGGATACCGTTTGACGCGATTGGGTTTTGGTCCCTGCTACCGGAGGAAGACGATGAATTTCCGGCAGACGAAGTTCAAGAGGGCGGAAGTGAAAACGAGGGCAGCCTGGGCGATCCAGGGATCGAGTCCGCGGGAAATGAGGAGAGGGCCAGAGAGGAGGCCGGCCGCGAAGGTGGCAAAAGAGATTCCCATGAAAAGACCGAACTCGCGGCGGCGGGAATGACGGCCCGGGGTGAAGACGAAAATGAGATTGGCGGCGTAATTGAAGATCGCCGCAACCGGGAAGGCGAGGAGGTTGCTGAAGACGGCGTTCTTCTCCTTGATCAGGTCGGGGATGCCGCCATCGACCAAATAATCATGGGCGGGAAACCACGTGTGCGAGAGCCAGGTGAAGAGACCCAGCTGAATCAGGGTGGTGAAGACTCCGAGGACCGCGTATTTGAGGAATTGGAAGGTGACAGGCGCCTCCCGCGATTTCAGCCACGCCAATGTTTCCCGAATCCCATGCAACCGGAAATAGCTCCAAGCCCGGCCAAGATCCGTCCGCAGTCCCTTTTGAAGTCGCAGGAGCATCTCAGGGGATGAGCCGTGAAAAATCCTCCCGGTAGAGGCTGTGATACTTTTCCATCATCGCTTCAAGTGAGAGCTGGTCCTTGGCGTAGGTGCGTGCGGCAGCTCCGGCATCCCGAACGGAATCCGGGGGGAGGTCGGCAATGCGAGAAAGGGAGGAGGCGATTCGTTCGGAAGAGGAGAGATCTTCGATCCAGGAGTGGTTTCCATCCCCTGCGACTTCGCGGACACCGCAGACTTCATTGGCGAGAACGGGAATTCCACACGACATCGCCTCGAGCGCCGCATTGGGCATGCCTTCACTCTCCGAGGCGATGACGAGGAGGTCCATGGCTTGATACCAGGGAACCGGATCCTGCTGCAGGCCGACCCAGACGATGCGATCGCGAAACGAACTGGCTTCGATCCGGGCGAGGACCGACTCCTTTTCGCTTCCGTTGTCTCCGAGAAGGAGAAGACCGAGGCGGGGGTTTTCTCCCGCCGCGATTTCGAAACCCTCGATCAGCGGGTGATGTCGCTTGAGAGGGGCGAACCGGGCCACCTTTCCGATCCAGAAGCGGTCGGGATCCAATCCGAGCCGCTGTCGAAGCGCGGCGCGCTGTTCGCTTGGCAGTGGGTGAAAACGTTGTCCGTCGACGCCGTTCCTCAGGGTGAACTGACGACGATGGGTGAGGCCCAGGGACTGCAACTGCTCAAGTTGCTGGGATGAGACCGTGAAAATGCAGGATGCAAGCCGGTAGAGCAGCTTCCGCTGCAAAAGACGTCGACGTGAAAGTTCGTCGTCGTGAAGAATGATGTGTTCCGAGTGGATGATATGAGGGCGGATCGTCGCCGGATAGGGCCGTGCCAGCGAGAGGTAGATGAGCCCACCGAGATGGTGGGTGTGAACGAGGTCGAATTTTCCCTGCACGATGAGGGAATGTAACTGCCAAGCAGTGGCGAGGGAGAATCCGGGTTGTTTTTCCAGGGACAAGACCCTGACTTCGGGACGGAGGCGTTCGGCGAAGGGACCAGTGCGGCTCAGGCAGCAGACGGTGATCTCGAAGACGTCGGGGTCGAGCCCGTTGCAGACCTGGACCATGATGTTTTCCATGCCTCCCTGATGGAGGCTGTCCACGATCTGCAACAGGCGGACTTTGCGCCTCGGCTCGGAGGGAAACGACATTGGAGAATCTGATCCGAAAGGCCTAGCCCCTCGGAAGCGGAAAGCAAGAAAGAAGTCCGGCAAGGAATGGGGCAGGAGCCTGTCGTAGCCTCACTCCCCGAAACAGACGAGTTGCTCGCTTCGTTTTTCGCCTTCGTAGAACGCCACGCGGAGGAAAATCTCCTTGCCGGCGATGGACGGGGAGGCGTAGACCTCGTCGCCGACCTTGTTTTTCGCGAGGATCTCCAGTCCTTCCGGTTTTGCCCGGAAGATGAAATAGTCGCCCGACTCGTTGACGGCGTGGATCTTGTCGCCGACGAGGACGGGGGAGGCGGTGAAGTTGCCCCCGAGGCGGCCTTTCCACCGCTCCTCGCCGGTGGCGGCGTCGAGACAGAGTCCGACTCCGCTGTCCATGGTCGCGTAGAGGTGGCCGTCCTTCACGAGCATGGAGGGAACATAGACGCGGTCGTTCGTTTCCCAGACGACCTTGCCCGATCCGTCGGCGGCGATGGCCGCGACGTGGTTTTTCGGATACCCTCCGGAGGAGTAGATGTGGAGGCCGTCGGTGGGCGTCGAGGTGACACATTCGGTGGTGGCGCCATCGATTTCCCAGTTCACCTTGCCGGTGAGGGGATCGAGGCTGGTGACCTTGTCCGTGCCGCTGAGGAATAGCTGGATCTTGCCCGCGACTTCGAGGATCACGGGGGAAGGGTAGTTCGGAAGGGCGGCCCGGCCATGGCGCCATTTCACTTCACCGCTCTTCCGGTCGAGTCCGCAGACGGCCCCGCCCTGAGGATTCTTGTTGTCGGCCGAGACGATGACGAGGTCTCCGAAAATGGCGGGGGAGGAGCCGTAGCCCTGGTGGACGAGGTAATCGCTGATCCGCGTTTGCCAGAGCTTTTTGCCGTCGAGGTCGAGGGCGGTGGTGTAAACGCCGTCGCCCGCGAGGAAGTTGATGTAGACCCGCTCCCCGTCGCAGGCGGGGGTGGAGGATGCCCAGGTGGCCTTCTTGTTGAGTTTCTGTTCGAGTCCGTTTTCGTGGATCACGGTGGTCCAGAGTGACTTGCCGGAGGTGCGGTCGAAGCCGTGCATGGCCTGGATCTG
>JAGRPC010000510.1 GCA_020439925.1 Verrucomicrobiia bacterium | reverse complement strand
GCTTCGTCCTTTTCCGTCAGGGCCGGTAGGTTCACTTGTACTCCAGGAAGATTGATATGGCGTTTCGACCCGAGTTCCCCTGGTGTCAGAACATTGAGACGGACCCGTTTTTCATCCTTTTCGAACACCTCCATGCGGATCAATCCGCTGTCCACGAGGACGACATTCCCGACCTCGAGATCGGAAGGCAATCCCGGATAATTCACCGACACCGAAGGAATGTCTCCGACAGGCTCGACGCCCTCGATGTGAAATTCGATCTTGTCGCCCACCGCCAGGCTGATGGGACGTTCGACCTTGCCGGTGCGGATCTCCGGCCCCTTCACGTCCATCATCACCGCGACGTGGCGTCCGACCTCGGTGGAAACTTCACGAATGAACCACATCGCGTCTTTCACCCACTGATGGGTGGCGTGAGCCATGTTGAGACGGAGAATATCTACCCCGCCCCGAATGAGGCGGGCAAGCATTTCCTTGGACTCGGTGGCAGGACCGAGCGTGGCGATGATTTTCGTGTGCCGGTAATAGTCGGACATGGTCTGGAGGACTCAGCTTCAACGAGCCATCTGCGGAAGGAAAGCAGGAAAAGGGCCAGTCACCGGTTGCCCGTTCAGCATTCCCCTCACTGGACCGTCTGCCTGAGAAGAAACGCAGAGAACATGACGAAATGTTGCCAGTTCCAGCTTTTTTCTTGTCATTCCTGACTAAATCCCATAGAGAGACCGGCGCATGACCAAATCCATCCTGCTTACCACTGTTGCCAGCCTTGTTGCTGTTGCCACCCTCGCCGTCGCTGACGAGAACCACGAAACCATCGAAAAGGTGATGAAACAGGGCCTCAAGGGCGATTCCAGCCCAATGGCCAAAGTCCTCGACGGTGCCGCCTCCGCCGACGAAACCAAGTCACTCGCGGAGCTCGTCCAGACGCTCAAGGGAACCAAGGCTCCCAAGGGCGAACAGTCCGACTATGAAACCAAGGTGAACGAGTTGATTGCCGCCATGGACGCCGTCGCCGGCGGAGACAAGGGCGAAACCGCCATCGGCCGCCTCGAAAAGGCACAAAACTGCAAGGCCTGCCACTCCGAACACAAGCCGAAGTGAGTTCCGGAAACACCGGATTTCAGCCCGCCTGAAACCGGAAAATCGAAAACCCCGAAGGGTCATGCCCTCGGGGTTTTTTTGCGGCTGCCGACTCGTTTCCTACGCATCAAGGAACCCAGAGTTTCAAGAAACAAAACCGTTGCCCGCCTCTCTTGCCGTTTGGGTGTGGAACCGCTAGACTGACACCCCTCCCCGATGCATCCCGAACCCTCATCGCCACGAGCGTTCACGCTCTTCGAGCTGCTCATGGCCATGGCGCTGTTCACCATGGCGGCGGTCAGTCTGGCGGAGGCACTCAACCTCATCAGCCTGACTGTCTCCGAGTCGATCGACGACGCAGAGGTGCGCGAAAGTTTGCGGGCCACACTCCTGGAGGTGACCCGGGACACTGCCCTCACCGCCGAGACGCGCGAGACAAACCCGGACGAGCAGGGGCTTTACTTCCGTATCGAGGTGGATCGCGTCGACCTGAAAAACGAGGACGGCCAGACCCTCGATAATCTCTTCGAAGTGAAAGTGACTGCGCTGCGGCAGGTCCGGGCAGGCCGCGACGAGGTCCTCGACTCCGCCACGACTCTCGCCAATCCGAATCTCCTCTGATGTTTATCCAACGGAAATCCGACGGCCGCCAGGCGGCTTTTACCCTGCTCGAGATGATGCTCTCGGTGGCGGTGTTCGTGATTCTCGTGACCTCGGCCTTTTCTCTCGTGGGTGCCACCACCGAACTGATGACCGAGGTTTCCGAGGTCCAGACCGGGGCAGCGGAACGGATGCGTTTCATCGAAACTTGCCGGGTGGCCTTCGAATCCATGTCGGGCAATTCAAGCCTGGAGTTTCATTACTTTGACCGCGGCGGAGGACGTTTCGATACTTACCTGACCTTCGTCGACGCCCCCGCTGCCTTCGATTTCGGCGCCAATTCCCGCGACGAGATACGCCGCGTCGCCCTCGCAGCTGAGATTCAGCCCGCTGGATTCATCCGCTGCGGAGTCTACTACCTGAACGATCTCGATTTCGAGGCGGCCATGAAAAGCGACTTTCTCCGCGTCGAAGCCCCGTACGTCGAGCTCGTCCCGAAAATGCGTCAACTCACCTGGCGCTTCTACGATCCCCTTTCCCGGGAGTGGAAACAGTCCCTCGACGGCAACCTCCGCAGCAACCTCGCCGAGCTGACCTTCCAGATCGAAGGCGGCTCCCCTCCCCTGCGCAGTGTCTTCTGGCATCTGAACGGCTCGCGATGACTCCGGCTTCCCCCATCCTCCGAACCCGTCCCGGCACCGACCTTTCGGCCGGTCGCGCGCGGAGCCGCGGCTCGGCCCTCGTCGCGATCCTGTGGATCGTCTCCATCCTCACCATTGCGGTCTTCTCGGCAACCCAGTTCCTCTTTATCGAACTGGAGTCGGACTCGAACGCCTCGTCCCTTTTCCAGGCCGAACTGCTCGCAGATCGAGGAGTGGCCATCGCCGCCCATGCCAAGGTCAAGAAAGGGGACCGCCTCCTCAACCAGTCCTTCGGGAACGGACTCTCCTTCTCCGCTCGCATCAGCAGCGAGGGCGACCGCCTCAATCTCAACTCGCTCCTCGAAAACGCCGAATCGGACCGCATCGTCCTCGAGGAACTCTTTTATCAATGGGGCCTCCGCCGCGAGGAAGCCGTCGATGTCGTCGACAACCTCATCGACTGGTATGATGCCGACGACGAACCCACCAACGTCGGGGCCGAGCGAAGCTACTACTACTCGCAGGACCGACTCAACCATCCCTTCAACCGACCTTTCGACTCGCTCGAAGAGGTCGCTCTGGTCAAGGACTTCGGACTCGTTGCGGCCGCAAATCCGTCCTGGAGGGAGGCCTTCACGCTTCTCAGTGGCGGAACCCTCGACCTCAACGAGGCGCCTCCCGAACTGATCGCCGCCGCCTGCCAGGTTTCCTTCGAAGCGGCCCGCAAGTTTGTCTCGATTCGCGACGGGCTCGACCAGACGCCGGGAACCCTCGACGATCTCCGCTTCGAGGAAGTCGAGTCGGCCCTCGACCTGCTTGGGGTACCGGTCGGTTTCATCGACGAGGTCTCCGCCCGTGTCACGACCGAAGACCCTGCCCGACGCATCCTATCCTTGGGCCGCAACGGGGCAATATCGGTTGAAAGGTCGGTGACCGTTCAATACACTGGCGACCGCGGCACGATCATCCATTGGGAGACCCGGCGGCTCGAATGACACGAAATCTTCCAGAATGGGCCTACCTCGTCGATGAGACCGGGCGATACTGGTATCACCTCGAAAACGGGACTCGTCAGCCCGTCTCCGGTGAGAAGGGTTCGCGTCCTCCCGGAAAGTCCTTGTTCGCTATCGCCACCAACGATCTTGTCTCCATCCCCCAGTGGGTGAGCAGCAAGGATCCCGACATCATCAGCGAAGTGGTCGAGGCCGAGATATCGCGGCTGGGATTTCCGCGGAACGGGGGACCGGGCAAAACTTCAGACTGGAAGCCGGTCGAGCTCAACGGAACCCGTACCCTCGTGCAATCGGTGAGCACTCCATGGGCATTGGAAGAGCTGGCCAAGGCGCCGGTTCCCGGTGATTTCACGGGGTTTTTCCCCCAGTATGCTCTCTACCCCCCGCCTCCCGGTGCCGCCGTCCTTTGGCGTGAAGGGCAAGTCTGGGTCGCGGGTTATTCCCGCGGATCCCGCTGGATCCACGTCCAGACCCTGGGAGGCGACGAAATGCGCCCACTGCTCGCTGGGGAAATCAACCTGACCCTCATCGAACTCAGCGCCAAGGGCCTGATCGAAGGTGCATCCCGGATTGTGGTGTGGGCTCCCTACGATGCCGAACTTTACCAGTCCCTCGAGGAGGAGACTGGTCTCCCGGTATCCTTCGAGGCACGCCCGGCTCCTGCTCCGTCCGCCGCTCCCGCCTGGAGTTTTGAACCGCACGAGATTTCACGGGCCCGCCTCGCGAAGAAACGGAGACAGAGAGTCTTCTCCCTCGGTTTTGCCGTTGTTCTCGTTCTTGCTCTGCTGGCGTCCGCCGCCGCTTTCCACCTCATGCATCTCAAGCGGAGCAATGCGACCTTGGAGGCAAAAATTGAGGCCAACCGGCCGGCCGCGAATGTCATCTCGGAAACCAAGGACCGCTGGCAGACGCTGGAGCCGGCGATCGACCCGAAACGTTCCCCGGTAGAACTGTTCTATCTCGTCTCCTCCCTCTTGCCGGAAAAGGGGCTCCGCCTCACGATGTTCGAGGTGCGCGATGACAAGATCATCGAAGTCCGTGCCGAGGGGGCGACCATGGCCAACGCGATCCAGATCAAAGGCGCCTTCGAGAAGGACGAATCCCTCGCCGACTACTCATGGGTGGTCCCGCCGCCCCGCCCCAAGGACGACCTCACCGAAATCTACGCCACCGGGACCTACCGGTTCTCCACCGATGAAACCGAGTGAAAAACGACTTCTGCTGATCCTCCTCGGGATGCTCGTCCTTGGTGCCGTGGTCATCGGGTCCGATTATTACATCAACCAACGAGACCTTCTTTTGTCCAAAAGGACCGACCTCGAAACGGAGTGGGTCGAAATCGAAGCGCTTTTCGAGGAAAAAGAAATCTGGGAAATGCGTGCGGGGTGGCTCGAGAAAAACCAGCCGAAATTCACCAGCAACGAACAGATCGAGCAGGCCATTTTTCAGGAGGCGATGGCCGAAAAGGCAGAGGGGGTCACAACCTCGAAGCAGACCCCGCTGCCCACCGTCAGCACTCCAGACTACGTTCAGGCCGGCGTGGCACTCTCCGCCTCCGGCGATCTCAAGTCGGTCTTCCGGTGGCTCTACGATCTCAACCGTCCCGAGCTATTCCGGGTCATCCGTAATCTCAAGGTCCAGCCTGACAAGGAAACCCCCGAGAACATCATCGCCACGTTCGAACTGCTGCGCTGGTACGCTCCACCCGAAGCATGAAGGTTCACTCCTC
>JAGRPC010000509.1 GCA_020439925.1 Verrucomicrobiia bacterium | reverse complement strand
GAGCTAGAGCTAGAGCTAGAGCTAGGAGCAGGGATCGGATTACCTGAGATCTTTCCTGGTGCGGTGCCGCGGAAGTGCTTCGACAAGGTCACTCGGGACGAAAACCGTCACCAGAGGGAAGAAATGAATCTAATTTTCATAATTAAAAAGAATAACAATAGGTGAATTTTCAACTGTCAACAGATCACGCCGTTATTCATCATTGTAGTTTGTTCTTTATCACTTGTTTACGAAGATTTTGAATGCCTTCTGGCCTTGGTCGGACATCATGGTGACCGCGAAGGGGATTTTTCGCCCGGTTCTGGGAGTGAGAATTATCACCGGCGCCGGTTTATCGATTTCCCCAGGAGCTATCGACCTTGTGGCTGAGCACCACGCCGAGCTCTGGGTAAGCAGCTCTGGGCTACCTGGCCAATGAAACGGACAACTACCGGCCGCGCACCTCCTGAGCGACCGGCCAATACGATTCTCGCCATCGAGGAACTTCGGTGGAGCTCGTCAGGAATGAGCTTGGGACTCCCCGCCGGAAGCTTTGGAGTTCGATTTCCGGTCATGCCAATCCGTTTCACGGAGATTTTCTTTCATGTTTGGCTGTCCCAGGTTTTGGCAGCAGCTGCTTTGAAATTCTCCATTGTCCACGCCTTCCTCCGTAGGTCGGCTACGCTTCAAGCAGCTTCCTCAACTTGGTGAGAATATCGCTCTTCACTCCCGCTTCCTGAAGGGTTGATTCGAGCTGATCGAGCAAGGGGCGGGCCTGGTTCAGACGCTGAATTGGGGTCAGATGGGGCACTTCACCTTCGGAATCGGGCGGCAGGTCCGCGTTCCGGCGGGAAATCACGTCGGCCAGGAGTCGGGCGGTTACCTTTCCATCATCTGAGGAAGCCTGCACGACGGCCTCGCGGTAAACTTCGACTCGTTCCTCCGTTGACGGGAGACGCGCCAATTCGCGAAGCTGGGCCTCATTCTCTGGTTCGGGCAACCCCATTTTGGAAACAATTGGCACCATTTCGGCGCGAATCTTTCCGGCCCGGATAAGGCGGTTGGCATATTGACGCGACATCTCGTGGACCGACTCGCAGTAGTCGCTGAACGTTTTGAATTTTCCCCGGTAGAGCTTGCGATCACGGATCTCGTAGAGAGCGTCCGAGGCTACGACGATATCGCGGGCAAATTTGCTCACGATCTTGTCGAGTCGCTTGAAGTCCTTAGTCTCGACGGGTGTCATCCCGCCTTGCTGCACGCGTCGGAGGCCGCCGACCGTTGGCTCGCCCTCGCGGTAGCGGTGGAAGGCCTCGGGGAATTCCCTGATACGCAGGGATTCGTCCGGCCATTTGTTCCAGTTGCCGCCCTTCATTCCGACAGCGAGTTCAAGGGGACGGCCGTCCCGAATTGGCCGTCCACCGAGCTGCTTCAAAAAGAATGCCACGCCCCTGGTCCGGCAGTGATCTCGAAGCTCTTCAGCCCACTCCAGGGCGAAGGGGCGAAGGTTTTCCTTGGAAGCCCCGCTCTCGCCACCGAGGATGACCCAATCGATACCGCCTAGATCCAGTTCCGCCGGGGGAATGCGGTCCCAGAGAGGTTCGAGGGAGAGGCCGCGCATCGATGCCTTCACATGGCGCAGGTCGTCGATTCGTTTCATACTCTCGGGATCGGGCCCTGTCGCGGTGGTCATGGCGCAGACATTCTCGGGGAACCCGCCAATCTCCTCGGCGAACTCGGCCATCAACTTGGGCCGCTTGGTCAGCCAGAGCCATAGGTGCTGGCGCCCGAGTTCGGAGGTAACTGGTTCGATCACTTCCTTCTTGAGAAAACGAAAATCACTTTTCCGGCTGAAGGCGTCGCCCATGTCTGAGACAAAGATCAGTCGAGGCAGGCCATCGATCCAAGGCCGATCCGGGTCGGTGGTCCCAAACAAGTCAGGCCACTTGATTGCCCCATCCACCCGTCCCTGGAAGTGGGTTATCTGCTCGAAGGTTGGGGCATGACCGCTGTGGCCCTCCCCGAAAGGTTTCACCAGAGTTTGACCCTTGTTCATGTGCAGCACCGCCGCGTAGCAGGTGATCTCCCGTTCAACCACGGCCTCAGCGGACGTGGCCGCACCCGACCCGTAACGCTCGCGCACCCGATCGAAAAACTTCTCGCGCAGGTGCCAGATGTTGGTCGTCGTCACGGCGTTGCGGTGCCCCTCCCGCGGCTCCTCGATGGCGGCGTAGGCCTCGGCAATGAGTGCTTTGAAACACTTTTTTGAATCTCCCTCCCTCCAATCGGAGGTCGCCTCGGCGATCGCGTCATCCACTGCTTTCAGCACCTTCCCGGGAGAAGGAAAGAGTTCGCAGCCAGCGCAACCCATGATCGGGTTCACCGTGCTGTCGCACCACTGGATATTGGTATTTTTGGCCATGGAGAATGGGCGGTGTGCGTACGGAAATGACAGCATGAAGGAGCGGAATTGTCATCCTGCGATTGCGAGTCTCCAAATTGCCCAATATAGCACGAAAGCAGAGTCAGTTTCTCTTGCCATTTCGTCAGGATTCTGGTTCCTACATTCTAGGATGACCCGATCGAAACTCACTGGGGCCGACATCAAGGCCTGGAGGGAGGGAATCGACCAGCCACGCAGGTGGCTTGCCGACCAGCTCGGGGTGTCCGTCAAGACGGTCGAGAGCTGGGAATAC